>CABSKX010000017.1 GCA_902478365.1 uncultured Collinsella sp. | reverse complement strand
GCGGCTGCCCGCGCCTTTGGCGGGCCGGCCGAAGTATCCGACACGATCTCTGCGACCAAGGAGGGCTAAGCCATGGCTTCTCAAGCTGAGCTCACCCCGTGCGGGGCAATGTTTGACATCTTTAAGCGCGCAGCGCACCTGAGCCATATCGAACTGTGCGGCTTGGTGCTCTCGAGTCGCCCGCTCGCCGACGGCCGTAGTCCGCAGAGCCGTGCCGCCGATCGCTCCTGGGTTTCGCGCTTTATCGTGCGCGCGCCGGTCGGCACGCTGCAGGAACGTTATTTTGCCGATTACGGCACCTCGGCCGCGCGCATTATGTCGCAGCTGGCCCTGCGCCGTCGCAACCCCATGGACGCCGCGGCCGTGACCAATATGGTGTGCGGCCCCGCTGGCGAGCCCATGGTGCGGGCACTCGAGGAATGCCACCAGGACACGAATCTCTATCGCAATGCGCTCGAGCGCCTGTCGCAGGCGGCTGAACTCATGCCCGCCGAGCGCGCCGAGGCCATCCTGGTGTTGTTTGTCGCCGTGGGTTGTTCGGCAGATGTACGTTCGTCGGTGACCTATGCCATCGATTACGCTCATGCGACCTGTGGCGGCGCAACGTCGACGCCGCGCTCGCTGAGCACATCTTCGGTCGCGGGCGATCACGAGGTCGCGCCGGCACATCCGCTGGGACTGCTGCGCGTGCAAAACGGCTACGTGGTGAGCGCCCCGCGCTGGATTCAGCCGAGTGAGGAAGGCGTCGAGATCGGCGCGCTGGCAACGGGGGAGGGCGACATCACCGACGTCGGCGACGACGTCTCGGCCCGCCATGCCCATATCTGGTGCGACGATTCTGGCACATGGTTTGTCGAGGATCTGGCGTCCACGAACGGCACCGTGGTGGTAAACGGGGCGACGAGCGTGTGTATTCAAGTAGAGCCCGGCCGCTCCGCCCGGCTCAGCCCCGGCGACGAGCTCAAACTCGGCGAATCCACCACCTACGCCATCCTCCTCGGCGCCCTCTAACTCATCCCCCCAATGAGTTGCGGTGAAATAGGGACTGATTAAGGCCGTTAACAGCAAAAACAGTCCCTATTTCACCGCAACTGCTGTGGGGTTCCAGGGGACTGTATCCGTCGGTGCCGGGCGCACAATAGTCACCCGAGGTAAACCTTTACCGGCCACCTATATTTGCCGAAATATGGCTTGACGGCGGGGTACAATAAACCCGCATGCGGATTTCCGTTGCGGGCGCTTCCCATCGCCGGGGCGTGCCCGGGAGCATCCGGCATGCGGCCTTTGCGGCGCTCGGTCATGTGCAAGACGGGTAGCTGGGCCTGTGGAGCGCGTGCAGCCCTCCTCGCCTTGGCATGCCTTCTCTCCACGCCATGTACCTGCTGCTGAGTCCGCCTGCCAGATGATTGGAAGCAACAACGAAAATCCCATCACGCCAATATCCCGGCGATCGCCGGGGCCTGTATACCTATATGAGAGGAGAGGGGTATATGGCGCGTAAGTTTAAGTCTATGGACGGCAACGAGGCGGCCGCATATGTTTCGTATGCGTACACCGAGGTAGCGGGAATTTATCCCATTACGCCGTCCAGCCCGATGGCCGACCATGTCGACCAGTGGGCGGCCCAGGGTCGCAAGAACATCTTCGGCACCCCGGTCAAGGTCGTCGAGATGGAGTCCGAGGCAGGTGCAGCCGGTACCGTTCACGGTTCGCTGGGCGCCGGTGCTCTGACCACCACCTACACGGCTTCTCAGGGTCTGCTCCTGATGATCCCGAACATGTACAAGATCGCAGGCGAGCAGCTCCCGGGCGTTTTCCACGTCTCCGCGCGTTGCGTCGCTTCGCACGCCCTGAACATCTTCGGTGATCACTCCGACGTCATGGCCTGTCGCCAGACCGGTTTCGCCATGCTCGCCGAGGGCAACGTCCAGGAGGTCATGGACCTCTCGCCGGTGGCTCACCTTGCCGCCATCGAGGGCAAGACCCCGTTCCTTAACTTCTTCGACGGCTTCCGCACTAGCCACGAGATCCAGAAGGTCGCCATGTGGGACTACAAGGATCTTGCCGAGATGTGCGACATGGACGCCGTCCAGGCTTTCCGCGACCACGCGCTCAACCCTGAGCACCCGCACACCCGCGGCAGCCACGAGAACGGCGATATCTTCTTCCAGAACCGTGAGGCCTGCAACAAGGTCTACGACGAGCTCCCTGCCGTCGTCGAGGGCTACATGAAGAAGATCAACGAGAAGCTCGGCACCGATTACGGCCTGTTCAACTACTACGGCGCTCCCGATGCCGACCGCGTCGTCGTGTGCATGGGCTCCTTCTGCGACGTGCTCGAGGAAGTCATCGACTACCTCAACGCTCACGGCGAGAAGGTCGGCCTGGTCAAGGTTCGCCTGTTCCGTCCGTTCTCCATCAAGCACTTCGTCGACGTTCTCCCCGAGACCGTCAAGAAGATTGCCGTCATGGACCGCACCAAGGAGCCGGGTTCCATCGGCGAGCCGCTCTACCAGGACGTTGTCTCCGCTCTCTACGAGGCCGGCAAGACGGGCATCAAGGTCGTCGGCGGCCGTTACGGCCTGGGCAGCAAGGACACGCCTCCCGCGTCCGCGTTCGCTGTCTTCGAGGAGCTCAAGAAGGACGAGCCCAAGCGCGAGTTCACCATCGGCATCGTCGATGACGTGACCAACCTGAGCCTGCCCGAGGCCGAGGATGCGCCCAACACCGCAGCCCCCGGCACCATCGAGTGCAAGTTCTGGGGTCTGGGTGGCGACGGTACCGTCGGCGCCAACAAGAACTCGATCAAGATTATCGGCGACCACACCGACAAGTACGTCCAGGCCTACTTCCAGTACGACTCCAAGAAGACCGGCGGAGTCACCGTCTCGCACCTGCGCTTTGGTGATTCCCCGATTCGCTCGCCGTACTACGTGACCAAGGCCGACTTTGTCGCCTGCCACAACCCCAGCTACATCGTCAAGGGCTTCAAGATGGTCCGCGACGTCAAGCCGGGCGGCACCTTCCTGGTCAACTGCCAGTGGAGCGACGAGGAGTTCGCCGAGCACATGCCCGCCGTGGCCAAGCGCTATATCGCGAACAACAACGTCAACGTCTACCTGATCGACGCTATCGACCTGGCCGCCAAGGTCGGCATGGGCAAGCGCACCAACACGGTGCTTCAGTCCGCCTTCTTCGCGCTGGCCAAGGTTCTGCCCGCCGAGGACGCCCTGCAGTACATGAAGGACGCGGCCACCAAGTCCTACATGAAGAAGGGCCAGGCCATCGTCGACGCCAACCACAAGGCCATCGATGCCGGCGCTACCGCCTTCCGTAAGTTCGAGGTTCCGGCCGACTGGGCTACCGCCGAGGACGCCGCTCCCGTCGAGCTCTCCGAGGAGACCAAGTCCGCCATCGCCCAGCAGGTCAAGAACCTGCTCGAGCCCATCGATCGCATGGATGGCGACAGCCTGCCCGTTTCCGCCTTCGTCGGTTGCGCCGACGGCCAGTTTGAGCTGGGTGCCTCCGCATACGAGAAGCGCGGCGTCGCCGTCGTCGTTCCCCACTGGGACGAGACCAAGTGCATCCAGTGCAACCAGTGCGCCTATGTGTGCCCGCATGCCACCATCCGTCCGTTCGCGATGACCGAGGACGAGGCTGCCGCCGCGCCCGAGGCTACCCGCACGCTCGACGCCATGGGCCCCAAGGCCAAGGGCATGAAGTTCACCATGGCCGTGTCCCCGCTCGACTGCATGGGCTGCACCAACTGCGTCAAGGTCTGCCCCAAGGGTGCTCTCGAGATGGTTCCCACCGAGCAGGAGATGGACCAGCAGCCCGTTTGGGACTATATGGTCGAGAACGTCTCCGAGAAGAAGGAGCTCGTCGCGGCCAACGTCAAGGGCAGCCAGTTTAAGCAGCCCTACCTGGAGTTCTCCGGCTCCTGCGCCGGCTGCGCCGAGACCGCCTATGCACGTCTGGTGACCCAGGTCGCCGGCGACCGCATGTTCATCTCCAACGCCACCGGCTGCTCCTCCATTTGGGGCAACCCCGCTGCCACCGCTCCTTACTGCAAGGACAAGGACGGTCACGGCCCGGCGTGGAACAACTCCCTGTTCGAGGACAATGCCGAGCACGGTCTGGGCATGGCTGTTGGCTATGAGGCCGTTCAGCACAAGCTGATCGCCGCTACCCAGGACATCATCGCTGCCGATGGTCCGTCCGATGAGCTCAAGGCTGCCGGTCAGGCTTGGATCGACTCCGTCAACGACGCCGAGGCCTCCAAGACCGCTGCCGCTGCCTACGTTGCCGAGCTCGAGAAGTGCGGCTGTGACGCTTCCAAGGCGATCCTCGCCGACAAGGCTTACCTCACCAAGAAGTCCTTCTGGATCTTCGGCGGCGACGGCTGGGCCTACGACATCGGCTTCGGTGGCCTGGACCACGTCCTGGCTTCCGGCCACAACGTCAACGTCTTCGTCTTCGACACCGAGGTCTACTCCAACACCGGTGGTCAGGCCTCCAAGGCCTCGAACCTGGGCCAGGTCGCTCAGTTCGCCGCTGCCGGTAAGGTGACCAAGAAGAAGTCCCTGGCCGAGATTGCCATGAGCTATGGCTACGTCTACGTGGCGCAGGTCGCCATGGGCGCCAACCCGGCTCAGACCCTCAAGGCCATCCACGAGGCCGAGGCCTACGACGGCCCGTCCCTCATCATCGGCTACAGCCCCTGCGAGATGCACTCCATCAAGAAGGGCGGCATGCAGAACTGCCAGGCCGAGATGAAGAAGGCTGTCGAGTGCGGTTACTGGAACCTCTTCCGCTTCAACCCCGAGGCTGCTGCCGGCAAGAAGTTCTCGCTCGATTCCAAGGAGCCCGCGGGCGGTTATCAGGAGTTCCTGATGAACGAGGCCCGTTACGCTTCGCTGACGCGTTCCTTCCCCGAGCGCGCCGAGGAGCTCTTCAAGGAGAACGAGCAGGCCGCTATGGACCGCTATGCTCACCTGCTGAAGCTCAAGACGGTGTACAACGAGGCCTAGGTCTCTCACCGCAGGATCTGAGGGCTGACCTTCGCGGACGTCCTCGGACATGAAAGAACCCCCGCTGCGCACTACGTGCGGCGGGGGTTCTTTCGTCCTGCGGAGTGTCCGCGAAGGTCAGCCCTCAGATCCTGCTACGACTACGTCCTCGGATTGTGTGGCTGAATGGATGACGTGGCTGGTGGGGCCTTTTGTCCCCTTCGCTGTTTCGCGGCTTTGCCGCGAAACCTCGCGCCACTTTGGGGATGGATGGGGGCGTGGTTGTTGCGGCTTCTTATCCCTTTGCTTTTTCGCGCCTTTGGCGCGAAACGCGCAGCGCCTTGGGAAATGCATTGATGTGTGGACGGGGCTGGATTGCGGATTCAAATGGCTAGAGAGATATGGGTGCGAACGAGAAATCGTTATTGGGGTCATCCTTTTCCATAAACTCATCGAGACAAAACGTCATGTAGATTGGAACGTACAGAACCTTGCCCTCTTTGCTGAGATTCTCGTGGCTTAGTACAACGGCCTCGGGAATTTTGTACTCGCCCACACTCATCAGACGATCGAGGGCCGCGTGCGCTCGAACTTTCTTGCCCGATTTGACCTCGATTGGGACAACATGCCCGTGGGCGCCTTCGATCACAAAGTCAACTTCACCGACCTCACGCGTTTGGTAGTACCATGCATCCGCCCCAAGGGCAACGAGTTCCTGCGCGACCACGTTCTCATAGAGACCACCAAGGTTGGGAGTTTTCATATCAAGATAGACAGCGCGTGCAGTGCTGCCGGGGTATCGCGATGCGAGCATGCCTGTATCAGACTCGTATAGTTTGAAGGCTGTCGTTTTCTCCGTCCTCTTGAGAGGACTCCGTGGCTCCGTCACCCTGGCGACCATCAATCCAACACCTGCGTTAACAAGCCACAGGAAATCCTGTTCATATTTTTTAAGGCGAGCTCCCTCACCCAGAGACGAAACAACAAAGCGATGAGACTCCGCCTCAAGCTGAACGGGAATTTGCTCAAAAATCGACCGAACGTTAAACGCTCGAGTCGATGCATATTTTGAGATATCGCTTTTGTACTGATCGACCAGCTGGGTTTGAAGCTCACGTGTTCTCACGAGCGAATAACCCGAATCAATATAGTTCTGAACGACCTCCGGCATACCGCCGCAAACGATATAAGCTCTATAGTTCTTGAGCATCGCCTCATGAATATAGTTTTCGACAGGACGTTTCTCGACAAGGCAGCTGCGAATGCCTGCAAGCACATTCTCGCTGACGCTGTTTGCCCAACAAAACTCTTCAAAATCCATCGGGCGCATAACAATGTGCTCTACATACCCCACCGGAAAAGAAGAGATCCCCTTAAACTCAGTCCCAAGCATAGACCCCGAGAAGACATAGCTAAAGCGCCCATCCTCGACCAACGCCTTCATGAGTGTAACGATCTGCGGATACTCCTGAATCTCATCGACAAAGACAAGCGTATCGCCCTCAACAAGCGGCGCATCCGCAAGAAGGGCTACGCGGTTGATAAAGTCAACGGAGTTCTTTGCGCCAACAAGTGCATTCCTTGCTTCGACATCGAGTAGTAAATTGACCTCAAAATACGACGCGTAGTTGCTTTTTCCAAACGCGCGAATCGCATAGCTCTTGCCAATCTGACGCGCACCAGTAACGAGTAATGCCTTATTGGAGTTATTCTTCCAGCTCAAAAGCTTATCAGTGACCTTACGGCGTAGCATTAAACCTCCAAATGACAAAAATTGACAGATAGAATCGCCTAAAATCATACAAAAATTGGCAGATAATAATGTCGAAAATATACAAAAATTGGGAGATAGCAAAGGTTCGAATAGGCCTCAAAGCCACTGAAACAGTGCTCTACTTTGCGAAGGGGCTGGGGACGCTGTTGGGTGCGTCTCCAGCCCTCTGATTCTTACTTTGGATCTCGATGGTGGGGTGTTGTCGGTGCTGCTTGCTTGGTTACCTTGTCTCGCCGCTCTCTGTGCGTAGGCGGTAGCCGTGGACGAGGTCGCTAATAGCCGGCCAGGGAATCTGGCGGTCGACCCAAAATTGGAGCTGGACCAGATAGCGCTCGGTGGCGCGGGTGAGGGCCGCGAACTGTTCGTGAGTCTCAACCTGGGCGTAGAGGTCGCGGCTGTGGGCGAGGATTGCCGTGGTGTCATCCATTTTGCCGGTGACGTCGAAGGCGCCCGAGAACCAGTCGCACAGGCGTGCGGCACTGTTTTTGATCGTTGCGAGGTCGGCGGTGCCGTCGTTGGCGTTTTCGTTGGCCTGGGCTCGCAGGAGGGAGAGGGCGTCGGCGGCGTTCATGCAGTAACCGACGGTGAAGTTCCAGACGGCGAATTCGCGGCCGGTGTCGAGTTTGCGGCGGCGCATGTAGTCGATGTCACGCGGTTCCTCGAGCATCATTTGATCGGCGAGGGCCTCAAGTGCAGTGGTGTACTCGGCAAGGTCGAGCGTGAGCAGATTGTTGATATCCATCATCTTTAGGCCTCCGTTTCGATCTCGACGATTTCGTTTTTAATGTACATGCCCTGGTTGTCCCAGACATTGCGGCAGGCGGCGGCAAAACGCTCGCGGTCGGCTTCGCAGATGCGGGCGAACATGTTGCAGGTGCCAAAGGGCTCGCACACGTCAAAGAAGATGCAGATTGACGACCATCCGCCATACCAGCTCACGGCGCCCGCTGGCTCGTGAAAGACGGGGTTCTCGATGTGCTCGTAATTGGCGATGGGGCCCGAGACAGGATAGGTTACCTCGGCATCGCAGATCTTGGCCGAAAAGATACGTGACTCGACCGGACAGGACGATTCGAACAGCTTGCATGCCTCGGGAGCCTTGTCCCAGAGCATGTCGGCGAGAAACGTCTCGCCATTTAGCGTGATCTTGAGCATTTTTGTCATAGTAAGGACCTCCTCAATCCGTCGCTCAAGGGGTTCGCTGGCGGATAAGGAGAAGACAGCAGCGGGGTCGCCGAACCCAAACTTCACGACAGATCTCTGTCGCCCCAGCCCGCGCTGTTCTTCGCTAAAGTACCATGCAGCAATTGCGCGCGCAATATCAGTTTTTGATTTTCTGGAAGCGGCAATCGACGAGACGGCTCGCCGGCTGCCGGCCGACGCGCGGTATGGGCGCTCGTCTATTCCTTAAGTTGGATGAAAAACGCCATGTTATTGCAGGGCTGCATACTCGTCCAATAAGTGCATAGAATCTCGTATAGTGCGAGTAAGATTTTGCGCTGTCTGTTTTATGTTTAGCAAAGATAAAGTTTGCATAATCTGGTCTAATCCCTGCTCTATTAAAATAAAGTTGCACGTAAATGACGTAGATATGCTTGAGCTGGGTTTCTTTACGCTGAGCGGGTAAAAGCGACCGTTCACCGTTCAACTATTTTCAAAATGAATAAAATGAGCGATAAAGAGAATATAAACCTTAATAAACTCGCGTATCGCACGGGCGCGGGTTATTAATGGGTTGTAGGCCTTTTACAGAAAGGATTCCAGCAATGTCTAAGCCTCTTGGCAAGCCCGATCGTATCGTCGTCGCCCTTGGCGGCAACGCCCTCGGCAACAACCCCGTTGAGCAGATCGAGGCCGTGAGCAACACCGCTCACGCTCTCCTCGGCCTGATCGAGCAGGGCAACGAGATTATCATCACCCACGGCAACGGTCCGCAGGTCGGCATGATCCAGAACGCCTTCGCCGCCGCCCACGACGCCATCGGCACCCCCGAGATGCCGCTGCCCGAGTGCGGCGCCATGTCCCAGGGCTACATCGGCTATCACCTGCAGCAGGGCATTGGCCGCGAGATGCACAAGCGCTATAAGCGTTGGCACGCCGCAACCGTCGTCACCCAGATCGAGTGCGACCCGGACGATCCCGCGTTCAAGAACCCGACCAAGCCGATTGGCCCCTTCTACACCGAGGAGCAGGCCAAGGAGTTCATGGCCGAGGATCCTTCCAAGGTCTTCGTCGAGGATTCCGGCCGCGGCTGGCGTCGCGTTGTCGCTTCCCCCGATCCCAAGAAGATCGTCGAGGCTGACTCCATCCTCAACCTGCTTGACAACGAGTTCATCGTCATCGCCTGCGGTGGCGGCGGCATCCCCGTCGTCCGCGACTATGAGAACAAGGGCTGCTACAAGGGCGTCCCCGCCGTCATCGACAAGGACCTGGGCGGCGAGCTGCTGGCCGAGGACTGCGACGCCGACGTTCTGTTCCTGCTGACCGCCGTTGAGCATGTCGCCATCAACTTTGGCAAGCCCAACCAGGAGGAGCTCGAGGACATCACCGCCGACGAGGCCGAGCGCCTGGCCGACGAGGGCCAGTTCGGCAAGGGTTCCATGGAGCCCAAGGTCCGCGCCGCCATCAAGTTCGCCCGTTCCCGCAAGGGCCGCACCTGCATCATCGGCGCCCTGGACAAGGCCGCCGAGACCATGGCCGGCCTCTCCGGTACCCGCATCCACGAGTAGCCTCTGCTCCATTGCCTCTCTCGTGGGCGCCAGGCAAGGCGCCCACAAACTAGCCTCTCTTCATGAGCCCCGCAGTCCGCTCCGACTGCGGGGCTTTTGTTTCAACCTGGCACTTGGGGACGTTCCTTTCCTGCCGGCAGCTTGGGACAGTCCCTAAAGGCTAGTCATTGGGGACGTTCTTAAACGACTAGTCAAACAAGAACGTCCTCAATGACTACTAATTTAAATCTGTCCCCAATGACTGCGGAAAGCGCATCTCACACCGACGCATTGCTTTCGGCCCCTCTCTCCGTGCTCCCTATAAGTTCAGCTGGACTCCCCGCAACCTGTTCCGCGTTGGCGGAACGAGCGCGACGTGGAGTGTCATTCTTTACCGCGTTAGACTAGACGCAGGGAAAGGAGGAGGACATGGATGCTCGCGTTAAGCAGCTTGTAAATATGATCGAGGACGATCAGCCTGTCGCTGTCGCGGTGCTTGCCAAGCGTCTCGAGGTAAGCGAGCGCGCCGTGAGAAACTATATCCATCGCGCAAACGACAAGCTTGCGGGGGTTGCACGCATCGTTGGCAGCAAAGGGCAATATCGTATCGATGTTGCACATGCAGATGAGCTTGCTCGCTTGCTAGACGGTGCGGCTCTGGCCCATCCGGGCATTCCTGATACGCGCGACGGCCGTGTGTCCTTCCTTCTTAACGACCTTCTCATGCGGTCCCAGTGGGTGACGATTGAGGAGTATGCGGATTTACTCTACGTTTCGGCGCGAACTCTGTCCAATGACATGCGTCTGGTAGAGCAGAAACTCGCCCAATTTGACTTGATGCTCGAAAAGCGCCCTCGCTACGGAATCCGCGTTGCGGGTGGGGAGTCGCAACGGCGTCTGTGTCTGGCCTCACTGGTGAGGCCCGTGTTGCCCGACACCGACGATGCAGAGCTCGCCGAGCGCCTGCGGGCCATCGCCGCATGTGTGGACGATGCCCTGACTGCCTCGCCCGTCACGGTGAGCTCGCTGGCATCCCGCAATCTCATCATGCATCTTTACATCGCTCTTGGCCGCATCGAGCAGGGCTGCTATGTCCCGGCTGCAGAATCGGACGTTTTAAAGCTGGAGGGAACGCGCGAATACGCTGCGGCTTTCCAGATTGCCGCAAACATCAAGGATGCCCTGGGCGTGAGCATGCCCCGAGAAGAGGTTGCCTTTATCGCAATCCATTTGCTCGGCAGGGGCACGGGCGTGCCCGAGAAGGGCTCGGCCGTTATCTCGGACGAGATGTGGGAGATCGCTTCCGAGATGGTATGTGCGGTCAACGATGAGTTTAGGTTTGACTTTAGCAGCGATCTTGAACTTCGCATGAACCTTGCTCGGCATATTGGCCCTCTGGGTTATCGCCTTGAATATCACATGCATATGGATAACCCCATGCTGCCCGATATCAAGACGAGGTTTCCGTTGGCCTATTCGATGGCGGCCGGCACCTCGCAGGTACTCGAGCGTCATTTTGGCAGCCAGCCCTCTGATGAGGAGCTCGGCTACATCGCCATGGCATTTGCCCTGGCCCTCGAGCAGCAAGCCGACCAGCCGCGTCGCAAACGCATCCTGATCGTGTGCGCCTCGGGAGCGGGAAGCGCCCGTATGCTCGAGCACCAGTACCGCAAGCAGTTTGGTATGTATATCGAGTCGATTGAGACATGCGACGTCGCCCGCGTGGGAACGCTCGACTTTTCGCACATCGACTACGTGTTCACAACGGTGCCGCTCAACGTCAAGTTGCCTGTGCCCGTCCGCGAGGCCGATTTCTTCTTGGAGACGAGCGATGTCAACGCTATCCGCAAGGTGCTGAGTGATGACGCTGCGCAATCGGACTCCCTGAGCGCTTTCTTTAGCCGTGCCCTGTTCTTCAACCGCGTTGAGGCGTCGTCGAAGCAGGCCGTTCTCCGATATCTCTCCGAGCGCGCCGTCGAGAGCGGCCGTGTCGATGCCCAGTTTGCCCAAGAGGTTGCCGAGCGCGAGAGCGCGAGTGCCACCTCGTTTGGCAATGGGGTGGCCATGCCCCATGGGATGCATCCTTTGAGCGCCGAGGCCTTTGTTACCGTGGGCCTGCTCGAACATCCCATTCTTTGGGACGAATACGGCCATGAGGTCGATATCGTCTTTATGGTGTCGTTTGCCCGGTCGGGCGGCGATGAGACGCGGATCTTGAGCTCGCTGCTCGCTGAGATCTTTATGGACCGCCAGGGGGTCGAGCGCTTACGCGAGCGCCGGTCCTGGCATGAGCTGATGGCGCTTGTGCAAGCGCATACGGCTTAAGGCTTCTTTTGTCGAAAACCTTGCCTGCCTGCAATAAACCTCGAGGATTGCGGGTGGGAGATAGGCGTTTCGAATATTCAAGTACAAACCAAACATCACGGGAGAGGAGACCGTTATGGACGATCAGGGAACCGAGATGGTTTCGTTTCAGCTGGTCGCTGCAGCGGGAGAGGCGCGCAGCCTTGCCTTCGAAGCCCTTGAAAAGGCAAAGGCGGGGGATTTTGACGCTGCCGCCAAACTCATGAAGCAGTCAAAGGATGTGGGAATCAAGGCTCACCACATCCAAACGCAGCTGCTTTCGACCGAGGCGGCGGGCGAGCATCTGTCGGTGGATGTGTTGCTGGTCCATGCTCAGGACCACCTCATGTGCTCCATGCTTGCTCAGGAGCTCGTGCAGGAGCTGATCTGCCTGTATGAGCGCACTGCAGCCAAGAACGCCTAACGGCGTGCGGCGACTATCCAACCAATCAATGCGAAGGGAATCCCTTATGAAGATCCTTCTTGTTTGCGCAGCTGGCCTGTCTACAAGCATTCTGATGAAGAAACTCGAGAAATACGCGGAGCAAAACGGCATCGAGCTCGATATCGATGCGGTGGGTATCGGCGAGTATCAGGAGACCTGCGCCGATTATGACGTGCTGCTCTTGGGGCCGCAGGTGTCCTACCAGCTCAACACCGTCAAGCAGGGGAGCGGTAAGCCGACCGCGGTCATCCCCGCACAGGACTACGGCATGGGCAACGCCGCCAACGTGCTGGCACTCGCCCAGTCGCTGTTGGGCTAGGAGGCGACCATGGAAAAGTTCATGACCCTGCTTCAGGAAAAACTGACCCCTATTGCCAATTTCTGCGGCACCGAGCGCCACTTTGCCTCCATGCAAAAGGGCTTTATGAGCGCGATCAGCTTCATCTTGGTCTCTGCCGTCTTTATGATCATCGCCAACCCGCCGGTCACGGCCGACCTGGTGGCGCAGGGCGGGTTCTGGTCCGTCTTTGGCCCTTGGCTCGATTTTGCCACGGCCAATAAGCTCACGCTGCTCATCCCGTTCAACATGACGATGGGCATACTGTCGGTGATCGTGACGTTCGCAATCGCCTATAACCTGGCGGGCACCTACAAGATGCCCAAGCTTAACGCCGGTATGACCTCGCTGGTGATGTTCCTGATCGCCGCGGCGCCGTCGTCCTACTACCAGCTTGCTGATGAGTCCGTGCTCCAGGCGGTCCCCTGCACCTATCTGGGTGCGCAGGGCCTGTTTACTGCCATCATCGTTGCCCTGGTCTCCGTCGAGGTCACGCGCTTCTGCCAGACCAAGGGCATCACCATCAAGATGCCCGATGGCGTGCCGCCGTTTTTGTCCGAAACCTTTGGCGCCATCGTGCCTATGCTCGCCAACATCCTCATCTTCTTTGGTGGCAACCTGCTGATCCAGATGATCGATCCCACGCTGTCCATCCCCTCGGTTATCGAGAAGCTGCTCGCTGCCCCGCTTTCCGTCGCAGTTGACTCTGTGCCCGGCGCACTGCTTATCTGCTTCATGACGCTGCTGTTTTGGTGCTTTGGCGTCCACGGCAACATGATCGTGATGCCCATCACCGCCCCGGTCACGCTTGCCGCCTTTGCTGCCAACGCCTCACTCTACGCTGCTGGGCAGCCGCTTGAGTTCCACCCGGTACTCATGTCGATGGTCATCAACCTCATCGGCGGCACGGGCAATACGTTCTCTTTTGTGGCGCTCTGCGCGTTTAGGGCAAAGTCGCAGCAGCTCAAGGCATTTGGCAAGGCATCGATCGTGCCGAGCTTCTTCCGTATCTCCGAGCCCGCGATCTTTGGCGCACCCATCATCTTCAACCCGATCCTCATGATTCCGTTTGTGCTGGGCGGTATGATTTCGGCCCTGCTGTATTGGGGTGCAATCTCACTGGGTCTTGTCTCTAACTTCTACATCTTGGTGAGCGGCACGTTCCCCATCTTCGTTCAGGGCTTTATCCAGTGCCTCGACCCGCGCATCTGGGTATTTACGATCGTTTTGATCGTGGTCATGGCTGTGGTCTGGTACCCGTTCTTTAAGGTGTACGACAACCAGCTCCTGGCACAGGAGCAGGAGAACGCCGCGGCAGCTTCTGCCAAGGATACTGAGTAGCATGGGTTACTTTGACAGAACGTCTGCTGCCGGTATGCCCGAGGGCTTTTTGTGGGGCGGCGCGCTCGCTGCCAACCAGGCCGAAGGGGGCTGGAACGAGGGCGGCCGCGGTATGTCGCACTCCGACCTGATTCCACAGGGTCCCGACCGCTGGGATGTGATGTTTGGCAGGCAAAAGCCCGTGGATGATCCGGACAGGCTGTATCCATGCCGTTGGGGCAACGACTTCTTCCATCATTGGCGCGAGGACGTCGAGCTCTTTGCCGAGATGGGCTTTAAGTGCCTGCGTCTTTCAATTTGTTGGAGCCGTATTTTTCCCACAGGGATGGAGGCCGAGCCCAACGGTGAGGGCTTGGAGTTTTACCGTCAGGTATTCGAGGCGCTGCGCGAGCACGGAATCGAGCCGCTCGTGACGCTGTCGCACTACGACTATCCGTTGGCTCTGGTCGAGCGTTATGGTGGATGGCAAAGCCGAGAGATGATCGAGCGGTATGCGCACTACGTCGAGACCGTCGGACGTGCGTACCAGGGCCTCGTGCGTTATTGGCTCACCTTCAACGAGATCAACAGCGTGGCGCTGTCCTATCTCAACGCGGGCGTCACGCTCGAGGATGAGCGTGACCGTGCAGCCGTGACCGCGGCGTTTTCGCACCATATGTTTATGGCGAGCGCTCGCGCTGTCGAGATCCTGCACAAGATCGATCCCGCAAACAAGGTGGGTTGCATGATCGCTGCCGGTGCGACCTATCCGTACCGTTGTGCGCCCGAGGACGTATGGCTTGCGTATGAGGAGGACCGCGGCCGCTACTTCTACACTGACGTGATGGCTGCGGGCGCCTATCCTACTTGGAAGCTGCGTGCGCTCGAGAAAGAGGGTGTTCACGTGCCCTTTAAGCCGGGCGATACGGAGTATCTGGCCGAGCATACCGTCGACTTCATCTCGTTCTCGTACTATTGCTCGCGCTTGGTGTGCGCCGATGACCAGGTGATCGCTGAGAAGGCGGAGGGCAACGTGTTCCCGACGCTGCGCAATCCGTACCTCAAGGATAAAGAGACTGCCTGGAAATGGCAGATCGATGCGCTGGGTTTGCGCGTGACGCTTGCCGGCTACCACGATCGTTACCATCTTCCGCTCTTTATCGCTGAGAATGGTGTGGGCGGACTCGATGCGCTGGAAGACGGCAAAGTCCACGATGCGTATCATATTGATTACCTGCGCAGGCATATTCTTGCGCTACGCGATGCAATTGTCGAGGACGGTGTTGACCTGATGGGATACACGCCGTGGGGCTGTATCGATCTGGTATCGGCCTCGACGGGGCAGATGAAGAAGCGCTATGGCTTTGTTTATGTCGATGCCGATGATACGGGCAAAGGCACGTTCGATCGCTACCGAAAGGACAGCTTCTGCTGGTATCAAAAGGTCATTGCATCAAATGGCGAGGACTTGAGTTAACCCTTGCAAGCCTGCTGCCCCCGCGGCCCGTTTCGGCCGCGGGGGCTTTTGCTATTTACCTAGTCCCCGATGAGACCCTCATTCTGTGGGTAGTCATTGGGGACGTTCTTAAAAGACTAGTCATTTAAGTCTGTCCCCAATGACTGCGGAAACCCGGCATTTGGGGACGTTCCTTTTCTGCTGGCAGCTTGGAACAGTCCTTAAAGCCCGCATCAATCAACTGCGGAAAGCGCATCCCAGAATGAGCGTCCAACATGGGACATAGTTTCCCTTGAGGGCCTCAACCGGAAAATGCATCCCGGAATGTTGCCGGAAAGTGGAACGTAGTTTCCCAAACGGGCCGCTAACGGAAAGTGCATCCCGCTATTGAGCTCCAAAATGGGATGCGCTTTCCGTGTCGGCAGTTCCTGGCAGCCTGGGGCTACTCATTTAAGTCTGTCCCCAATGACTAGTAGTAGGCCCACATGGCTTCGACTTCGTTAAGGACCTCTACGGCGCCCCAACGGCGGGCGCTGCGGCTGGCCGAGTTGGGGTCGTAGACGCCAATCTGGTCGGCGTCGTCAATACCGTAAAGCACAATGTAGTGGCCCACGTTGGTAAAGGTGCCCGGCCGAACGGCGGCGATGACGGGCGCTCCCGAACGCAGCGCCTGAGTCATCGAGTCGCGATCGATATGGAGCTCCGTTCCGTTAAGCCCCAACTGCCACGCGCCGCTCGTCATAAACGACCATTCGGTTGCACCGGTGGGGGCGTAATTGCCCGCCTCGGAAAGCGCGCACATATCGACGGGGGTCATATCGGTGCGTCCCGTCTTAAAGATGTAGACCATGGTGAGGCACGTAGGCCCACAGGCATTTTGGCGGATGGTGCCGCCGGCGTAAGGCAGCTCCGACCACGCAGGGTCGATCTGATAGATATGGGGCATCGTGCCGGCTTGCCATTGCGAGCGCGGGGTCGAAAAGGCGAAAGAATAACCGGGTGCGACGGGGGCCTTGAGCAGCTTGTCCTCGGCGGTGGGCTCGAGACCGGCCGAACCGTGGGACATACAGGAGCTCATAAGCACAAAGACCAGACAGGTAAGGATAGAGCACAGTGCGAGGCGAAGTCGACGAGCCGGCAGGGCGGGGGCATTCGCGTGCGATGTCGAGCGGTAGGGCTTGCCGTCGCGTCCGCCTTGGGGATGCGAAAAGAAGCGGTTGATATGGATGCCGGGCTGACGTGCGCCGTTGCGGCGCAGTTGCGGAACCTCGGCCTGACGCTGTCGAGTGCGCGCGCCCAAGCGGCCATCTTGCTGCGCGCTTGTGCCCGTGCTCAGACGGCCACTCTGCCGCGTTCTGCTTGCCTGCTGCCGAGACGAAGGCCTGGGTTGCTCTTGAGGACGTTGCGGATTGCTGCTCGTGACACTTGTGGGCGTAGGCGTGGTACGGCCAGCAAGGCGAACGCTTTGTCGCCGTTGATCACCGTCGTTGTATCCGTATGCCATTCGTACCGCCTTGTCTCATGTATAACCTGTCCATCCTACAAAAAAGATGTGCAACAAATGGGTCTGCGCGTCAAAAGCTCGGTAAACGGTACGAAAGGCGCAAAACACACGGCCTCAAAAACAACTCTATATGCGTCCGATGAGCGTACGCCCGTCGGACGGGCGGCAACAATGAACGGCAAACCGTGCCGTTCGTCCCAAAAACGGCGCCGCTCGTTTTGCAGTTCTGCCTTCGGTCGAGCTACAAGCGGAGCTGCTGCGCCAAGGCCGTATCTTAAAGCCACGAAATAAAAGAGCGCGGCAAAACAGACCGCGCAAGGGGTGACGTCAAGGGGCGTCAAAAAGGAAAGGAGGGGAACAATGGCGGACAAGAACGCAGAAGTTGCAGTCGAGGATAACGGCGGTATGAAGAAAACGCTTTCGCTCTGGAACTTCTTCACCATCGGTTTCGGCGCCATTATCGGTACCGGTTGGGTTCTGCAGGTCGGCGACTGGATGGTCGTGGGCGGCGGTCCCGTTCCCGCTATGATCGCATTCCTCTTGGGTGCAATCTTCCTCGTGCCCGTCGGAGCTGTTTTCGGTGAGCTCACGGCTGCTATCCCCATCTCGGGCGGCATCGTCGAGTATGTCGATCGTAGCTTTGGCCGTACGCTGAGCTACATCACCGGATGGCTTTTGGCTCTGGGCAACGGTATCCTGTGCCCGTGGGAGGCCATCGCCATTTCGACCCTCGTGTCCGAGATGTTCGGCAGCCTGCCTGGTCTTGAGTGGCTGCGCGCCGTCAAGCTCTACACCATCCTGGGCGCCGACGTTTACCTGTTCCCGACGCTGATCGCGCTCGGCTTTGCAGCCTACGTCATCTTCCTCAACTTCCGCGGTGCCAGCTCGGCCGCCAAGCTCCAGGCCTTCCTGACCAAGGCCCTGCTCTGCGGCATGCTGCTCGCCATGGGCGTCTCGCTGTTCACCGGCTCGCCGGACAACGCCATGCCCGTGTTCTCCCAGGTCACCGGCGCTGGCGGCGGCAAGGCCGCTACCGAGGGCGCCAGCCTGTTCGCCGGCATCGTGTCGGTCCTGGTTCTGACTCCGTTCTTCTATGCCGGTTTCGACACCATTCCTCAGCAGGCTGAGGAAGCAGCCGAGGGCCTCAACTGGAACAAGTTCGGCAAGATCATCTCCCTGGCCCTGCTGGCCGCCGGCGGCTTCTACATGGTCTGCATCTACTCGTTCGGCACCATCCTCGACTGGCATGAGTTTGTTAAGAGCCCGGTTCCCGCGCTTGCCTGCCTCAAGGGCATCAACATGCTTCTGTACCTGGCCATGCTCGTCATCGCCACGCTTGGACCCATGGGCCCGATGAACTCCTTCTACGGCGCCACGAGCCGCATCATGCTCGCCATGGGCCGCAAGGGCCAACTGCCCGAGAAGTTCGCCGAGGTCGACCCCAAGTCCGGCGCTCCCAAGCTCGCCTGCGTCGTTCTGGGCGTTATCACCGTCATCGGTCCGTTCCTGGGCAAGAACATGCTCATCCCTCTGACCAACGTGTCGGCTCTCGCCTTCATTTTCTCCTGCGGTATGGTCGCCCTCGCCTGCCTGCGCATGCGCTTCACCGAGCCCGACCTGCCTCGTCCCTACGAGGTGCCCGGCGGCAAGTTTGGCATCGGCCTCGCTATCGCTGCCTGCGCCATCATCATCGGCCTGCTCGTGATTCCGTTCTCTCCCGCCTCCCTCAACATGGTGGAGTGGAGCATCGTGATCGGCTGGTTGGCTATTGGCCTGGCCCTCATGGCTTTCACCAATTCCCGCAAAAAGTAACGCCTAGCCGGGGCGGATCGGGTGCGTGGGGCCCTCTCTCCCGCGCACCGAACCCGGCACCACTTGGGTAGCTTTGTGAGGCCTTAACCCAACACGGCCTCGCCCACTATATGGATCCATAAGGAGGAACCATGTCCACTAAGTATGCAATCGTTGGCGGCAAGCTCATCGACGGTACCGGTGCCGAGCCGGTCGAGAACTCCCTCGTTCTCGTCGACGACAACGGCAAGATCGAGTACGCCGGCACTATGCAGGACCTTCCCGAGGGCGTTGAGGTCATCGACGCCGCCGGCAAGACCGTCCTTCCCGGCCTGATCGACACCCATCTGCACTTCTCGGGCAACCTGACCGACGATGATACCGATTGGGTCATGCAGCCGCTCCTCGAGAAGCAGGCCGTCGCCGTCAAGCAGGCCTACGACTGCCTCACTCACGGCCTCACCACTGTCTGCGAGATCGGCCGCTTTGGTATCCAGATCCGTGACTGCACCGACAAGGGCGTCTTTAAGGGCCCGCGCGTTCTGGCCACCGGCCTCGGTTTCTGCCGCGTTGCCGGCCACGGTGACTCCCACCACTGCACCCAGGAGCTCAACAAGGAATCCCATCCCTGGGGCGACCAGGTCGACGGTCCTTGGGATCTGCGCAAGGCCGTCCGTCGTCGCCTGCGCGAGAACCCCGATGCCATCAAGATCTGGGCTACCGGTGGCGGCATCTGGCGCTGGGACTCCGGTCGCGACCAGCACTACTGCTCCGAGGAGATCCAGGCCGTGGTCGACGAGGCAAAGATGGTCGGCATCCCCGTGTGGAGCCACTGCTACAACAACCACGCCGCTGCCTACGATTCCGTTCGCTTTGGCTGCGAGCAGCTGATTCACGGTTTCGATATCGATGAGCGCACCATGGACCTCATGGCCGAGCAGGGCACCTTCTTCACCCCGACGATCGCCTTCCTGCCCACCTGGTACGCCACCTATCCGCCCGTCTACGTCCCCGAGCTGCACGACAAGTACGAGGGCACCCTGGTCGAGAAGGAGCTGCAGCGCAACTACGACTGCCTGCGCGAGGCCAAGAAGCGCGGCGTCGTCATGACGATCGGCTCCGACTCCTTCTCCTTCGTCACCCCGTACGGCACCTGCTCCATCGAGGAGATGTACGAGTTCGTCGACAAGATCGGCTTCACCCCGGTCGAGACCATCACCTGCGCCACCCTCAACGGTGCCAAGATGTGCCACATCGAGGACGAGACCGGTTCTATCGAGGCCGGCAAGTGCGCCGACCTGCTGGTCGTCAACGGTGACGTCGCCGCCGACATTCACGTGCTCAACACCGACAACATGGACGTTATCATGAAGGACGGCTGGATCGTCGAGGCTGGCACCTTTGGCGAGGCCAACAAATACAGCGCCTAAACTACCGTTCATCGACGACTGGATGTAAAACACAGTTTTTGATTGCATAATGCAATGGAGAGGGTCGCTTGCGGCCCTCTTTATTGCTATGGGTGCGATAGATAAAAGGGGATGACGGTGGATTTAAACAGGCTGATTCTGGGCAAGAGCTACAACTCTACCAAGGTCTTTCGTACGGCTCAGCATGTGGTCCAGGCCATCCTGCTCGGTGTTGTCGTTCCGGCGCTTATCCTGCTGCTTATCTGGGATTTAACCGATAACCCCAATCCCGTTCCGGGCGTTGTCGTTATTGCCGGCATGGTCATGCTGTGCTTCTTTTTCTCGTATGTCTTTGTGGTCCCCGACGACCTCACATCGAGCGCAACCGACCGTACGCTCGCCATCGCATCAAAAATATTCGCCTACACGTCGCGCGGCCTTACGCCCGAAGCGGCCCTGGGCGCCTCTAAAATCATCCTGTCCGAGACCATCGCCTCTGCCATCTGCTTTACCGACGGCAAGCAGGTGTTGGCAAGCTGGGGCGAGGACTCGGCAAAGTGCCCCGCCGGCACCCCGGTCGTGCTCAAGACCACGCTCAGTGTGATTGAGACGGGCGAGCAGAGCGTATTTTCGCGTGACACCTCCAATGAGACGGGCGGCTATTTTCCCCGCCTGCGCGCCGGCATCGTCGCGCCGCTTACCGTGCGCGGGCATTGCGTGGGCACACTCGAGCTGTATTACCCTCGCCTGAGCAGCATCGATATGCGCCAGACGGCCCTTGCCTCGGGTTTTGCCGATCTCATTTCCACGCAGCTCGCCAGCTTTGAGCTCGAGCGCCAGGACGAGCTCACGGCCCGCGTTGAGCTTCGCGCCCTGCAGTCGCAGGTCGACCCGCATTTTCTATTCAATACCATTAGCACGATCGTGTCGCTCGTTCGAACCGAGCCCGACAAGGCGCGATCGCTGCTGATCGACTTTTCCAACTACTATCGTCAGACGCTTTCTGACTCCGATACGCTCACCACGCTCGAGCACGAGGTGGAACAGGGCACTCGTTATATCAATCTTATGCAGGCCCGGTATGGCGACGGCCGTCTGCGCGTATCGGTCGACATCGACTTTGAGGTGCGCGACAGCCTGGTACCGCCGTTTATCTTGCAGCCGCTGCTCGAAAACTGCATCAAGCATGCGCAGCGCGAGATCGAGCCGCTTTCTATTCGTGTTAGGGCTTTTGAGACCGATGACGGCTTGGAGATCATCGTCGAAGACGACGGCATCGGAATGAGCGAAGAAGTCTGCGCGCATCTGTTTGAGCAGCATCGCCGAGAGGAACCCGAGAGCATTACCGCCGACGGCTCCGTCAAGCGAGGTTGCGGCCTGGCGCTCTTCAACGTGCTTCAGCGCATCCATTTCTTTTGCGGAGAAGATTCCGGCATGCGCGTGAAGTCCCAGGAGGGCGTGGGAACGCAGGTCATCGTTGAGTTGAACGGCGAGCCACATGAGCCGGCGCCGTTGACGGTGTAGCACGCGGTTGGATTGAGAGAAAAAGAGGGGAAGCGCATATGTCCGAAGGCTGGAACATCTTGGTGGTTGATGACGAGCCTCCAATTAGGGCTGAGCTACGCTATCTGTTGGAAAAGGATACGCGTGTGGGTCAGATTGCCGAGGCGGGCAATGTCACCGAAGCCGTGGAGTCGATTCTGTCGAACAAGCCCGACGTGCTGTTTTTAGACATTACCATGCCCGGTCGCTCGGGAATTGAGCTTGCCGAGACGTTGCAGAACCTAAAGACGCCGCCGGTCGTGGTGTTTGTGACGGCATTTGCCGAGTATGCGGCCGATGCCTATAACCTCGATGCGGTCGATTACATCGTCAAACCGGTCGAGGATGCCCGCCTGTCAAAGGCGCTCGACAAGATCGAGACTGCCCTGGGCGCTCGCCGTGTCGTCCATGCTCCGCGTCAGCCTTTGCGCCTGACGGTGGATCGCGGGGGCAAAAAGGTGTTCATTCCCGTGGCGGATGTCTGCTACTTTGAGGCGCGCGCCGATTTTTGCAATGCCGTCTGCGCCGAGGGAACATATCTGATCAATGAGTCGATTTCATCGCTCGAGCGGCGCCTGGCCTCCGAGGGCTTTATCCGTGTCCACCGCAGCTATCTGGTTAATTTGGAAGACGTGCACAATGTCGAGATCGGCTCCACGGGCCTGATGGAGCTCAGGCTCGATCGCGTAACCTCGACGGTGCCCGTGTCCCGCCGTCGCGCTGCCGAGGTCAAATCGCACTTGGGGCTTGCGTAAGGGTCGGTGTGCCATCGTTTGCCGTTACAGGTTTGGCATGACTGTGCGGTGGGCATAATGGATTGCATCGAATGAAATCGAAAGGATTATTATGCCCGCGCTCATTACGCATCATCTGTTTGGCGAGGAAAGCATCGACCGTCTTCCGCAGGGCGTTATCACGTCCGACGAGGAGCGCATCGCCTTTATCCTGGGAAACCAAGGTCCCGACCCGTTTTTCTTCCACATGCTCACGCCGCGCATTTCCGACTGTATGTCACTTGCTCAGGTCATGCATCGCTCGCGCATGTCGCGCCAGTTCTCGTGCCTGCGCGACGGCGTGTCGCACCTGCAGCCGCGCGATGCCAATCTGGGTCGTGCCTTTGCGCTGGGCCTGCTGTCGCACTATGTGCTCGATCGCAATGCCCACCCCTTTGTCTACGAGCAGCAGTTTGGCATTGTCGAGTCCGATCCCGAGCTCGAGGCTTCGGGCAGTCAAGTTCATGCCGTGCTCGAAAGCGACCTGGACGTGCTGATGCTGCAGCTCAAGCGCGATGGGGCTACGGTCGAGGATTATCCGCCGGCGGGCGAGATCGTCACTACCGACCGCATCAATCGCGTTGCCGGTGTGCTGATGAGCTATGTTGCCGGACGCGTGTACGGCATCGATATCCCGGTGGGAGAGTACGGCGGCGCCGTAGCCGACATGCAGCTGCTCTACCGCACTATCGAGCCCGCCGGTTCGGCCAAGACGCGCGCGATTGCCCTGCTCGAGGGCTTGGTGCACGATTATTCGCTGCTCGACGGCCTTGCGCACCGCGTGACGACCGAGCTGCCCGAGCGTACCGGCAATCTGGGCCACTTGGCATGGAAGAGCCCCTTTACCGATGAAGTCTCGACCGAGAGCTTCCCCGAGGTCTTTGACCGCGCACTGCTCGATTACGAGCTCACCGTCGCCCGCTTTATCGAGACCGGCGATATGGAAGCCGTGACCAACCACGTCAATTACAGCGGTCGCGTGCTCGGCGCCGACGAAGAGTTCGACCGCGAGGAGTAGGGCTCGTGCGTGCCCCTTTGCCGAATCCTTACCGGCGCCTCTGGACAATTGGGGTACGATGAACTAACTGCATATCGGGCGAATACGAAGGGGCCCTGTCCATGAAATACACCAAGCTCGAGCGTAACTGGGTTATGTACGATGTGGGCAACTCGGCCCTCGTGCTGCTCAATACCTCGGTGGTGCCCATCTACTTTAACGCCATCAATACCGGTGCTTCCTCGGCAGACCTGGTGGTCGCCTGGGGCAACGCGCAGACGATTGCCTCGCTGGTCATTGCCATGCTCATGCCCATTCTGGGCGCGCTTGCCGATTACGCCGGCAACAAGATCAAGTTCTTCTTGGGCTTCTTCCTCACGGGCCTGGTTCTTTGCCTGGCGCAGGCTATCCCAATGTCCGCCATGGCATTTTTGACCGTGTACGTGCTGTGCACCATCGGCCTTAACTCTTCCATGACGTTCTACGACGCTATGCTGCCCGACATTACCACCGACGAGCGCATGGACGCCGTGTCCAGCTCGGGCTATGCCTGGGGCTACATCGGTTCCACCGTGCCGTTCATCATCTGCCTGGCGCTTATCATGGGTGGCCCCGCTCTTGGCGTCCCCACCATGCTGGCAACGCGTCTGTCGTTTGTCATCACCGGTGCCTGGTGGCTCATCTTTACCCTGCCGCTCATTCGCACCTATAAGCAAAAGTACGGTCGCGAGCGCGGTCCCCGGGACACCATCGGCCACATCGTGGGCGGCGTGTTCTCCGAGGTCGGACACACCATGCGCGAGATCGCCCACAACAAGACCGTGCTGGTCTACATGATCGCGTTCTTCTTCTACATCGACGGTGTGCACACGGTCATTTCCATGGCAACAAGCTACGGATCGGCTCTGGGCATCGACTCGACCCAACTGGTGCTGGCTCTGCTCGTTACGCAGTTTGTGGCCTTCCCGTCCGCCATCATCTACGGCAAGCTCGCCGGTCGCGTGGGCACACTCAATATGATCTTGGTGGCCGTCGCCGCCTATATGGGCATCGTGCTCTTTGCCGCGTTTTTCTTAAAGACCGCCTTTGAGTTTTGGGTGCTCGCTATTTTGGTCGGCTTGTTCCAGGGTGGCGTGCAGGCGCTCAGCCGCAGCTATTTTGGCCGCATCATCCCCAAGGAAAAGTCCAACGAGTACTACGGCTTCTTCGATATCTTTGGCCGTTACGCAAGCGTTATGGGCACCTTCCTGGTGTCGGTTGTCACCTCGCTGACCGGCAACCCGTCGCTGGGCGTCCTTTCTATTGGTGTTCTGCTGGTTGTTGGCTTTGTGCTGCTGGTCCGTCTGTCCCGCATGGCTCAGGCGGCGGCGTGAGGCAACCGGGCTCAGTACAGCAATTGTGCCTATCTGCAGTACTCTTTTGGAAGTAGCCGCATAAATCATTCTGACTTCCGAACAATGTTTAGCCCAAGTGGGTATGATGGAACCAGCTAGGTCGCGGGGCGTCGCCTGTGTTTGGCGGCGCCCCGTTTTTGTGTTGCAAGGAGGGTAAAGGTATGAACGCCACGGTTGTGATCCCAACATATTGGGCGGGCGATGATACCCAAGCAAACGCTCCCGGCACCTACGATCACTCGACGTCGCTCAATGCCGCCAACCCGGAACTCGATCGCTGCCTGACTTCGCTCGAACAGGTGCGCGACATTCCGCGCATCATTCTCTTGGTGGTCTGTCCGGTTTCCGCCACGGCCGACGTATCCCATCGCGTGCACGAAATCGTTAATGCGCATCCCACGCTTAAGGTCACCATCGTTACCAATACTCAGGCTTCGCGTGTTGCCGACCGCGTGGCGCAGATCGCGCCCAAAGGCTCGGGCGAGTGCGTGAGCCTGCGCGGCTACGGCGCCATCCGCAACATGGGTCTTGCCTGTGCGGCGGTGCTGGGGCACGACGCGGTTGTGTTTTTGGATGACGACGAGACCGTCATCGATGCCGACTTTATGAAGCGTGCGACCTATGCACTGGGTCAACAGACACGTCAGGGCCTGCCGATTTTAGTCAAGAGCGGATACTTTTACGATCGCGACGGGTCGCCGCTGGCTCCTACGGACAAAGTGGGCATTTGCCATCGCTGGTGGACCAAGCGTATCGAGTTCAATCGCTGGATGAAAAAGGCGCTCTCGGGCACCCGCATCTCGCGCTCCAATTACGTGTGCGGCGGCCTGATGGCCCTGCACGCCCGCGCCTTTACGCGCGTGGCCTTCGACCCGTTTATCACCCGCGGCGAGGATCTGGACTACCTCTTTAACATGCGCATGTTCGGCTATGACGTGTGGTTCGATAACGAGTGGACCGTGCGCCACCTGCCGCCCGAGTCCGAGAAGCGCTCGCCGCGCTTTATGCAGGACGTGTACCGTTGGTACTACGAGCGGGCCAAGCTGACGTTCGCTGCGCACCAAAAGGAGCTCATTCCGGTTACGGCCGCATCACTCATGCCCTATCCGGGTCCGTGGATCTCGCGCGAGCTCGACGACCGCGTGCGCAAGACCGCCATGGTTCGCAGCATGTTTACCCGCGAGCACGAGGGGTATCTGCGCATCTGGCGTCATGGTATTGACGAGGCCAAGACCTATGCCCGCCAAAACGCCGCAAGCTACCTGCGTTTTCAGAGTTTCTGGCCCAAGATCATGGACGAACTTTGGCGCGACGCACAACTGATTAGCATCCTGGAGGGGGCTGAATGATCGACCGCCGCGCCCAGCGCGATAATTCAATTTCAATCTTTCGCATCATCGCCGTTGTCTGCGCCGTTTGCGTGTTGGTGTACTTTATCTTTGCCCTGGCGACTGGCATTGAGCCGATTGCCACGGTGATCGCCTGTGCGTTACTGTGCATCTTCCTGTGCATCTTTATCTATTTGACGCTCAATCCCGATTCGGTACGCTCCCAGTACACCGAGGAGACGCTCTCGGTTGCCTCGGCCATGCTCGAGGACATTAAGGGCGGCCTGACGCAGGAATCGGCGCTTTTGGTGTGCCGGCGTATTCTGCCCGAGACACGTGCCATGACCGTTGCCATCACCGATGAGGGCAACGTGCTGGCCTGCGCGGGCGAGTTCGAGGAAAAGCTGCTGCCCGATTCGCCCATCCACACGCTTGCCACGCGCTACGTCATTGAGCACGGCATCGTGCAGTCGTTCAACCGCGTGGTGGACGTGGTGGGTTCGGATGGCTCGCACAACCATGTTCCCGCCGGTATCATCGCGCCCATCAAGGTGGGCGACCGCACCGTCGGCACGCTCAAGTTCTACTACAAGACCCCGCGCGCCGTCGACCGTACCCAGTATGCGCTCGCCTCGGGTTTTGCCGAGATCCTGTCCACGCAGCTCGCCATCCACGAGCTCGAGGTGCAAAAGGAACTGACGGCCCGTGCCGAGGTTCGTGCCCTGCAAGCGCAGATCAATCCGCACTTTCTGTTTAACACGCTCAACACCATCGCGTCGTTTACGCGTACCGACCCGCTGCGCGCCCGCGAGCTGCTGCGCGAGTTCTCCTCGTTCTATCGCGCCACGCTCGACAACTCAGGGTCGCTTATCCCGGTCTCGCGCGAGGTTGCCCAGACCAAGCGCTACCTGACGTTTGAGAAGGCGCGCTTTGGCGAGGACCGCGTACTGGCGACTTTCGATGTCTCCGAGGATGTCGAGGACACGTTGGTCCCGGCCTTTGTAATCCAGCCCATTGTCGAGAACGCCGTACGGCATGGCATGGGCGATGACGACGCCCTGCGGATCGATGTGACCGTCCATCAAGACGGCGACGACGCAATCTTGATTGCCGTGGCTGACAACGGCGTGGGCATGGACGAGGGCACCGCCGCCAGGCTGTTTGATGAGCGCTCCGCCCGCCCCGATGCCAGTTCCCCGCAAGGCGGCGGTGCCGGCGTGGCCATGCACAATATTTCTGAGCGCATCCATCGCTTTTATGGACCGCACTCTTATACGCGCGTCGAATCGGCGCCGGGCAAGGGCACCAAAGTGCTCCTGCATCTTGATTTGTCAGAGAGCATCTTTGATATTCAAGAGTAAAATAAAAGGCTATGGGCTCAACGCCAAGCGGCGGATGCCCAGCGTAGTTTGCTGACGAAAGGTTTAATCCCTATGCTGCGTGCGATGATTGTGGATGACGAGGCCCCGGCCCGTTCGGAACTTCGCTTCTTGCTCGAGCAGACGGGCAAGATCGGCACGATCACTGAGGCGTCGAGCGTCCGCTCCGCCATTGAGATGTTGATGGAAAGCCGCGTCGATGTCGTATTTCTCGATATCTCGATGCCCGGTGCTTCTGGTCTGCAGCTTGCCGAGGCACTGCATAAGCTTAAGAATCCTCCGGCGATTGTGTTTGTGACCGCGTATAGCGATCATGCCGTCGAGGCGTTCGACGTAGATGCCGTCGATTACCTAATGAAGCCGGTCGAGGAGGCACGCCTGGATCGTGCGATCGAGAAGGTCATGCAGCACGCCAAGCCCGTCACGGACAGCAAAGCCACCATCGAGCGCATTCCGGTGGAAAAGGGCGGCCGTAAGGTCCTCATCCCCGTGGATGACATTCGCTTCATCATGGCCAAGGACGATTACTCCTGTATCTATACCGTCGATGATCGTTTTCTATCGACGACTTCGCTGGCGCAGTTCGAGGCCAAGCTTTGCGACTTTGGCTTCTTTCGCGTTCATCGCCGCTATATCGTCAACTTGGCGTGCGTCACGGATGTCGAGACGGTGCCCTCGGGCGCTATCCGACTGGGCATTACGGGCGTCGACGAACGCGTGCCGGTCTCGCGCCGCCGCGTTGTACCGCTCAAGAAGGCCCTGAGCCTCTAGCAAACTGGCCCCGCAGCCCTGTAGACCAATTGTCTGCGGAGCCGTGGGGCTTTTTGTATATACGTCGAATCGGTTTTGCAGAAGGGATCCCATGAACAGTGCAAGCGCCAAGCGCATCGACATCATCTCGGACACCCACGGCTATCTTTCGCCCGCGCTTCTGGACGAGCTCAAGGGCGCAGATCTGATCATCCACGCCGGAGACCTCACCTCAGAGATGGATTACGAGCATCTATGCACCATCGCCCCCGTGCGAGCGGTCCTAGGAAACAACGACTACTACCGCGACTACGGCCCGGATGTAGACCGTCTGGCCATCTTCACCTACGAAGGCCTCAAATTTGCCGTAGCCCACTACCGCGAAGACCTTCCGGTGGGATCCGTAGACGTAGCCATCAACGGTCACACCCACGTAACCAAAGAAGCCCAAGTAGGCCACTGCCTGGTCCTCAACCCCGGCAGCGCCAGCTATCCCAGAGGCAGCCGAGGCCCCACCATGGCCAGAATGCTCGTCAAGGACGGCAAGATCCTGAGCACCAAATTTATTGACTTAGACTAACCGCAACAAAAACGGGGGATGCAGATCGCATCTCCCGTTTTTCTTTCAGCAAAAGGCCGAAGTTCAACAAGAATAATCAGACCAACCCCGCCGAGGAGCACGCGGGCTAGCCGCGCAGCGGCGCACGCCCGCAAAACTGGTTGAACATAGTGACGGCAGGGAGGGTCTCCGGGGCCGACTGGCGCGGGTTAAGTTTGTCGCGAGTTCCGCACGCAAAGGAAAGCACTTAATGTGCTTTCCGTCTTGCGCAGGACTGTAGAGCAGCAAACTTAACCCGCGCCAGTCGGCCCCGGAGACCCTCCCGGAGGCCCCAAAAAATATTTTCAAAAAAGTTGTTGCGCGCCGGACAGACTTCTGTGTATACTAATCCCCGCAGCGCACGCGAGCGGAAACAAACGCGAACGACTGCCTGGGGAGTTAGCTCAGTTTGGTTAGAGCGCCGGCCTGTCACGTCGGAGGTCGCGGGTTCGAGCCCCGTACTTCCCGCCAACGCAATTAAAGCCACGTCTTCGGACGTGGCTTTTTGCGTTTGATAGGACCTTGATCCCATCGGCCCCTTTTGCCCAAAACCAAATCCTTCCAATTCCCGGACAAGCTCCGTTTGAGACCTGTGTTCAAACAAGGCGTTTGTTGCACAACACCTGTTCAACGAAGCAGGGGGTTAGGTTATACTAAATTGCACTATGGGCCGTTTTTGATGCAAGAGGCTTCAAACACGGCATTCAGTGGGCACCCGTTTTGCTATATGGGCGTCCATACGGTCATTGGCGTCTCGACGTAAGCTCGGCTCCGGAGCTCGTTCGAGCTGTTCCTATTCCTTGAAAGGGGAAAAATGGACATATCGAGGAAGACTGATTACGCCCTTCGCATGCTCGCGATGCTTGCCGAGGACCCGGAGCGTCTGCTTTCTGTTCGCACCGCCGCCGAAGAGGTCAATGTCCCGTATTCGTTTGCCCGTTCGATTCAGCATGGTTTGGTTCAGGCCGGTATTGTGGAGAGCCTGCGTGGCGTCCATGGCGGCATGCGTCTTAAGGTCAGCCCCGACGATGTCACCATCCGCCAGGTCGTTGAGGCCGTTCAGGGCCCCATGGTCATGAACGATTGCACCGCGCCCGATGGCGACTGTGCACGCATGGGCACGTGCTGTTATCATCCCCTGTGGGCCGGAGCTCAAGCGCTGATGCGCGACTACCTCGATTCCGTTTCGCTGGGCGACATCGTCGCTCACCGCCAGTTCCCGGCTGTCGATTCCAAGTTCGCCGACCGCGATGCGTTTCCCGAGTACGCCACCTGTGCGTGCGCTTGCCGGGAGGAATAGCGCCGCATAAGGAGCATAGCCATGATTCAGGACCCCTTTCGTTCGATGATTCGTTCGGAAGGGGTCCTGCGTTATCGCGACCTTCCGTGGCGCCGCACGCGCGACCCGTACATTATTTGGCTTTCCGAGGTTATGCTGCAGCAAACGCAGGTGCCGCGCGTGGAGACGCGTATGCCCGCGTGGCTTGATCGCTTTCCAACCGTGCAGGCGCTTGCCCAGGCCGCGCCTTCCGATGTCTTGGATGCGTGGCAGGGGATGGGCTACAATCGCCGCGCCCTGGCACTTCATAGAGCCGCTCAGTGCGTTATGGAAGACTGGGGTGGGGAGTTTCCACGTGAGACGCGCGACCTGGTCGCCCTGCCCGGTATTGGCCCGGCGACGGCGCAGGGCATCCGGTCGTTTGCGTTCGATCTACCGGGTGTGTATCTGGAGACCAACGTGCGCACGGTCTTTCTGCATCATTTCTTTCCCGATGTGCCGGCCGTTCCCGATCGCGAGCTGGTGCCGCTGATCCAAGCCGCCTGTCCGGCGGTTCCCGGTGCGACGGCGGATGAGATCGCTCCCTTTGCCGTGCCTCAAGACGATGCCGACACGCCGCGCGCGTGGTATTACGCGTTGCTGGATTACGGCGCGTATCTTAAAAAGACGCTGCCCAATCCGTCCAGGCGCTCGGCGAGCTATAGCCGTCAGTCCAAGTTTGAGGGCTCGCGTCGCCAAAAGCGCGCTCATATTGTGCGCATGCTGCTGGCGGCGCGCGATGGGCGGCCGGCGGGCATCACACTCGCCGAGGCCGTGGCGGGCGTCAACGAAATGGAGGCGGCAGCGGGCCGCGAGCCGGTCGAGCACGAGCTGGTTGCAGACATTTTGGCCGACTTGGAGCGTGAGGGCTTTTGCCGCGTGGAGGGTGACCGCTGGCTAAGCGTGTAGCCAACCCGAATCTGAAGAACAGGATTGTAAGGTTTAAATTCTCGGCTTGAGGGCATCCTAAAGACAAGGCCGCTCGAATCCTACGGGCGGCATGTTGAAGGGAAGTACACCTATGGATTTTGAGAATTCTCAAACCAAGAAGAACCTCGAGACCGCTTTTGCCGGTGAGTCCCAGGCGCATACCAAGTATCGCTACTATGCATCCAAGGCCAAGAAGGATGGCTACGTTCAGATCTCGAATATCTTTGCCGAGACGGCGGGCAACGAGTCCGAGCACGCCAAGCTGTGGTTTAAGTATCTGCACGACGGCGCCGTTCCCGACACTCTGGACAACTTGCGTGATGCCGCTGCGGGCGAGAACTACGAGTGGACCACGATGTACGACGAGTTCGCCAAGACCGCCGAGGAGGAGGGCTTTACCGAGATTGCCGCAAAGTTCCGTGGCGTCGGTGCTGTCGAGAAGGCCCACGAGGAGCGCTACAACAAGCTCGTCGAGCGCATCGAATCGGGCGAGGTGTTTGAGCGCGAGGGCGTAAAGGTATGGAAGTGCCTGAACTGCGGGCACCTGCATGTGGGCGCCGAGGCGCCCGAGGTGTGCCCGGTTTGTAACCACCCGAAGGCGTACTTTGAGGAGCAGGTGGTGAACTACTAGCGCGTGGCGCTGGCTGCTGCGGAGCGCAGGGCGGGAGGCCGGATTGCCTTCCCTCCCCGCTCACGGCTCCGCAGGGTCGCGTTGAGGGAAGGCAATCCGGCCTCCCGCCCCGCGCTCCGGCGTTGGGTCGTCGCGTGCTCGATACTGAAAAGCTGATTAGAAGTTTGCGTGCCGCCCCTTATGGGGCGGCACGTTTTTGTGTGGGGGCCGGTTGGGGCGGCATCGTTCATGGGTGGGGTACACTTGGTAGCGACTTTTAGTTTATCTACTACCTGGCGGGGTGTTTTTTATGGGTAAGAAATCTCGGGCTCGGGTTGCTGCGGCGGGGACTCGCAAGGATCCTGGTCGTCGGGTTGCCGAGGGCAAAAAGGCCGATCGTGCCGAGAAGGACAAGAAGGTCGGTGCACATGCTCATCCTGAGTGGGCGCCTCACCTCAATACGGCTAGCGAGGATCTGACTGCTAAGTTGTTTACTCTGGTCGAGGTTATCTTGGGCGTGGTGCCCGTGGTGGTCATTGGCTTGTTCTTGGCTTCGAAAGATGCTACGAGCGCGGATAAGCTCACCGATGTCTTTTCTCAAGACCCCTCGATGGTGGTTACGTTTATCTCGGCGTGTCTGCAGCCGTTTGTGGCGTACATGCTGTACATGATTTATCGCAAATACTGCGAGGGCGATGCGGGCTTTGCCGCCGGCAACCTGATCGGCCTCTTGTGCTCCGAGATTTTGTTGCTCAATATCCCGGGCGTTATCGGCATGGGCATCTTGCTGTGGCGTGTTTGGCGCAATGTCGCCCCGCACTTTGAGAGCTGGCTGTTTGAGCGTCGTCTTACGGGCGTGGTGGCCGACATTGCCGGTTCGCTCGTGATTCTAGTCTTGGCGTTTTTGTGTGCCACCGCTGCTCGCGGTCTTTCGGGCATGTAATCTGCCCCCACCGACCACGGAGCGCAGGGCGGGGAAACCTTTCCCTCTCGCTCACGGCTCCGCAGGGTCGCGCGAGGCAAAGGTTTCCCCGCCCTGCGCTCCGGCGTTGAGTCGTCGCATGCTCGTTACAGAAAAGCTGATAATAAGTTTGTGTGCCGACCCTTTGGGGCGGCACTTTTTGTGTGGGGTCCCGGTCTTCACAATTTCCGTCAAGCTTTTGGTCAGCTTTTGGTTAGTTGGCGGGTTGGTGGAAGGGCAAAAGATCATTCGATAAAAAAGCTCAGAGAAAGTGCTGGTAGGGGAGTTGTTGAGGTTTTCGACAGCTTTTGTCAACAAGAAACTTCGCAGCTATTGCTACGGATTGCGTTGCCGTGGCCTTGGCGGTGCGGGATGCTGGGCGTAAGCGTCGAATGCTCCGATTTTGGAGGCCAGCATGGATCTGTTTCTTGAGACTCCGCAGCAACAAGCTGAGCGCATGTTGCGTCAGCAGCAACGGCTCATGGAGATACAAATGCAAGGGGTAGCCGCCCAGCCCCCTGCGCAAAATGCCACGCCTGCGGTTTCGCCTGCGGGCGGATCGGCGCCAGAGAACTATTCCGTACAACAAGATTCATATGCGCAGGAGCTTGCGTTCGACAAGCGCCGCACACGTCACCGCCGCGTGGGCCAGCGCCTGCGCACGTTAGCGATGATTGTGCTGATCCCGTTAGGACTTGCGGCGATTTTCCTGGTCTCGTATGCGCTCACCTGCATCCTCAACGGCGCCTCGCCCAGTGAGGTGCTTCAGCACTTGGCAGCTCTCGGCCAGCGCCTAGGCGACGTCATAACAACCATCCGCGCCGGCTGGGAGAGTTAGCGTTTGTCACATTAGGACTTCTAGGGTGTACGGATTATCGCCACGAGTAGAATCCTTGCATCCTTTGGGTCCTGTCGTGCGACTGAATAGTATTATTGAAGATGAATAATAATAGGATTTGCTATGTATAAGCAGGATTTAGAGCAGACTCTTTTGGGCATTGACGAAGAGGCGGAGCTGGAAATAGGTCCAAGAGACGACAGGCCGAGCGTTGTATTGGTGGGAGGAAGCGCTTTCATGCTAAACGATGTGACGAATCGGTCGGTTACACATGACATTGATGTGTTTGAGGCAGACAGGTGCCTCCGCGAGATCATAGCTCGATACCCCGAGGTGAATGGTATGGCGGTGGCATATTGTAATCAGATGCCATTCAATTACGAAGATCGTTTGATTCCCTTGAAGATTGGGGCGCGTTTTATCAGGTACTTTACGCCATCTTTGGAGGACCTGGCGGTGATGAAGCTTTATGCCTATCGTCCGAACGACATCGTCGATCTTCATAGTCAGGCATTCGTTGACCGACTTGATTGGGATCTGCTCGAGCGGCTTATATTCGACGAGGGAGAGGCTCTGGCGTCGTCGCCCTCGGAGCGGAGTTATCAAGAGATGGTCTGCGCATACAGGCAATACAAAAAGGAGGTGCTCGGTTGAATCTGACCTTTGAGGGATTCTTAAAAGGCTATTGCCGGGAGCTATCCGGACAGCAGTCGCTGAGTTTTAGAAAACTGGTTGAGCAAGCGACGACGGTTGCGCCGCGCGTGGCGGAGCCTCTGTTTTTGCTCGCTTTGGCGCAAGGAAAAGCCGAATACGTTCTGGGCTTATCCGAGGGCTCGTGGATGGAAGAGGATTACCGAGGCGTTTTGTCCTTGTACGATCAAGCGGGTGGCATGGCGTCTCTATGTGCCAAAAGTGAGCTTCCCAATCGTTATGCCAACGTTTGGCGTGCGTATAGAGGGGTGAAGGAGAAGCCGGCTGCCGATAGAAGGATCAACGCCCTGATGCGAAAAAGAACATTGGGAGCGCTAGGGGAATCGGGCGTAACGCGCTACGGCCTCTGCCGCGATTTGAATCTGAATAAGGGAAACGTGTACGCATACTTAGCCGGTGATGACTCAAAAGTGAGCAGGGAAACGGCGCGCCGCATTATGGAATATGCGGAGGAGAGGGGCGCCCAAGAAGGGGCCGGGCGCTCGGTGCGTGTGGCGGGGTAAGATTGATTGCAGTTTTGATTGATAATCGATTGGGTTTGTTGGGCGGAGTCTATGTCTGCTATTGATATTGCGCTTGTTGTGATTGCCTTGGTGGCGGTGGGGGTTGCTGTGGTTTGCGCCCTGCAGCTTCAAGGCCTGCGTGCCGAGTTGCGGGAGCGTGGCGACAGTAGCGCGGAAATGCTGACAGCACTCGAGCAGGCCAACAACGCGCTCGATGCCCTGAACGTCGCGTTGGCAGAAACCCGCCGCACGGCAAATGCCATCGCGCGGCAGCAGACGACCGACGCCGCCGTAGAGCAGCAGCGCTACCTGACCATCGCGCGTGAGTTCTCACAGGCTGGCGACCGTATGGATGACTTGCGCCGCGAGACGGCCCAACAGCTTGGCGCCAACCGCGAGGGTATCGAGCACCGCTTGGACAAGGTGCGCGAGACGGTCGATGCCCAGCTGGGCGCCATCCGCAAGGACAACAATGTGCAGCTCGATCAGATGCGCGCGACGGTGGACGAGAAACTCTCCCGTACGCTCAACGACCGCCTGTCTGCATCGTTTAAGCAAGTGAGCGATCAGCTCGAGGCCGTGTACAAGGGCCTAGGCGACATGCAATCTATTGCCACCGGCGTGGGCGACCTTAAGCGCGTGCTGGGCAATGTGAAAGCGCGTGGCATTTTGGGCGAGGTGCAGCTGGGCGCGATTCTGGCGGATATCCTTACGCCCGACCAGTATCTGGAAAACGTCGCCACCAAGCCTGGCGCCTCGGAGCGTGTTGAGTTTGCCGTCAAGCTGCCGGTAGACGAGGGCGATCCCGTGCTGCTGCCGATTGACTCCAAATTCCCGGGCGACGCGTACGAGCATCTGCTCGACGCCCAGGAGTCGGGCGACGCGGAGGCCGTCGCCGCTGCGCGCAAGACGCTCGATGCGATGGTCAAACGCGAGGCCAAGGACATTTGCGAGAAGTACCTGAGCGTGCCCGCGACGACTAACTTTGGCATTCTGTTCGTGCCGTTTGAGGGCCTGTACGCCGAGGTCGTCAGTCGCCCCGGGCTTATCGAGACCCTGGGCCGCGACTATCACGTCAACGTTGCCGGCCCCAGCACCATGGCCGCCATCCTCAACAGTCTGCAGATGAGCTACCAGACGTTTAGGCTGCAAAAACGTACCGACGACGTGCTGCGCGTGCTTTCCGCCGTCAAGGCCGAGCTGCCGCGCTATCAGGCGGCGCTACGCCGCGCCCAACAGCAGATCGAGACTGCGGGCAAGACGGTCGAGGGCATTATCACCACACGCACCAACGTTATGGAGCGCAAACTCAAGGATATCGACGCGTTGGAAGACGCGCGGGAGATCGACGAGATTTTGGGCTTGGAGTCCGCAGGCTTACTCACTGGCCAGGAAGACGAGGACTAGCCGCAACGGACGGCGGGGCGCCGGCGTAAACGCAGGACGCGGGCGCTTTTCGCATCGTGCTTGCCTGAAGTGCGCTTCAATGTGCAACAATGGCGTTTCGCCCTATCAGATGCGAAAGGAAGCCCGTGTCTCAGAGAAGCACCAGCCCGCTCAAACGCTCCACCGTGCGCCGCACGCTGCAGCGTTTTTGGGACGTCACGCGCACACAGCCGTTGATTGTTTTTCTCTCGGTGTTCTCGTCGGCGGGCTACATCTTTTTGCTCACGTTTGCCAACACCTACGTGATGGCCCTTATCGTCGACCGCGTCCAAGCCGGCCCCGTGGCGGGCGACCAGGTGTTTGAGGTCTTTGGCTCTTACATTCTGGCGCTCGTGCTCGTTAACCTAGTGGGCCAGATCCTCTCCAAGCTGCAGGACTACACCGTCTACAAGCTCGAGATTGCGGGCAACTATCACCTGGCGCGCCTGTGCTTTGACACGCTCTCCAATCAATCCATGACATTCCACACCAGCCGATTTGGCGGATCGCTTGTGAGCCAGACGAGCCGTTTTATGAGCGGCTACACGGGTCTGGTGGACGTGACGGTGTATTCGCTCATCCCCACTATCACCTCGGTTGTCTGCACGGTGGCAGCGCTCGCCCCGGTGGTGCCGACGTTTACCGTGATCCTGGTGGGCATCATGGTCGTCTACATCGCGTTTGTCTGGCTTATGTACAAGCGCATCATGCCGCTTTCGGCCGCGACGTCCGCCGCGCAGAACAAGCTGTCGGGCGTGCTTTCCGACGCGGTCACGAACATCCTGGCCGTCAAGACCTGTGGGCGCGAAGACTTTGAGCACGACCTGTTCGGTAGCGCCGACCGCGCCGCACGCGACGCCGAAACGGTTTCGATGCACGCCATGATGCAGCGCAACTTTACGACCTCGGGCCTCATCGTCATCACCATGGCCGTGGTGAGTGTGTTCGTGGCGGGCGGCAACGCGTGGTTTGGCGTCTCTGCCGGCGCGCTTGTCATGATCTTTACCTATACGTACAACCTCACCATGCGTCTGAACTACGTGAGCTCCATGATGCAGCGTATCAACCGCGCGCTCGGCGATGCGGCCGAGATGACGCGCGTGCTGGACGAGCCGCGTCTGGTGGCGGACGACGAGAATGCTCCCGAGCTCAAGGTGGGCGAGGGCGCGATTGATTTTGAGCACCTGAGCTTTGCATACCGTGACGCCGCGGCGGGCGAGAACGTGTTCGACGATCTGACGCTCCATGTGGCAGCGGGCCAGCGCGTGGGCCTGGTGGGCAAATCGGGCTCGGGCAAGACAACACTCACCAAGCTGTTGCTGCGCTTGGACGACGTACAGGGTGGCCGCGTGCTCGTGGACGGCCAAGACGTCTCGCGCTGCACGCAGCAGAGCCTGCGCCGCCAGGTTGCCTACGTGCCTCAGGAGGCGCTGCTGTTCCACCGCTCCATTCGCGAGAATATCGCCTACGGGCGTCCCGACGCCACCGACGAACAGATTCGCGAGGCGGCACGCCTGGCCAATGCCCTGGAGTTTATCGATCGCCTGCCCCATGGCTTTGACACCATGGTGGGCGAGCGCGGCGTTAAGCTTTCGGGTGGACAACGCCAGCGCGTGGCCATCGCCCGCGCTATCCTGACCGACGCGCCGATTTTGGTGCTCGACGAGGCGACCTCTGCCCTGGACAGCGAGTCCGAGGCGTTGGTGCAGGAGGCGCTCGAGAACCTGATGCGCGGTCGCACCTCCATTGTGGTGGCACATCGCCTGTCCACCGTGGCGGCGCTCGACCGCATCGTGGTGCTGGCGGAAGGCGGGATTGTCGAGGACGGTACGCATGCGCAGCTTGTCGAGGCGGGCGGCGAGTACGCAAGCCTGTGGGGCCGCCAGACCGGCGCATTTTTGGAGGCGTAAAGACCCCATACGTGGGACAATCGTGCCCATAAGTTTGTTATGCCGCTGAGCCGAGGAGTCGTTATGCCACGCGAGACCAATGCCGCCAAACGCGAGCGCGCCGTTGAGGTGTGCGAGCGCCTCAACCGTCGCTATGGCCCGGTCGAGTGCTTTTTGGACCACGAGAATCCCTTTAGGCTGCTCATCGCGGTACTGCTCTCGGCTCAGACGACCGACGCGCAGGTCAACAAGGTGACGCCGCAGCTGTTTGCCCAGTGGCCCACGCCCGAGGCCATGGCGGGGGCGAGCGTGGCCGATGTGGCCGATACCATCAAGTCACTTGGCTTTTATAAGAGCAAGGCCAAGCACGCCGTGGAGGCCGCGCAGATGATCGTCGTCGATTACGGCGGCGAGGTACCTGCCGACATGAAGGAACTCGTCAAGCTGCCGGGTGTGGGGCGCAAAACGGCGAATATCGTGCTCAACGTGGGGTTTGGCATCGTGGAGGGCATCGCGGTCGATACGCACGTCAACCGCATCGCACACCGCCTGATGCTGAGCCCCAAGACGCATGCCAAGGAGCCGCTCAAGACTGAGCAAGATCTGCTCAAGATTTTGCCGCACGAGTATTGGGAGTCGGTCAACCACCAGTGGATCACCTTTGGTCGTGAGATCTGCGACGCCCGCAAGCCCAAGTGCGACGAGTGCCCGCTGGCAGACCTTTGCCCCAGCGTACGGGTGGTGCAATAGCTTTTTGCAAACTTTTTTGAAAAAAAGTCTCAAACCTTAGATATAGCTTGGTTGCGCAACCTTTTAAGGATTTTCTCGGCTTAAATCAATCATGCAATTCAAATGTCTTCTTCTGCGAAGTGGTCGCGAAGAAGCAAGTCGGGAAAGGACGACCACATGAATAGGAAGCTTAACGCTGCTATCACAGCCGGTCTGAGCTTGAGTATGGTGCTCAGCTCCACGCCGGTTGCTGCTATCGCGGCGGAGACTACTCAGAACACGAGCGAGGGGGCTACTGCTGCAGCCTCTACTGGTGTTAAGACCGTTACTTTTGTAGCGGACAATGGCGGCGGCGCTTTCGCGGACGGAAGCATCGTTATGCGCATTCAGACTAACGATAAGGGCGTATGCTCTACGCCGGAGTCTCCCGTGCGCGATGGCTATGTGTTTGGCGGCTGGTATTATGACAACACTTGCACGCATGCCGTAGATTTTTCTCAGCCTCTTCTGAGCGACGCTAGCAATTTTGTTGTTCTGTTCGCCAAGTGGACTGAGGCTCCCTCGAATGTGCTCGATGTGACCTACTCTGCCAATGGCGGTCAGTTTGCCGACGGCAACAACGTCATGCTGGGTAAGACTGACAGCAATGGCATTGCTCGTCAGCCGCTTGCTCCTACGCGCGACGGCTATGTGTTTGCCGGTTGGTATTATCACAGCGACGGAACCGACCAGGTTGACTTCAACCAGCCGATCGTCGGTGGCGGCGACCATGTGACCCTTTTCGCCGCTTGGACGCCTGTGAAGCAGGACAAGACTGTCGAAATCCTCTACGTTGCCAATGGCGGCACGTTCTTCGATGACAACGAAACTATGCAGGGTGTAACCGATACCGACGGTATTGCACGTCTGCCGCTTCAGCCGACCCGCGAGGGCTATGACTTCCTTGGTTGGTCGTACGATCGCGACGGAAATGACCCCGTCGACTTCACGAAGGCCATCGTTGCGGGCAGCGGCCACGCGACTGTTTATGCCCAGTGGAAGCAGAACAACGAGAAGACGGTTCTCTATGTTGCCAATGGTGGCGTTTTCGCCGATGGCAATGAGACCATGGAGGGTGTTACCGACAGCGACGGCGTTGCCCGCCAGCCCCTGGCCCCGACCCGCGAGGGCTATACCTTTACTGGCTGGACCTACGATGCTGCCGGCACCGAGCCTGTCGACTTCACCAAGCCCATCCAGGGTGGCGGTCAGCATGCTACGTTCTTCGCTCAGTGGGCAGAGCTTGCTAACAACGAGAAGGACGTTCTCTATGTCGCCAACGGCGGTGTTTTCGCTGATGGCAACGAAGTCCTGCAGGGCGTGACCGACGGCGACGGCGTCGCCCGCCAGCCCCTGGCCCCGACCCGCGAGGGCTACACCTTCGCCGGCTGGACCTACGACCGCGAGGGTACCGATCCTGTCGACTTTGATAACCCGCTCGTCGGCGGTGGCAAGCACGCTACCCTTTATGCTCAGTGGAATGCCGTTGAGGAGGATAACTCCATCGACGTCCTCTACGTCGCCAACGGCGGCACGTTCTTCGACGGCAGTGACGCCCTCCAGGGCGTGACCGACGGCGACGGCGTCGCCCGCCAGCCCCTGGCCCCGACCCGCGAGGGCTACA
>CABSKX010000016.1 GCA_902478365.1 uncultured Collinsella sp. | reverse complement strand
CACGCAAAGGAAAGCACTTAATGTGCTTTCCGTCTTGCGCAGGACTGTAGAGCAGGAAACTTCATATGCGGCCCTCCCGGGCACAAGCAAAAGGGCGACCCCTGTCCGGAGTCGCCCTTGCGGTGCTGCTTATATGCGGCTATTACTCGGCGTCGTGGTGACGGCGGGGCTTGCGGCCTCCGTTGTCGCCGGGACGGCGCGGACGGTCGTTGCGCTCGGAGCGCTCGCGACGCGGACGCTCACGACGCTGGAAGTGCTCGCCGTCGCCCTCAGAGGCACCCTCGGCGCGAGCCGGGGCCTCGGGCTTGTCGAGACGATCAAGCGAAATCTTGCCGCGATCGTCGACCTCGATGACGACGACCTTGACCTCGTCGCCCACGTTGAGGACGTCCTCGACCTTCTCCACACGACCCTTGGCGACGCGGGAGATATGCAGCAGGCCGTCCTTACCGGGCAGCAGGTTCACGAAGGCGCCGAACGGCTGGATGGAGACCACGCGACCGGTGTACTCCTCGCCCGGCTCGGGAACCTTGATGATGAGCTTAATGCGCTCGACGGCCTGATCGACGGACTCGCCGGTACCGCCGACAAAGACGGTGCCGTCCTCCTGGATGTCGACCGAAGCACCGGTCTCGTCCTGGATGCCGCGGATGACCTTGCCGCCGGAACCGATGACGTCGCGGATCTTATCGGTCGGAACCTGGATGGAGACGATGCGCGGAGCGGTGCTGCGCGTGGTGTGGCGCGGCTCGGGGATCACATCGAGCATCTTCTGCAGGATGAAGGCACGACCCTCCTTGGCCTGCTGCAGGGCGCGAGCCAGGATGTCGAAGGTAAGGCCGGTGGCCTTGTTGTCCATCTGCAGGGCGGTGATGCCATCGGTGGTGCCGGTGACCTTAAAGTCCATGTCGCCCAGGAAGTCCTCGAGACCCTGAATGTCGGACAGGACCACGGTCTTGCCCTCCTCCTGGATCAGGCCCATGGCGATGCCGGAGACCGGGCGCTTAATGGGCACGCCGCCGTCCATAAGGGCGAGCGTGGAACCGCAGGTCGAAGCCATCGAAGAGGAGCCGTTGGACTCCATGACCTCGGAGACCACGCGGATGGCGTAGGGGAACTCGTTCTCGTCGGGGAGCACCGGAAGCAGAGCGCGCTCGGCCAGGTTGCCGTGACCGATCTCACGGCGCTTGGGGCTGCCCATGCGGCCGGTCTCGCCGGTGCAGAACGGCGGGAAGTTGTAGTGGTGCATATAGCGCTTGCCCTCGGTGGGCTCGATGGTATCCAGACGCTGGCCCTCGTTGAGCATACCGAGCGACAGGACGGAGAGCACCTGGGTCTGACCACGCTGGAACAGGCCGGAGCCGTGAACGAGCGGCAGGTAGTTGTCCTTCACCATGATGGGACGGATCTCGTCGGCGGCACGGCCGTCGACGCGCTCGCCGGTCTCGACGACCATGGTGCGCATGGCCTTCTTCTCGAGCTTCTTGAGCGCCACGGGGATCTCGCGCTCCCAGGCGGCCTGCTCCTCGTCGGTGAACTCGGCGCGGATGGACTCCTTCAGAGCCTCGACCTTACCGATGCGGGAAAGCTTGTCGGCGTCGCGCAGGGCAGCGGCCATCTCGTCGTAGTGGGCGAAGATGCGCTCCTGGACCTCCTCGACGGGCTGGTCGAGCGGGTACTCCTTCTTGACGATAGCGCCGTTGACCTGCTCCCACTCGGCAACGAACTCGTCTTGGGCCTGGCAGAAGGCAGCGAGGGCCTCCTGACCAAACTTCATAGCGGCGAGCATGTCGTCCTCGGAGATCTCCTCGGCGCCGGCCTCGACCATCGAGATGAAGTCGGCAGAGCCGCCCAGCTCCAGGTCCAGGTCGGAGTTCTCGCGCTCCTCATAAGTGGGGTTGACGATAAACTCGCCGGTCTCCACGTTGCGGCCGATGCGTACACAGGCAAGCGGACCCTCGAAGGGCACGCCGCCGAGCGTCATAGCCAAAGAGGCGCCCATGACGTTGATGACGTCGAAGGGGTTAACCTGGTCGGCGACGAGCGAGGTGGCGACGATGTGCACCTCGTTGCGGAAGCCGTCCGGGAAGCTCGGGCGGATCGGGCGGTCGATCATACGAGCCGTGAGCGTGGCCTTCTCGCTGGGACGGCCCTCGCGCTTGAGGTAGCCACCCGGAATACGGCCGGCAGCGTACATCTTCTCGTTGAAGTCGACGGTCAGCGGGAAGAAGTCGTAATTCTTGCGCTCCTTGGAGACGACCACGGTGTCGAGCATCGTGGTGTCACCCTGCTTGACCAGACAAGCGCCGGTGGCCTGCTTGGCAAGCTCGCCGGACTCGAAGGTGTAGGTCTTGCCGTACAGCTCAAAGGTCTTGGATACGAGTGTCATTGTTCTCCTTTACCCCACAGGCCCCTTGCCTGCGGGCTTCTCATGTGACGCGGGCCCCCTGCCCCCGCCACGCTGTAGAGCGTGATTGTTCACGCCCTTACACAAAAAGAGCGCCCCGCTGCGCAGGACGCTCTTAGCATGTACAAATCCTTACTGGATGTTGTCGCGGATGCCCAGAGCCTTGATGAGCTCACGGTACTCGACGATGTCGTTCTTCTTGATGTAGGAGAGAAGACGACGACGACGGCCGACGAGCATAAGCAGGCCACGACGGGTGTGGAAGTCCTTCTGGTGGGACTTCATGTGCTCGGTCAGCTCCTTGATGCGCTCAGACAGGATGGCGACCTGAACCTTGGGGTTACCGGTATCGACCGGGGAGTTACCGAACTGGGCGGTCAACTCCGCCTTGCGCTCTTTGGAAACAGTCATTGTTTCACCTTTCGTTTCGCGTCGCCCGCGGGCGACTCTATTCGCCTCGGACTGGGAAGCCGCCGGTGGAGCGAACATCCAAGGTCGAGGTACCAACAAATCGGTATGTTACCACAAGCAGCCTGCGCCTGCGCATCATCACCGACCCAACATGAATTCCATCGCACGGAGCCGCTGATCGGTGTGCGTGGCGGCCCAAACATGCGAAAGCCCCAGCAAAAACGCAGCCGTATGCGGATCGATCTGCTCGTCCATAAGGGCATCGAACGTCATAGACATGAGGGCACGCAGCCATGCGACCTCACCGGTCGACACCAGCCCGGCGCCCGGAACGCTCGACGCGCATGACCCGCACAAGAGGCCGCCCGCCTGGGGCGAAAAATGCGACAGCATGGGATCGCCGCACGAGACGCAAGCCGAGAAATCGGGTCGATAACCAACGTGCGACAGCAATTTAAAGACAAAGGCCGCCGCTAGCAGGTCCAGATGTGCCGAGTCGAGCCCGCTGCCGACAAGCGTGAGCGCCCGTTGCGTGATGGCAAAAGTAAATGGATCCTCGGCATCCTCAAACGAGCACACACGGGCAACCTCGGCAATCGCGCTGGCGGCACAGGTCGTCTCATAGTCAGGAGCAGCACCAAGTGGGGCCTCCATAAGCTCCGCCTGAGAAACCACGTCGAGCGACCGTCCATGCGCGAGCAGCATATCAACGGTGCAGAAGAGCTCGCAGCGGGCAGCAAGGCGACCGCCAGGCTTACGTGCGCCCTTAGCCACGGCACGCACCTGCCGCCCCCGTTCGTCGAGCATCGTCAAGATCAGGTCGGTTTCCTTGAGCTTAGTCTTGTCGAGGACGAGTACCTTTGTGCGATATGTGCGAGAGCCCGCCATGAACGCCGAGACTTAATCTTCGGCGTTATAGCCAAAGCGGCGAATCTGCGCCTCGTCATCGCGCCAGCCGGCCTTGACCTTCACGTCGAGCTCCAAAAAGACCTGAGTGCCAAAGATACGCTCAAGGTCACGACGGGCATCGATGCCGATATGCTTAATCATCTCGCCGCCCTTGCCGATGATGATGCCCTTCTGCCCCTCGCGCTCGACGTAAATCGTGGCGTGCACACGCAGGACCTTCTTAGTCTGCTCGAGCGCGTCACAGATGACGCCTACGGAGTGAGGGATCTCGTCGCGGGTGCGACGCAGGACCTTCTCGCGCACAAACTCGGCCACAAGGGTCTCATCAGACGCGTCGGTACCCATGTCCTCGGGGAACCAGCGCGGGCCCTCGGGCAAAAAGTGAGCGACGGTCTCGATAAACGCATCAACGTTGAAGTTCTTGACCGACGACGTCACGATCTCATCGTCGTATTCCATGAGCTCGTGGGCAGCCTTGAGCTGTTCCATAACCTGGGCGGGATCGGCCTCGTCGGCCTTCGTGAGCACCAGGACCTTCTTGGAACGGGCGTTTTTGACGCGCTCGGCAACCCAGGCGTCTCCCCTGCCGATCGGCTTGGTAGCATCGATCAAAAACGCGACGACATCGACATCGTTCAGTTCGAACAACGCGCTCTTGTTAAGCTCGGAGCCCAGGCCGTCCTTGGGCTTGTGGATACCCGGCGTGTCAACGAAGACCAGCTGATAGCCGGGGCGGTTGACCACGGCGCGCATACGGCGGCGGGTCGTCTGGGCAACCGGAGAGGTAATGGCGACCTTCTTGCCGTAACAGGCGTTGAGCAGCGTGGACTTGCCGGCGTTGGGACGACCGACCAGGGCCACAAAGCCGCTGCGGAAACCAGGTTCCACGTCGCCAAAGCCCGCGAGGCTCTCATCCTCGTCGCAAAGGGCATCGAGTTGCTCGTCGCTCATACCCTCAAACGGGTCGAACTCCTCGACCTCGTCAAACGAATCGGCACCTTCAGCCTCGTCCAGGACCTCGTCATCCAAAACTTCACCGGTAGGCTGCATATTGTCGGACATGGGAATCCCTTTCTAAATAAAGTCGAGCGCGTGAGCAAAGACAAGCAAGCCCACGATCGCGGCGGTAATGGAAAGAACGTATACAGAGGCAGCAGCAATATCCTTCGCGCGCTTGGCCAGCGGATGCAGCTCCTGGGTCGCCAGGTCGACAATCGCCTCCATGGCGGTATTACACAGCTCGCCGTGAATCACCAGGCCGCAGCAGATGATGACCGTAGCCCACTCGGCAATATCGAGCCCCACGATGCAGCCGGCAATGACGGTGCACACGCCCGCCACGAGCATGACCTTAATGTTGCGCTCGGTCTTGACGGCGGTGACGAAGCCCTCCATGGCATAGGAGAACGACTTTAAAAAGGACGGATGGTCCTTGTTCGATCCGGGAATCATAGACGGCTCCTAGTCGTGGGCATGATTGGTTATGGGGCCGACGTGGACGAGTTTGGGGTCCTCGCCGCGCTCAAGCGCCAGGTCGCGCAGGATGGCATCCTCGCGTGCCTCCATGACCTCGGCCTCATCGTCCTCGATGTGGTCGTAACCCAGCAGGTGCAGCATGCCATGCACGAGCATCAGTCGGCACTCATCGGCGGGGCTGTTGCCAAAGCCGGGGGCCTGGCGGGCAATGACCTGCGGGGCCAGGATAATATCGCCGAGCTCGAGCGTCTCGTCGGCGGGAATGTCCTCGTCAAAGGCCGAGTCGCATTCAAACGAGAGCACGTCGGTCGTGCGATCGATGCCACGCCATTCAAGATTGAGCTCGTGCATCTCGTCCTCATCGACATACGAAAGGGAAATCTCGACCTCACGCTCAACACCCTCAGCGGCAAGCACAACTCCGCAGATGTGCTCCACCTCCTGGGCATCGAGCAGCGTATCGAGCTCGGCATCGTTGCTGATCAATACACTCAACGGGACTCCTTTCGATCGTGTGCGCGCTGCTCACGCGCATCGTCGTATGCATCATAGGCCTCAACGATACGGCCCACCAGGGCATGGCGAACCACATCGGCACGCTCCAGGTGAGAAAACGCCACATCGTCGACGCGACCCAAAATCCTTTCGATATCGGCAAGACCGCCGCGACGACCCACCAGGTCACGCTGGCTCAGGTCGCCGGTAATCACGAACTTGGAATTAAAACCCAGGCGCGTCAGGAACATCTTCATCTGCTCGGGCGTCGTGTTTTGTGCCTCATCGAGCACCACAAAGGCATCACTCAGCGTTCGACCGCGCATGTAGGCGAGCGGGGCGATCTCGATCACGCCACGCTCCATGAGCTCATCGGTACGCTCACGATCCATCATGTCAAACAGGGCATCATAGAGCGGACGCATATACGGGTCGATCTTTTCCTCGAGGGTGCCGGGCAAAAAGCCCAAGTTCTCCCCCGCCTCGACAACCGGGCGCGTCAGGATCAGGCGGCCCACCTCATGGCGCTTGAGCGCGGCGACAGCGAGTGCCATAGCCAGATAGGTTTTACCGGTACCGGCGGGACCGAGGCCAAACGTGATGGTATGCGAGCGAATGGCATCCACGTAGCGCTTTTGGCCGAGCGTCTTGGGGCGGATGACGCGACCGCGATACGACAGCAGCACGTCATCGCGCAGCGACGAGGCATTATGCTCGCCGTCGCGCAAGACCGCCAGGCATCGCGAGACATCGTCGGCAGACAGCGTGCGCCCGGCGGCCGCCTCGCGAAAAGCATGCTCGAAAAAGCGCGCCACGAGCTCGACCTCGTCCGGATCGCCGCTCACGGCAACGCTGTCACCGCGGGCAACCACATGGGCGCGCACCAAGTTCTCGAGTGCACGAAGGGCGTCATCGCCGGCGCCCAAAACGCGCGAGGGGTCGATACCCTCGGGAACGGTAAGTCTAATCTTCGAGGCTTCCATGAACCTCCCTGCGCGCATGGACCAAGCCGGAATCATCGACTCCGATGATAGCAACATCGAGCAGGCAAGGGGCTGTGAGTCCACAGGTATCATCAAGACGGGCATGATGGAACGAGCCGAGCGTCAGGTTGTCGCCATACTCGAGCACCGCACGCTCGACCGTGCCCACGCGGCGGCGGGCATCGGCGATCGCAAGCTCCTGTGCGGCGGCGCGCATGCGACGGCCGCGCTCGGCCATGACCTCAGGGGGTACCTGGTCGGGCATGTCGGCGGCGAGGGTGCCGGGGCGCTTGCTATAGCGGAACACGTGCATGCGCGAAAAGCCCACGCGACGGCACAGCGCCAGCGACTCCTCGAACTCCTCGTCCGTCTCGCCAGGGAAACCGACGATAACGTCACACGAAAGTGCAGCCTGGGGCAGGTTAGCGCGAATCATGCGCACCGTGTCCTCGAACGCCTCGGCGCTATAGGGACGGCCCATGCGATGCAGCGTCGCCGTGCAGCCAGACTGCACAGGCAGGTGCAAAAACGGCGCGATACGCTTCGGATAGCGAGCCATCACCTTGAGCAAGCGCTCGGAAATATCCATGGGCTCCACCGAGGAGATGCGCACGTGGGCGATATCGGTGCGCTCCATGATGGCCTGGAGCAGCTCATCGATCTCGACATGTTCGTCGGTCGCGCTCTTGCCGTCATAGGCACCCAGGTTCACGCCGGTCAGCACGACCTCGGGCACGCCGGCCTCCTGAGCTTCACGCACCTGTTCGAGCACGGACTCGACGGGTACGGAACGCTCGGGGCCGCGGGCCTTCCACACGATGCAATAGGTGCAGCGGTGGTTGCAGCCATCCTGGATCTTCACGCCCAGCCGCGAACGGCCGAGCGCATCGACCACGTCGCAATCGCTGCAGGCGGGCACGCTATCGGATTCGACACCCAGCACCTCGCAGACGCGCTCGGCGACGTCAATCTTGGATGGTTCGGCGATCACGCGGTCGGAGAGTTCCAACAGCTCCTCGGGATGCAGGTTGACGACGCAGCCTGTTACGACCACGTAAGGCTCGCCGGGATAGGCCAGGGCGTGACGGACGGCCTTGCGGGTCTTGGCCTCGGCCTCCCCCGTCACGGCACAGGTATTGATAACGATCAGTTCGGCGTCCCGGGGCTCCACCATCGCAAAGCCCAGGCGCATAAGATCGGCAGTGATACGGTCGGACTCAACCCGGTTGACACGACAACCGAGGTTGACGACGGAAATATGGGGTGCGAGCACACGGGCTCCTTAATCGAGGATGTCGTCGAGGGCACTCTTGATACGGTCGGTCACCGACTTCTTACCGGATGCGACGTCATCGCCCATCTCGTCGGCAAAGGCGCGAAGCAGCTCGCGCTGCTTGTTGGAGAGATTGGTGGGAACGACCACGCGCAGCTGCACAATCAGACGACCGCGCGAGCCGCCACCGCCGATACGCGGCATGCCGTAGTTATTGACGCTCACGGTGTCACCGTACTGTGTGCCGGCGGGAACCGTCACTTTAACGACCTCGTCAGGCATAATGCCCTCGACCTCAATCTCGCAACCGAGCGCGGCCTGCGCAATCGAGATATCGTTCACCAGATAGAGGTCATCGCCATTACGCTTAAAACGCTCGTGGTCGGCGACACGCACGTTGACGATCAGGTCGCCCGACGGCTCGCCACGAAGGCCGGCCTCGCCAAAACCACTCACGCGCAGCTGACGACCGGTCGAAACACCAGCGGGAATATCGATGTCAATCTTTTCGTGAGAAGGCGTGCGGCCCTGGCCGTCACAGGTCTCGCAGGGATGATCGATGACCGTGCCTTCGCCGTGGCAGTCGGGACAGGGCGAAGAGGACTGAACCTGACCCAGGAAAGAACGCTGAACCGTCGTCACATAGCCTGTGCCGTGACAGCGGCTGCACTGCTTTTCGGTCGCGCCCTCGGCCTTACCGGTACCGTTGCAGTCCTCACAAGGGGCAAGACGGTCGTAGCTAATCGTCTTTTTGCAACCGAGCGCAGCCTCCTCGAGCGTCACCGAAAGGGAGATGGCCATGTCGCGACCGCGACGGCGCTCGCGACGGTTGCGAGCGCCACCGCCGGCACCGCCGCCAAAGAACGACGAGAAGAGGTCGTCCATACCCATGCCGCCAAAGATATCGTTGATATCGACATAGCCAGAACCACCGGGGCCGTCCGCGGTACCGTAACGGTCGTAGTTAGCACGCTTCTGCTCGTCGGAAAGAACGGAATAGGCCTCGTTGAGCTCTTTGAACTTGGCCTCGGCCTCGGGGTCGTCCGAAACATCCGGGTGTACCGTACGGGCTTTCTTTAGAAACGCGCGCTTGATCGTCCGCGCGTCGGCATCCTTGTCAACGCCAAGTACCTCGTAGTAATCCCTATTTTCCGACACGACCGAATCCTTCCAACTTTCATTATTGTCACAGTGCGTCCTATACCCAAGCTGGGCCGGCCGCAAACAGAGGGTTTGATGTTATTGCATCCCGTAGGGCGAAAGCATGGCCTGCTGCGAGCAGCTCACAAACCAGACCGACACGAGCGCAAACATAAAGCCGTTGGCAAAACCATTGGCAAACTGCATCGCGCCGCGCTTCCACCACAGCAGGCTGCGATGAAGCACGCCGTCCGACAGCACCATGAACAAGCCCATGGCAAACGGAATGAAGCACATCATGGCGAAGGCGGAGAACACGCCCGAGATGGCCGACAGCACCAAAAACGGAGCGATGATGCCCATGAGGTAGAAGCCGGTGCGAGCCTTACCCTCCAGGCGCTCGGCCTCAACGTGCGCACGACCGACCAGATCGCCGCCCGAAGCGCCGTTCGTGCCGGCGTGACCCATGTTGGGGACGCGCACCTCGTCGCCATCATGCGTGCCGGCGGGAAACTCAATCGTCTGCTCGGAGGTCACACGGACACGGCCGCTGCCACCGCAATCGGGGCACGGGTCGGCAACGACCTTGCCGGAACCGCCGCACTCAGGACAAACCGTCTGGAACGTGCCCGCACCAAACAGGAAAGACAGGTCGACATCGATATGGCCGCGACCACCGCAGCTCGGACAGGTGTGGGCATGCTCTGACGAAACGGAGCCCGATCCGCCACAATGTCCGCAGGTGTCAAAGCGGGTGTAGCGAACGGTCTTGTGGGCACCGCCCTTAGCCTCCTTGGCGTCGAGCTTGATATCGACGACCACGTTGGCGCCACTCTCGGGGTTGTAGGCCGCCTGGCCGCGACGGGGCTGGCCCCAGGCGCCCCCGAAGGGGAAACCGCCGTCAAAGGGATTGCCGTAACCGGCGCTGCCGGCATAGCCACCGCCATAGGGCGAAGCCGTCGGTGCACCGGCAAAGGGATTACCCGACCGCATGGCGTCGTAACGCGCACGCTTCTGCTCGTCCGAGAGCACGGCGTAGGCCTCGGAAACCTCTTTAAACTTTTCCTCGGCATCCGGCTCTTTATTGACGTCCGGATGGAGCTTGCGGGCCTTTTGCTGGAAAGCCTTTTGAATATCACGCGAGGTGGCGTCCTTGGAGACACCCAAGATCTCGTAGTAATCTTTTTCGTTCATCGTCGCCATGCGCGGCAACCTCCTGCTCACAGCAGCGTATATATTGCGGTAATTCTACCCGAGCGGCCTAGGCTAGACCCCAAAACAGCTCGAACAGCATATTTCCATCGAGCCAGCCCAGGTGGGTCGGCGCTAAACGGGCGCGGGCGCGACCTGCGATAACGTCTTTTGAGGTGACGCGCCCCGCATGTCCTTCAACATGATCGGGCACCCAGGTGGCAAGGTCCAACTCGAGCGCACGGTCGCAGGCCGCCGCCAGTTCGTCTGCAGCAATCACGCTTGCCGAGTGAACCAACAGTTCGGGCCCAATGCCACGCGTCATGCGGCAGGCGAGCATCAAATCCTCGGCCGCCGCCTCGCGATGCGACAGGTACTCGGCCTCAAACGCTGTAGCGCCATCGTCACGTTGCACCAGTCGCACGCGATGCGCATCGCCACGAGCGGGAACGTCAGGAAACAGCCCGGCCAAGCGATCGAAATCCTCGGCATCGAGCATACCCGCGGCAGAACGACCCAAACCCAAATAGCCCTGTCCGGTCCAATAGGCAATGTTGTGGGCGCATTCATGCCCATCGAGCGCGTAGCTCGCCACCTCATACGGATGGTAGCCCGCCGAACTCAGCCGCTCGCGCGCAACGTCCATGCATGCGGCTTGGAAATCCTCATCGGGCTCAAGCGACTCATCACGGCACGCCATGCGGTAAAGCGGCGTGCCCTCCTCGAGCGTGAGTGGATAGACCGACACATGGTGCGGGGCCGCCGCAAGCGCGCCATCGAGCGTGTACTGCCAGCTCGCCATAGTCTGTCCGGGAAGCCCACACATAAGGTCGCACGAAACATCGCGCCCAACATCCTTCACCGTCGCGATAGCCTCAAGCGCCCGTTCGGCATCATGGATACGGCCAATGACAGCCAACTCGGTATTGTCCAGCGTCTGCACGCCCAGAGAGATGCGCGTGACACCTGCCTCGTCAAGCGCGGTGGCGAGCCCAGCCGTCAGCGATTCTGGATTGGCTTCACAAGTAAACTCAACGGGCTTGCACCACATGGAGATACGACGGGCAAGTTTCACGAGGCGCTCCCCTGCCAGCGACGGCGTGCCGCCGCCTACGTAGACAGTGCGGATCTGCCTGAGTGCCCCAGCGGTGCCAAAGGCATCGAGCCGCGTATACAGGTGCTCAAAATAGGCATCGAGCGCAGCATCCAGGTCGCACGGGGCCACGCTTTGCGAGTCAAAGTCGCAATAGCGGCATTTTTGAGCGCAAAACGGCACGTGCACATACAGCGCGGTAACGGCCACCGTTAGGCCTCCAGCGGATGAGCGGGCACCGATTCGCCGGCGGCAAGGGCGGCCTCGCAGGCCACCACGTCGCGCTCGATATCATCGACCAGCGCCATAAACTCCTCGTACGTGGAGCAACGCACCACCTGAGCGCGCCAGGCGGCGGCATGGGGCATACCCTTTAAGTACCAGCTTGCATACGTACGGGCGCGCGACATAAGCGGCAGAAGCTCGTGCGTCAACGTCAGGTGCTCACGCAGGGCCTCCAGGCGCTCGACCGAGGAGCGAGAAGGAACCGGCGTGCCATCGAGTGCAAGGGCGCGTGCATCGCCGAACACCCAGGGATTGCCGTAGATACCGCGCGCAATAAACACCGCGCTGGCACCCGAACCGCTCAGATGCTCAGCAGCGTCCTCGGCCGAGAACACATCGCCCGAACCAATCACGGGAATCTCGACGGCTTCGGCAACCTCATCGACGACAGACCAATCGGCCTGGCCCGTATAGAGCTGCGTGGCACAACGACCGTGCACGGCAACTGCAGAGGCGCCAGCCCCTTCGAGCATCTGGGCAAACGTTGCGGCGTTGCGGTCCTCGGCATAAAAACCCTTGCGGATCTTCACGGTCACGGGAACATGCGCCGCGCCCACCGCTGCCTCGACAATCTTCTCGGCCAGGTCGGGCGTGCGCATAAGCGCCGAGCCCTCGCCCTTGGTAACGACCTTGCGAGCCGGACAGGCCATGTTGATATCAATCAATGACAGGCGATCGCCCACGCGTTCCTCGACGGCAGCGACGGCACTCGCAAACTGATCGGGCTTGGAACCAAAGAGCTGCACGCAAATCTGCTGTTCCTCGTCGGCCGGCAGCACCAGGCGCCACGTCTTGTTGCTGGCATAGGCAAGGCCTGCAACGCTCACCATCTCGCTGTAGGCAAAGTTGGCGCCGCGGCGGCGACACATGATGCGATAGGCGGGGTCGGTTACGCCCGCCATGGGAGCCATAAGGAACGGCTGCTCGGCATAGGCGCCCAGCAGCCGCTTGCTGTATTCAGAAAGCGCCATGGACCTACTCGTCCACCTTGAGAATCGCCATAAAGGCCTCCTGCGGAACCTCAACCGAGCCGATGGCCTTCATGCGCTTCTTGCCCTCTTTCTGCTTCTCGAGCAGCTTGCGCTTTCGCGAGATATCGCCGCCGTAGCACTTGGCCAGCACGTCCTTGCGGCGTGCCTTAACGGTGGAGCGGGCAATGATCTTGTTGCCGATGGCACCCTGGATAGGCACCTCGAACAGCTGACGCGGAATGATCTCCTTGAGCTTATCGCACAGGCCTCGGGCAAGACCGTAGGCCTTATCCTTGTGCACGATAAACGACAGCGCGTCCACCTCGTCGCCCGAAAGCAGGATGTCGAGCTTGACGAGCTCGGAGGGGCGATATTCGTTGAACTCGTAGTCGAGCGAGGCGTAACCCTTGGTGCGGCTCTTGAGCTGATCGAAGAAGTCCAAGATGAGCTCGGCGAGCGGCATATCAAAGCGCATCTCGACCGATTTGCTCGTCAGGTGAATCATATCGGTCGTGACGCCACGGTGCTCGATAGCGAGCTGCATGACGGCACCCGTATACTCGGGCGGGCAGATGATCTTTGCCTTGAGGTAGGGCTCTTCGATACGCTCGATGCGCGTGGCCTCGGGCAGATCCTGCGGGCTGCGGACATCGATCACCTCGCCGTCAGTCTTGTACACGTGGTAGTCGACCGAGGGGCTCGTGGCGATCAGGTCCAGATTGAACTCGCGCTCCAGGCGCTCCTTGACGACCTCCATGTGCAGCAGGCCCAGGAAGCCCACGCGAAAGCCAAAGCCCAGCGCCACCGACGTCTCAGGCTCCCACACCAACGACGGATCGTTGACGTGCAGCTTATCGAGCGCGTCGCGCAGGTTCTCGTAGTCCTTGTTGTCGATGGGGAACAGACCCGTGTAGACCATGGGCTTGGCCTCGCGGTAGCCCGGTAGCGGCTCGGGGCAGGGGGTCGAAGCCCACGTAAGGGTATCGCCCACGCGCACAGCCTCGGGGTCCTTCAGACCCGTGACCACATAGCCAACCTCGCCGACGGTCAGAGCATCGACCGGCGTCTCGGCAGGACGCTTGACGCCCACGCCATCGACCAAGAAGTCGCCCTTGGCCTGCATCATGCGCAGGGTATCGCCCTTTTTGATTGAACCGTCAAAGACGCGCACCGTGGCGACGACGCCGCGGTACTCATCGAAGTACGAATCCAGAATAAGTGCCTTGAGAGGGCCATTTGCATCGCCCTTGGGAGGCGAGATCAAAAAGACGATGGACTCCAGCAGATCGTGGATGCCCTCGCCGGTCTTGCCCGACACGCACACGGCATCATCTGCGGGAATGGCCAGATCGTCTTCGATCTCGGTCTTAACCTCGTCGGGGTGCGCCGAGGGAAGGTCGATCTTGTTGATGGCCGGAACAATGTCCAAGTTGGCGTTCATGGCGAGCGTCGCGTTGGAAACAGTCTGCGCCTCGACGCCCTGAGTGGCGTCCACGACGAGCACCGCGCCCTCGCAAGCGGCCAGCGAGCGCGAGACCTCGTAGGTAAAGTCCACGTGGCCCGGCGTATCAATCAGGTTGAACTGATACGTCTCGCCGTCGTCGGCGTCATAGGACACGCGGACGGCGTTGGACTTGATCGTGATGCCGCGCTCGCGCTCGATGTCCATCGTGTCAAGCAGCTGCGACTCCATATCGCGCTCATCGACGGTATGGGTGAGCTCGAGGATGCGGTCACTGATCGTGGACTTGCCATGGTCGATATGCGCAACGATCGAGAAGTTACGGATGTGGGAAATGTCAATTGAAGTATTCATGCGGACTATCTTACCCGAGCGGTACAAAAAATGGAGCCTGTTCCATAAAACAGGCTCCATTTATGCGCGTAATCTGTGTGGTGTGAAATTTACAACTTAGGCGTTGATGCTGTTCACGAGCTTGGCAAGACCGGACTTGCGGTTGGAAGCCTGGTTCTTGTGGATGACATGCTTAGCGGCAGCCATGTCGAGACGCTTGGTGACGGTCTTGAGGGCAGCCTGGGCCTTCTCGGCGTCGCCCTCGGCGACGGCGGACTGAACGTGCTTGGTCAGCGTCTTGAGCTCGGACTTGACAGCCTTGTTACGCATGCGAGCTGCCTCATTGGTGCGGATACGCTTCTTCTGAGACTTGATGTTTGCCACTTCTGGAGTTCCTTTCGAGTTCCTTGCAAAAAATGTATGACACCTCTGAGACACGGTGAGGTCATGCAAGCGCCTACTATAGCACGCTCCCCCTCAAAGGGATAGAACGAATTTGTCAAATAGGCAGGTATCATCACGATTTTCTCAAGATGTTCGTAATCCAGAGCAAAAGCGCGGTCTCCGAATCGGCCGAACCCTTGAGAGCGAGCTCCACATCGACGGCACCCTCGAGCGCGGCAACGAGCTCTGCCATCGAAAAACGACGTGCCCAGGTAAGGTGATTCTTGACCTGCCAGGCCTGAAGCTTGAGCGTCGCGGCGAGCTCACGCCCCTGCCCACGCCCATCGAGCGCCTTGGCGACGATCAGCTCACGGATACGACCGCATAGCAGCGTGTAGGTCCACACGTAGCTCTTGGAGGGCAGAAGCTTAAAGAGCTCGAGCGAACGCCGCATATCGCGAGCCGAGACGGCGTTGAGGAAGTCCCAGGGCTGAACCTCAGCCGTACGCACGATCCAACGCTCCACGTCGGCAAGCTCAATCTGGGGCGCCTCGACCATCTGGGCGAGCTTTGCCAGGTCGTTATCGAGCATACGTGTGTTTTCGCCCGAACGCGAGACGAGCTCCTCGGCAGCAGCCGTCGAGATGGACTTACCGTGCTGCGCCGCCATCTGCTGGACGCGGCGCGGCAGTTCCCAGCGCTTGGTACCCGAGCAATCGACGATAGCCTTCTTGTCGATCTTGGCGATTGCCTTATACAGGCGCGTATTCTTGGCAAGTGAGTCGGCGATAATGAGACAGACCGTCGTGGGGTTGGGACTTGCGAGGTACTCGACGAGCGGTTCCGAGACCGCCTTGGCAAGCTTGGAGCAGCCGTCGAGGATCACCAGGCGAAACTCGCTACCCATGGGAAAGGTATTGAGCGAGCCGATGATCGACTCGATATCGGGATCTTTCGTCATGTCGCGTTCATCGAGGTTGAACTCAACCATACCCGACTTTTCCAAGCGAGCTTTCATACGCGAGACGGCGTGGTCGCGCTTGACCCCATCGGTACCGACGATCAGATAAGCCGGCAGCAGACCGGTTTCGGACATTGCGCTCCCCTCTCGCAGACTCTCGAATTCGTACCGTGCCATTTTAGCCCAGGGTCCCACCGCGCGCCAACGATGTCACCACGGCCGCTGGCATCGCATCGCAAAGCCCTTCGCGGTCGGCGAAACGGTAAGGTCTCCTTGCTCGATGGTGCAAGCGAATGCGCCGCCCGCATCGCGAACCGCATCGATGCAAGCATCGGATGGATGACCGTAGCGGTTGCCCTCGCCCGCACTCGCGATAGAGAGCTCGGGCTTAAGCGTGCCCAGCAGGTCTGTGTCGACAGAAACCTTTGAGCCGTGATGCCCTAGCTTGAGCACATCGATATCCCCCACCTCCTGTACAAACTCGCGTTCCTGATCGAGCTCGGCATCGCCGGTGAGTAGCATGCGGAGGCTCTGGCCTCCTTGGGCATAACTGAGCAGCAAGACAAGCGAGTCTTCATTGCCCTCGCCATCCACCGTGTCAAACGGCCACATCACACGAGCCCGAAATGCGCCGATATCGATCGCGTCCCCGCGAGCCACCTGCCGGTACGTTACGCCCGGGCGATTTAGGACCTCAGCGGGCGCATCCTCCAGCGCATTAGCCGCGACCGCAATGGTTCCAACTGAAAACTGATCAAGCACATCGGGAAGGCCACCCCAATGGTCTTCGTCCCAATGCGTCACGAAAACGGCGTCGATATAGTGAACGTTATTGCGAACCAACGCTGACACCACGCGTTCATCGAGCCCACAGTCAACGAGCGCCACGACGCTACCCTGGCGAACCAGAATCGCATCGGCCTGCCCCACATCGAGGACTGTCACCGAAGGCGGCGCGAATCGATCCCAATAGACATACGGAACACCCGCTGCAAATACCAAACACAGCAGCCCCGCCGCCATGGGGCATGCGCGGGGACGTGGCCACCAGACCAAGAGGACCGCCAGTGCGAACGGCACCACGTATACCCAGACCGTATCGGGCGGCACACTAACGGATGCGCCCGGAACAGCAGCAAAAAGCTGCTCAAAGAACAGCGCGCAACGAGCGACAATCATGGGCACCACGAGAGCCACGCGACTCAACAGCGGCACAAGCGAGCAGGGCACCAGTACGACCGACGATGCGAGCAGCACGCTTATCACCGGACCGATCACGGCGTTTGCGAGCGGGGCAATGAGCGAAAACGTCCCAAATGTAGGAATGGTAACGGGAAGAGTCGCCAGCTGCGAGCACAGTGTGACGGACAAAATACTGGCAACCCCCGAGGGCACGCCCAGCTCAACCAAGGCGTAGGTGGCGTAGGGGCAAAAACAAAGGATGGCGAATACGCTGGCGCACGAAAGCTGAAAACCCATCTCAAACAATACCGTCGGACGCAGCAACACAAAGATTGCCATGGTCACAAACAGAGCCGAGAGGCCATGCCGACGACGTCCGGCGCCGTTGGCGACAAGCGTCGCCGCCACCATACAGCACGCGCGCACGGCCGAAGGCGAAGCGCCCGTAAAGACGGCATAGGCAGCAAGGGCCAGCACCAACAGCCCCCGCTGAAGCCCACGAGAGAGGCGCGTCTTTTGCAGGGCGCTCTCAATCACAAACCCCACGATGGCAAGATGGCTGCCCGAGACAGCGATGAGATGCGCGGTGCCCGTTACCGAAAACCAGTCGCCCGCCGGCTGGGCGCGCAGCTCGGCCGAACGACCGCAGACGACACCGGCTATGAGCGCACGCGCCGAGTCGGTCGCAGGCGCGATGGACGCAAGCAGACCATTTCGCAGCCGAAGCAGCGGCCCCGGAGAGCCCTCATCGACCGACACAATCCGAACGGCTTTAACCTTGCGCACCTCGCCTCGGAGTACGCGCGAGCGCCCATACGCATCGTTCTCAAAGCGCGAAACGCGGCCGATAACACGCACATGAGACCCGGCACCGAGCTCGCGGTCGCACGACAGACGAACCTCATCCAAGCGCCTGCCGTCCACGCATGTTTCGCAGGTGTAGGAATACGTCCCATCGTTTATGGACGGATCACCCTGCACGACAAACTCGAGACTGCTTGCCGCTCGACCGTCGAGTGCCTTCGTGGCACTTAGCGCACACACAGCCCACCACGCCGAAACAATCGAGCCCGCCAGCAAACCGATAGCTGCGGCATATAGCCAACGTTTCCACAGGACAAGTCGCTCACAAGATCGAGCCAGCACCATGCACAGCGACGCCACAACCGAAATAACTACAAGCGGTCCGACCGCCGATGTCTGCTCCCCCAGTATCGCATCGGCGGCCACGTTGAGCACCAAGACACAGCTAACGCACAGGCCGGCACACAAGGCCATCGTCCATGGCATGAGGGGCCGCGGGGGCATCACATGCTCGCGCTTGGGCGCGCTCATACGCAGATACAATCTTTGATTTTGGCGAGCTTCTTCTCTCCGATTCCCGATACGCGCATAAGGTCATCGACCGAGGCGAAGGGGCCATTCTTCGAGCGCTCGTCGATTATCGACTGCGCCATAGAAGGCCCAATGCCCGAGAGCGTCTGCAGTTCCGCCGCGCTCGCCGTATTGATGTTGACGAGCCCCGACGAAGACCCCGCGCCAGGGGTCGTGGCAGCACTACTTTCGGCCCCGCCGACCGCCGCAGCCGCTTGTTGCTCCCCCACCTTCGGAACATAGATCTTTTGTCCGTCTGCGACCTTGGACGCACGATTAAGCCCTGTCACATCCGCCTCGGCCGTAAGCCCTCCGGCGGCATCGATAGCTTGGGACACCCGTGCTCCATCTTTGAGCCGATACACGCCAGGCCTCACAACGGCGCCATCCACATCGACGTACACCTCCGCAGCAGAGGAACTCTTGGCCGAAGACTCATCATCAGAAGACGCATCCCCGGCCCCGTGCACATCCGAGACGCTCGCCTCATCACTACGCTCAAACGACACGCTACTGGAGTGGCCACCAAAACTTGCCATCGCCAAACCGCTCGCGGCGGCAATGACAACCAGAATCGCCACCACCACCGCTTTATGCCCGAGCAACTTGCCCGCCCAGCGGTCCATCCGTTTAACCCGTTCGTGTTGCTCGCGCTGCGCCATAGCAAACACCTCCCAACACCATCGTGTCAGGAAACGAGCGTCGCAGCTTCCGCACGTCCACACTAGTTTTCGCGGTCAAACCAAATACCGACCAAAACCTTGCGCGAACATGTCCATTTATTCAGTCACGCGTCAGCGAATGAACATCTTGACATCATTTGCCCAGATAGCAAAAGACCGACGATACAGGCGCATCGTCGGTCTATGCAGGCAATTACTCGTGATCTTGGTAAATCTCACGCGGAGCAAGCTCCGAATGTTTGCGTTTTAAGGTCTTAGGGGCCTTATACGTGTTGCTGGAGAAGTCGATGTACTCGGTCTGCTTAAGCAGGCGCTCGATCATCTCCTCGTGGTCGAACAGCTCCCAGGCCTCATGCACGGCATCGAGTTTGGCGTGCGTCTCGGGACGACGCGGCATAAACAGCGTGCAGCAGTCGGGCGCTGCCTCAGTAGATATATCGAACGTGCCGATCTCCTGAGCGCGCGCAATGATCTCCTGCTTGTCGGACCCGATGAGCGGGCGGAACACGGGAATCTTCACGGCCTCGTTGACGGCCATGATGTTCTCGAGCGTCTGGGAGGCAACCTGACCGAGCGACTCGCCGGTCACGATGGCCTTGGCGCCCTCGATATGCGCGATGCGCTCGGCAACCGAATACATGATGCGGCGATACATGATCACGCGTAGGTTGCTGGGGCACGCGACGGAAATCTCACGCTGGCAATCGCCAAACGGCACCACGTACAGGCGGCCGATCTGGACACCCGGCTCAAGCGCGCGGATGATGTCCTGCACCAAATACTCGCTCGTATCGGGCGTCTGCGGACGACCGGAGAAATGTACAGGCACGCAGACCGCGCCGCGCCGCGCGAGCATCCAGGTCGCCACCGGAGAATCGATGCCCGACGACAGAAGCGTCACGACCTTGCCGGCAGAACCCACCGGCAGACCACCCACGCCGCGCTCGGAGCGCGCGTACACGTAAACGCTACCCTGGACCACCAGTACGTGCACCATCGCATCGGGGTCGTGCATTTGAACCTTTTTATCGGGGAAGGCCTCACACAGCACCTCGCCCACCTGACGATTGATATCAATCGAGGTGAGCTCATAGTCGGTATTGGAGCGCTTGGCGTGCACCTTAAACGAATCGAAGGGGCCAAACTCGCGCAGCGCCTTAACGGCGGCGGCGCAGTACTCCTGCGGGTCGCGGTTGGTGTGGTACGCCAGGGACACACGGGCAACGCCGGGGACGGTGCGGATGACACGCGCCGCCTCGTCGGCCCGATGCTCGTTAAAGGTCACGAGGATATAACCGGAAATTCGAGACACGGCGTTCACGGAAAAGGCGGCCAAAGCCGCCTTAATGTTATCCATGAGGATATGCTCAAAATGTGCGCGGTTCTTGCCCTTCAGTCCAACCTCGTGATAGTGGACCAGGCAGACGCGAGCTGCCATTTAGGCTTCAGCAACCTTGTGGCCGAGCGCCTTCTCGTAACGGGCCTCGTCGTAGGAGATATCGCCGTCGACGATCTCGTCCATAGCCATCGAGATGGTATCGGCGCCGGAGAGCGCGATGGTGATGTCGTCGACATCCTGAACGGCAAGCACGCGGTTATGCTGGCCGCGCAGCATGCTATTGATGTCGCAGGCACGCTTGGAGGCAAGCGAAGCGAGCAGGAAGCGGTTGTGATCGGTCTTCTCCAGAAGATCGTCAATGCAAGGCTTTACAACGGACACGGACCTCAGATCCTTTCATGCATATCGAGAACGCGAACGAGCTCATCGGTCGCGCGGTCGAGATCGTCATTCACCACGACTTCGTCGTAGCGGTCGGCAAGGGCAAGCTCATGGGCGGCGTTTGCCATACGCAGCTCAATCGTCTCGGGCGTCTCGGTACCGCGACCGACCAGACGCTCGCGGAGCACCTCGAGCGAGGGTGGCTTGATAAAGATCAGCACGGCCTCGGGAAAACGCTCCTTGACCTGCAAGGCACCCTGGACATCGATCTCCAAGATGAGAGACGAACCAGAGGCGAGCTTGGACTGGACCTCGCTCACCAACGTGCCATAGCAGTTACCGTGGACCTCGGCCCACTCAACAAACTCGCCGTTTGCCACGCGGCGGTCGAACTCCTCGCGCGTCAGGAAAAAGTAATTGACGCCATCGACCTCGCCTTTACGTGGGGCTCGCGTGGTAGCCGAAACCGTCAGGCCCAGGTTAGAGCGACGCTCGCGCACACGAGTGACGAGCGTGCCCTTGCCTGCGCCTGACGGTCCAGAAATCACAAAGAGCTTTGAATCCTGAGCGCTCACTTATTTGGTCAGCTGCTCGAGGAGCTGCTCGCGCTGACGGACGCCAAGGCCCTGGACGCGACGGGTAGCGGAGATGCCGAGCTCCTCCATGATCTTGGCGGCCTTGGCCTTGCCATAACCGGGGAGAGACTCGATGAGGGTGGAAACCTTCATGCGGGAAGCAATGGGGTCATCGGAGTTGAGCACGGATTCGAGGGACTTCTCGCCCTTCTTGATCTGCTCACGGAGCTCTGCGCGAGCGTGACGCGCGGCGGCAGCCTTCTCAAGAGCCTGCTTGCGCTGCTCATCGGTAAGCTGAGGGAGTGCCATTCGTACCTCCAAATAGTTGGGTTATATCTGATTCAATATTTGGCATTTTAGCACGTAAAACGTACAAAATGGCCAATCGCGGCTCTATAGGTTAGACGATACCCGCAAAAAGTGCAATATATCGCGCTAAAAGATGAGCCCCTGACCTGCGATTCCACACAAAGGATGGGAAAGTTTTCGCAGGCACAGGGGCTAATTTGTGCTAATGAGACCCAAAAGTGGTGACTTAAGGGAATCTTTTATGCGACGTTTTCGACCAGCTCGGCAACGATGGCGTCAAACGCGGCAACCGGATCATCGGCGCCGGTAATGGGGCGGCCAACCACGATATGGCTCGCGCCGCGCTCGATAGCCTGGGAAGGCGTGGCCACGCGGGACTGATCGCCCAGCGCAGCACCAACAGGACGCACGCCCGGGGTCACAATCAGCGCATCGGGGCCCAGCAGCTCACGCATGTCATGAGCCTCCATCGGCGAGCACACGATGCCGTCGATACCGTTGGCCTGGGCGAGTTTTGCCAGACGGGCGGCCTCCTCGGCAACGGGCAACTCGACGCCGATCTCGCTCAACGCATCCTGATTCATACTCGTAAGCACGGTGATGGCGACGAGCTTGGCTCGATCCTCGCGCGCCTCCTCGGCACCCTCACGGCAGGCGGCGAGCATAGCACCCGAACCCAAGCCGTGAACCGAAAGCAGGTCGGCACCGGCAAGCGAGGCCGAGCGAGCGGCACCGCGCACCTGATGCGGAATGTCGTGGAACTTAAGGTCGAGGAAGACCTTAAAGCCCAGGTCTTTAAAGGTCTTGACGATCTCGGGACCCTCAGCGTAATAGAGCGTCATGCCCACTTTAAGCCAAGCGGCATGGCCCGAAAGCTCATGGGCGAGCTCGAGCGCACGCTCACGGCCGCAGTCGAGGGCGACGATAACGCGGTCGCGGGCATCGGTCTCTAGCATTCGAAAGCACCTACCAGCTCGTTGATGTCCTTCACGCCCTGGGACTCGGCCCAGGCCTCGAGCTCGCGCGCGATCTTAATCGAGGCGCACGGATCGACGAAATTGGCCATACCGACCGATACGCAGGTGGCGCCGGCCAGGATAAACTCGGCCGCGTCCTCACCGGTCATGACGCCGCCGACGCCGTTGATGGGGATATCGACGGCCTGGGCAACCTCCCAGACCATACGAACGGCGATGTGGTGGCACAGCGGACCCGAAAGGCCGCCCTTAGGCTTGGCCACACGGGACTTGCGGGTATGAACGTCAATGGCCATACCCTGGATGGAGTTGATGACCGAAAGGCCATCGGCTCCCGCGGCCTCGAGGGCGCGGGCGATCTCGGCGACGTTGACCGGGGCCATCTTTACGAACAGCGGCTTGTCGGTCACCTTGCGGCAGGCGGCCATGACGCCAGAGGCGCCCTCGGGCGTGGAGCCCATGGCGGCACCGCCGGCGGCAATGTTGGGGCAGCTCACGTTGATCTCATAGCCGGCAGCCCAGGGGCACAGCTCGACATACATCTCGAGCGCACGAACAAACTCGTCCACGGAATGACCGGCGACCTGGCAGATGACCTGGCAACCGTCCTTGGAGAGCTGCTCGAGCCACGGACCGGACTCGCGGGCGAAAGCGGCCACACCGGGGTTCTGCAGGCCCACGGAATTGATCATGCCGCCGGGGATCTCGGCCATGCGGGGTGCGGGATTGCCGGGCCAGGGCTCGGCAGCGCAACCCTTGGTGGTGATGGCACCCAGCTGGGAGACATCGAAGAAGTTCTGGAACTGCCAACCGTAGCCAAAGGTACCGGCTGCGGTGTTGATGGGGTTCTGCATCTTGACGCCGCCGAAATCGACGGCCATGTTCACGGTACCCACTAGAAGACCACCACCTTGGAAGCATCGAACACGGGGCCGCACATGCAGGCGCCCTTCATACCGTCGACCGTCTCGACATTGCAGGTGTTGCAGGCACCAAAGCCGCAGCTCATCATGCGCTCGAGCGACACCTCGCAGTACGCGCCGGCCTCGGCGGCAGCGGCGGCAACCTTCTTCATCATGACGGCGGGACCACAGCTGGCGACGTAGTCGTAACCGCCCTCGCCGAGCAGCTCGGCGGCAGGATCGGTGCAGAAGCCGTGCGTGCCCAACGAGCCGTCATCGGTGCACACGTTGACCGTGGCTCCCAGCGCGCGAAACTCATCGACGCCCACGGCCTTGGAAGCGGTGCCAAAGCCCAGGCATACGTCAACGTCCACGCCCTGCTCGGCAAGCATGCCAGCCAGGCAGAGCACGGGCGGAACGCCAATGCCGCCGGCGACGAGCAGTGCTTTCCTGGTACCCTCGGGCACGAACCAGCCGCGGCCGCCAGGGCCCAGCAGGTTGGAGGTGGAGCCAGGGGCCATCTGCGACAGACGACGGGTATCATCGCCCACGACGGCGTACCACAGCTCGACGGTGCCGGCCTCGGCGTCGGCACGATAGAAGCTCAGGGGCACGCGAAGCAGCGAGGAAGCATCGCCCGGCACGGCGATATTCACGAACTGACCGGGCTTGAGCGCACTTGCAAGCTTGGGGGCCGAGATAACGACCGAGAAGATGCCGTCGGCGATCTCCTGGTTCGAGACGACCTCGAAGTCGTGCATGCGTGCAGTGGAAGGTGTGGGCATAGACGCTCCAATCCCCCATGCGGTTGCATGGTTCAGTCGAACAGAAAGCGCGGCACCGCAAGGGCGCCGCGCACAAAAGCGATAAGGCTATGCTAGCAGATGCAGCCGTCGGCAAGCGTCTGCTTACCGCCGACAAACACATCGGTGGCACGACCGGTGAGCGTGCGGCCGGCAAAACCGGAGTTCTCGGCGCGCGACTCGTAGCCGCCCTCGCCGACCGTCCAGGTGGCGGTGGGATCGAACACGGTCAGGTCGGCAACGGAGCCTGCCTTGACCTGAACCTGGTCGAGGCCCAAGATCTCACGCGGCTTGATGGCCATAAGCTCGACCATGCGTCCCATGCCCATCTTGCCGGTGTTGACCAGCTCGGTGAGCACGAGCGCCAGCGAGGTCTCGAGGCCGATCATGCCGAAGGGCGCAAGCTCGAACTCACGGGCCTTCTCCCACGGGGTGTGGGGAGCGTGGTCGGTGACGATGACGTCTACGGTGCCGTCGATGACGCCCTGACGGATAGCCTCGGCGTCTTCATCGGTACGCAGCGGCGGGTTGACCTTGAGCGAGGTGTTGTAGGTCTCGTCCAGGTCGTTCTCGGTCAGGAACATGTGGTGCGGGGTGGCCTCGCAAGTGACCTGCACGCCAGCTGCCTTACCGGCACGCACGAGCTCCAGGCCATGGGCGGTGGAGATGTGCTGGATGTGCAGCTTGGCACCGGTCAGCTTGGCGATCTCGATATCGCGAGCGATCTGCAGCTCCTCGCCAGCCGCCGGCCAGCCCTCGAGGGCCAGACGGGTAGAGACCTTGCCCTCGTTGACCTGGCCGTGACCGACCAGGTCCTCGTCCTGGCAATGGCTCATAAAGACCTTGCCGAACATCTTGCCGTAGTCCATGCAGCGACGGAGCATGCCTGCACCCTGCACGCCGCGACCGTCGTCGGTGAAGGCGACGGCGCCGTGGGCGACCATATCGCCCATCTCGGACATGGCCTCGCCCTTGAGACCGCGGGTCATGGCGCCAGAAGGATAGACGCGGCAGTGGCCGACCTCGGCAGCGCGGGACTTGACGAACTCAACGACGGTACCGTTATCGGTAACGGGGTCGGTGTTAGGCATGGCGCACACGCCGGTGAAGCCGCCCTTGGCAGCTGCGCGGGTGCCGCTCTCGATGTCCTCTTTGACCTCGTAGCCGGGCTCGCGCAGGTGGACGTGCATGTCAACCAGGCCAGGGACGAGGTACTTATCGGAAAGGTCGCGGACCTCGGCTCCCTCGGCGGCGAGGTTCTCGCCGACCTCGGCGATCTTGTCGCCGTCGATCAGGACGTCAACGACACCGTCAAGCTCGACGGACGGGTCGACGACGTGGGCATTCTTAAGAAGCAAGGCCATTATCGGCACCTCCAAGCAGCAGATACAGGATAGCCATACGCACGCAGATACCGGCGTAGACCTGCTCCAGGATGACGGAGCGTTGCGGGTGGTCGGCCATATAGGAGTCGAACTCGACGCCGCGGTTGATGGGGCCCGGGTGGCAAATGATCGCGTCGGGCTTCATGAGCTTCTCACGGTCCTTGGTCAGGCCGAAGAGCTTGTGGTACTCGCGAATGGTCGGGAACGGGGCACCCTCGAGGCGCTCCTGCTGTACGCGCAGCATGTAGACGACGTCCAGCTCGGGCAGGACGGAATCGAGGTCGCTCGTCACGTGGTCGCAGCCCAGAACCTCGGGCGCCGGCGGCAGCAGCGTGCCGGGGGCGACGGCGTAGGTCTCGCAGCCCATGATCTTCAACGCGGGGATCAGCGAGCCGCAAACGCGGGAGTGGGAGATGTCGCCAACGACGGCGACCTTCAGACCGTGGAAGTCACCCTTGTGCTCCCAGATGGTGTACAGGTCGAGCAGAGCCTGCGTGGGGTGATTGTGCTTACCGTCGCCGGCGCAGATAACACTCGCGGGCGAATTCTGGGTGACGATGTAGGGAGCACCGGCGTGCTTGTCGCGCACGACGATGCAGTCGATCTTGTAGGCGTTGAGGGTCTCGACGGTATCGACGAGGCTCTCGCCCTTGACCGTGGAGGTCGAGGAGCCACCGAAGTTGAGGCTGTCGGCGGAAAGACGCTTCTCGGCGAGCTCGAAGGAGCTGCGGGTACGCGTCGAGGGCTCGTTGAACATGTTGACGATGGTCTTGCCCTTGAGCGTGGGGACCTTCTTGATGGCACGCTCGTTGACCTCGGAGAACGCCTTGGCGGTCTCGAGGATGAGCTTGATGTCCTCTTCGGAGTACTCGGTAATGTCGATCAGGTGCTTATGGTTGAACGCCACGGTACTACTCACCTCCCAGCGGCGCGGAGCCCACGTGGGAACCCGGCGCGACGTCGTTGATCTCGACAGCGGTGCGGCCGTCGACTTCCTTCATATACAGGTGCACGTTCTCCTCGTGCGACGAGGGAACGTTCTTGCCGACAAAGTCCGGCGAGATAGGGAGCTCGCGGTGACCGCGGTCAACGAGAACTGCCAGCTCGACACGGCTCGGACGGCCCAGGTCCATAACGGCGTCCAGAGCGGCGCGGATGGTGCGACCCGTGTACAGGATGTCGTCCACCAGCACGACGCGCTTGCCGTCGACGCTGAAGGGAATGTTGGTAGCGTGGATCGCGGGAGCGAAATTGGTCGCATAGTCATCGCGATAGAAGCTGATGTCCAGGCTGCCGAGCGGAACGTCGACACCCTCGATCTCCTTAATCACCTCGGCGAGCTTCTTTGCCAGAAGGTCACCTCGCGTGACGATGCCGACCAGAGCGAGGTCTTCACAGCCCTCGTTGCGCTCGAGAATCTCGTGCGCGATGCGGGTCATCGCTCGGTTGACGGCGGTCTCGTCCATGATGACCGCCTTGGGGGAAGTCGTGCCCATCGATCTCCTTCCTCACATGTCTTGACTGCTGACACAGTCAAAAAAATAGATGCCCGACCGCTCAAAGCGGACCAGACACCCACAGGAAGTACTGCTTATTGACAGCTATGTAATTCCATGTGGGTATCTCGTACCCCTTTAATGGTCAAGGCATAGTGTAGCCAACCTCGGGCTCAAATGCGAGCATAAATACTAGTCAATCCGTAAACGGAGGAAATCGCTCCATAAACCTATATATATTTGTGGGACGCGCTTGAAAACCTTGTTTCGAGCTGGCATAATCCCCTCTGCTGCACGCAAATCGGATCTACGTCCAGGGCCGTGGCGTGGGCACTATCGCCAAAAGAGAAATATCTCTGTGTAGATTGCGCACAGAGACATGCTTCTGTGCTATAGTTCAGGCTTGTTTGTTAACGCGACATGTTCGTTTGTCGCCCAAGGAGGGTCAGTTATGTCCAAAGTTTGCGAAGTTTGCGGTAAGCACCCCGTTGCCGGTCGCTCCATCAGCCACTCTCACCGCGTCACCAACCGTAAGTTCCGCCCCAACATCCAGCGCGTCTACGTCGTCGTCGATGGTCACCGTCGCAAGATGAACGTTTGCTCCACCTGCCTCAAGTCTGGCAAGGTTGCGCGCTCCTAAATAAGGTCTTACCAACAAGTACCTCGGACTCTCCGGGTCAAAGACCTCGCGTTCACATAGAACTTACCAAAGGCGCCCTCCACTACGGAGGGCGCCTTTTTGCACTCATTGGGGACAGACTTACATGAGTGTTTTCGAGCATAGGGGCCGCGTCACAGATGTCAAAGGGATCTAAGCCCAGCCGGTATGCCTTGTAGCTTGACCAACGGTACGCCTCGAGTGAGTTGATCGCACCTTTCACCGGATTGAGAGGGATATAATCGAGCAGCTGCACCGTCTGCGTGTCCGACTCAACCGCGACCCGTGAATAGCGATTGTCAAACAAATGCCCTGTTCTCCCCGTTTTCCCATTGAAATACTCATGTAAGCCTGCCCCCAATGAGTGGGGCGATGCAGAGAGCGGATTGTTTTGTTAAAACGCTTCATTTAGTTGAAGCGTTTTAGTGTGCCTTTTACGGGAATCTTACCGTTCGCCGAATAATTTCTTGCTATCATGCAAGGCGTAGGGTAAATCTCCGATCGCAAGGAGACACAAATGGTGAAAAAGTCACCGGAAAACACTACTCCCGCAATTGTGGACAACGTAGAGGCGCTTGAGGCTAAGCTCGCTCAGATGCGAGAGGCCCAGGCGCTTTTTGCTACGTACACGCAGGAGCAGGTCGACAAGATCTTCTATGAGGCCGCCATGGCCGCCAACAAGGCTCGTATCCCGTTGGCGAAGATGGCCATCGAGGAGACCGGCCGCGGCGTTCTTGAGGACAAGGTCATCAAGAACCACTACGCCGCAGAGTACATCTACAACGCTTACAAGAACACCAAGACCTGTGGTGTCCTGGAGCGCGACGAGGCTTACGGCATCACTAAGATCGCCGAGCCCATCGGCATCGTGGGCGCCGTCATCCCGACGACCAACCCCACCTCCACCGCGATCTTCAAGACGCTGATCAGCCTGAAGACCCGCAACGGCATCATCATCTCCCCGCACCCGGCAGCCGCCAAGTGCACCATCGCCGCCGCCAAGCTCGTGCTTGACGCCGCCGTCAAGGCCGGCGCCCCCGAGGGCATCATCGGCTGGGTCGATGTCCCCTCCATCGAGCTGACCAACATGGTCATGCGCGACGTCGACATCATCCTCGCCACCGGTGGCCCGGGCATGGTCAAGGCCGCCTACTCCTCGGGCAAGCCCGCCCTGGGCGTTGGCGCCGGTAACACCCCGGTCATCATCGACGACACCGCCGACGTGCTGCTCGCCGTCAACTCCATCATCCACTCCAAGACCTTCGACAACGGCATGATCTGCGCTTCCGAGCAGTCCGTGACCGTCATCGACAGCATCTATGACCAGGTCAAGGCCGAGTTCCAGAAGCGCGGCTGCTACTTCGTCAAGCAGGGTGCCGAGATGGAGGCCTTGCGTGCCGCTATGTTCAAGAACGGCGCCCTCGACCACCGCATCCCCGGCATGGCTGCCGCCAAGATCGCCGAGCTCGCCGGCATCGAGGTTCCCGCCAAGACCAAGATCCTGATCGCCGAGGTCACCTCCACCGACACCGCCAAGGAGGAGTTCTCCCACGAGAAGCTCTCCCCGGTCCTGGCCATGTACCACGCCAAGGACTTCCAGGAGGCCGTCGACAAGGCCGAGCACCTGGTGCTCGCCGGTGGCCCGGGCCACACCGCCTCTCTGTACGTGCACCCCGCCCAGGCCGAGAAGATCAGCCTGTTCGAGCACGTCATGAAGGCCTGCCGTATCGTCATCAACACCCCGTCCTCGCACGGCGGCATCGGTGACCTGTACAACTTTGGCATGAAGCCGTCTCTGACCCTGGGCTGCGGCTCCTGGGGCGGCAACTCCGTCTCCGAGAACGTTGGGGTGAAGCACTTGATCAACGTTAAGACTGTGGCCGAGCGCCGTGAGAACATGCTGTGGTTCCGCGCTCCCGAGAAGGTCTACTTCAAGAAGGGTTCCACGCCCGTCGCCCTCGACGAGCTGGGCAACGTCATGGGTAAGAAGCGCGCCTTCATCGTCACCGACCAGTTCCTCTTCAAGAATGGCAACACCCGCGCCATCGAGGCCAAGCTCGACGAGATGGGCATCGCCCACGACTGCTTCTACGACGTCGAGCCCGATCCGTCGCTGCAGTGCGCACGTCGCGGCGCCAAGCAGATGGCTCTCTTTGAGCCTGACGTCATCATCGCCGTCGGCGGTGGCTCCGCTATGGACGCCGGCAAGATCATGTGGATGATGTACGAGCACCCCGAGTGCAAGTTTGAGGACATGGCCATGGACTTCATGGACATCCGCAAGCGTATCTTCACCTTCCCCGAGATGGGCAAGAAGGCCTACTTCGTCGCCGTCCCGACCTCCTCGGGTACCGGCTCCGAGTGCACGCCGTTCGCCATCATCACCGACAAGGAGACCGGCATCAAGTGGCCGCTCGCCGACTACGCGCTGCTCCCCAACATGGCTATCGTCGACGCCGACAACTGCATGACCGCCCCGCGCGGCCTGACCGCTGCCTCCGGCATCGACGTCATGACCCACGCCATCGAGTCCTACGTCTCCATCATGGCTTCCGACTACACCAAGGGCCTCTCCGAGCGCGCTGCTAAGCTCGTCTTCGAGAACCTGCCCTCCAGCTTCACGAACGGCGCCAAGGACCCGCATGCCCGCGAGGAGATGCACAACGCCTCCTGCATGGCCGGTATGGCTTTCGCCAACGCCTTCCTGGGCCTCAACCACTCCATGGCCCACAAGCTCGGCGCCTTCCATCACCTGCCCCACGGCCTCGCCAACGCCGTCATCCTGACTCGCGTCATGCGCTACAACGCCGCCGAGGCTCCCGTCAAGATGGGCACCTTCTCCCAGTATCCTTACCCCAACGCGCTGCACAACTACGCCGAGATGGCCAAGTACTGCGGCATCGAGGGCAAGGACGACAAGGAGGTCTTCGAGAATTTCATCACGAAGCTCGAGGAGCTCAAGGACTTCATCGGCGTCAAGAAGACCATCGCCGACTACGGTGTCGACGAGCAGTACTTCCTCGACACCCTCGATGAGATGACCGAGCAGGCATTCAACGACCAGTGCACCGGCGCTAACCCGCGCTACCCGCTCATGAGCGAGATCAAGGAGCTCTACCTGGACGCCTACTACGGCCGCGAGCCCCAGGATTACGCCGTCTGCTAGTTCTAGCACGGTTTTAACGGCGGGGGTGCACGGGTGTTTCACACACCCCCGCCGTCGCTTCTATCGCATCGTTGAAAGGATGCAACCATGCTGCTACCCGATTCCAAGACCGAACTCGTCCGTCGCGGTAACAAGGTCGTTTACGACCTGGGCGACAAGATCGTCAAGGTCTTTAACGAGACCAAGCCCGTCTCCGACGTGTTCAACGAGGCTTTGAATCTTGCCCGCATCAATGAGTGCGGCATCCGCAGCCCCAAGGCTCTCGAGGTTTCTCAGCTCGAGAACGCCAACGGCTGGGCGCTCGTGACCGAGAAGGTTCCGGGCACCACCCTTGCCGAGAAGATGACTGCCGAGCCCCAGCGCTTCGGTGAGTACCTCGAGATGTTCGTCGACCTCCAGATCGAGATCCACGGCTACACCTCCCCGCTGCTCAACCGTCAGCGCGACAAGTTCGCCCGCATGATCGACAGCCTTGATCAGCTCAATGCCACCACGCGCTACAACCTTCAGGAGCGTCTGGACGGTATGACCAAGGAGTTCAAGGTCTGCCACGGCGACTTCAACCCCTCCAACGTCATCGTCGGCGACGACGGCCAGCTCTATGTGTGCGACTGGGCACACGCTACCCAGGGCTCCCCTGCTGCCGACGTTGCCACCACCTACCTGCTCTTTGCCCTCAACAGCAAGGACCAGGCCGAGGCTTATCTGGAGCTCTACTGCGACCGCGCCGACATGCCCATGCAGGTCGTGCGTCAGTGGACGAGCATCGTCGCCGCTTCCGAGCTCGCTCGTAAGCGCAACGTGAACGATGAGTTCCTGAAGAACTGGATCGACGTCGTCGATTATCAGTAATATCTGAGCGATTTATTTCGCATCGGAGGCACAAAGGAAACCCCGCAGCTCGCATGGGCTGTGGGGTTTCCTTTTAGCGATTGAGTAAGTCGAGAAGATATACGGAACGGCCCCGCATCTCCCCTATCTGGAGAAATGCGGGGCCGTCCCGTATATCGAGCTACAAGCGAAATCGTAGATTAACGACGGGCCGCCTTCACGAGCTCGGCAACCTTGGTGACAACCTCGTCGATTGCCACGTCCTCGCGCTCGCCCGTGGCACGGTCCTTGAGCTCGACGGTACCGTTCTTAAGGCCACGCTTGCCGAGCACAACCTGATACGGGAAGCCCATAAGGTCGTTGTCGGCAAACTTAAAGCCGGGACGCTCGTCACGGTCGTCGACGACGACCTCGATACCCTCGGCGCACAGGCCATCAACGATCTGCTCGCAGACGGTAGCGCACTCCTTCTTCTTGGGGTCGAGCGGAATCACCGCGACCTCGTACGGGGCGACGGAGACCGGCCAGACGATGCCGTGCTCGTCGTTGTGCTGCTCCACGACGGCAGCGAGCGAGCGAGACACGCCCACGCCGTAGCAACCCATGATAAGCGGCTTCTCCTTGCCGTCCTCGTCCATAAAGGTGGCACCCATGGCCTCGGAGTACTTGGTGCCCAGCTGGAAGACCTGAGAGACCTCGATGCCGCGGGCAGCGGAGAGCGGCTTGCCGCAGTGCGGGCAGGGATCGCCGGCAACGACGGTAACCAGGTCGGCCCACTCGTCGACGGTAAAGTCGCGCTCGGGACAGGCGCCGGTAAAGTGATAATCGACCTCGTTGGCACCGCAGGCCCACTGCTTGGACTCGCGCAGGCTCTCGTCGCACACCAGACGGATGCCCTCGGGCAGGTTGACCGGTCCGATAAAGCCCTTGTGCAGACCGTTCGCCTGAAGCTCCTCGTCGGTCATCATACGATAGCCCCTGCCAAAGACATGCTCGGCCTTGCAGTCATTGAGCTCGTGGTCGCCCGGGACAATGGCCACGACCGGTTTGCCCTCGGAGTCAATCAACGCCAGCGACTTGCGCGTGCCGTTCTCGGGGAAGCCGAAGAACTTGGCGACGGCCTCGATAGTGCCCATACCCGGAGTCTCGACCTTGGTGAGCGTGCCGTCGCCGGGGCCCTCGGTCACAACGACCTTGGTGCTTGCAGCCTCATCATCGGCAGCAAAGCCGCAATCGTCGCAATACACGAGCGAAGCCTCGCCGGCATCGGCCAGAGCCATGTACTCGACGGAGGTATCGCCGCCGATCTCGCCGGAGTCGGCGACAACGGGCAGAGCCTTGATGTAGCAGCGCTCGCAGATGTTGGCGTAGGCCTGCTTCATCTTGTCGTACTCCTCCTGCAGGCTCTCCTGCGTGGCAGAGAAGCTGTAGGCGTCCTTCATGATGAACTCGCGGCCGCGCATCAGGCCAAAGCGGGGACGGAACTCATCGCGGAACTTGTCCTGAATGTGGTACAGGTTGACGGGCAGCTGCTTATAGGAGCGCAGCTCATTGCGCACCAGGGCCGTGACGGTCTCCTCGTGCGTGGGGCCCAGCACAAACTCGCGACCATGACGGTCGTCAAAGCGCACGAGCTCCTTACCATAGGCATCGATGCGGCCGGACTCACGCCACAGCTCGGCATCGACCATAATGGGCATCATGAGCTCCTGGGCGCCGGCGGCATCCATCTCGTCGCGCACGATGTTCTCGATCTTACGAATCGAGCGCCAAGCGAGCGGCAGATAGGAATAGAGACCGGCGGCCTCCTTGCGGATCATACCGGCACGAAGCAGCAGACGATGGCTTGCAAGCTCGGCGTCGGCCGGATCCTCTTTAAGCGTCGGCGCATAGAGCTTAGACATATACATTGCTCGAGTCATTTATTTCTCCTCAATAAGCTTGTCGACCTCGGCCATAAGCGCGTCGACAATTTGATCCTCAGCTACTTTACCAATGATCTGGCCATGCGAAAAGAGCAGGGCCTGACCACGTCCGCAAGCAACGCCCAGGTCGGCATCAGAAGCCTCACCGGGGCCATTAACGGCACATCCCATGACGGCAATCGAAAGCGGCGCGGCATAGTTCTTAAGCCGCTCGGTTACTTCCTCGGCGATAGGAATCAGGTTAACCTGGCAGCGGGCGCACGTGGGGCACGAGACAATCTCGGGACCACGGCGACGCAGACCCAGGGACTGCAAAATTCCCCAGGCGACCGGCGGCTCCTCAACCGGATCGGCCGTGAGCGAGACGCGCATGGTGTCACCGATGCCCTCAGACAGCAGGATACCGAGTCCCACCGAGCTCTTGATGGTGCCCTGCAGCTTGGTTCCGGCCTCCGTCACGCCCAGGTGAAGCGGAACGTGGGGAATCTCGCGCGACAGGGCTCGATAGGTATCGAGCGTCGTTTGCACGCTATGGGCCTTGGCCGAAAGCACAATGTTCGTAAAGCCGCGGTCTTCAAAATGCTTGACGAAACGCTCGCTCGACATCACGAGCTTTTCGGGCTGCGTGAGGTCGTCGCGCTCGGCGATATCCTGCTCAAGCGAACCGGCATTGACGCCGATACGAATCGCACAGCCAGCGGCACCCGCAGCATCGATCACTGCGTCAACCTTGGCCCAATCACCGATATTGCCGGGATTGATGCGCAGCTTGGCAGCACCGGCCTCAACGGCACCAATGGCGAGCTTATGGTTAAAGTGGATATCGGCGACAATCGGCACCGGAGACTCGGCACAGATGGTGCGGAAACCCTCAAGCGCGGCCTCGGTGGGCACGCTCACGCGCACGATATCGCAGCCAGCCTGCGCCAACGCGCATACTTGCGCAAGCGTTGCCTGGGCATCGGCGGTATCGGTGCAGGTCATGGATTGGACCACCACCGGCGCGCCGCCACCAATCTGCACGCCGCCCACATGCACGGGGCGCGTCAGCCCGCGAGGCAAAGGATGGGATAAAGACAATCCAAACACTCCCCTACAGAATAAATCGAAGGACGTCGGAACGAAGCATATAGACAAACAACAGCGCAAAGAGCGCGATGCCCACATAGCTCACAATCGTCTGGACCTTGAGCGGAAGCTCGCGGCCCGCAATCTTTTGAATGATCTCGATGACCAGCTTGCCGCCGTCGAGCGGTGGGATGGGCAGCAGGTTCATAAAGCCAAGCGAGAACGAAATGAGGGCGGCAAACGAAAGGAACGTGGCAGGGCCGGCAGCAGCAGCCTGTGAGGACATAACGCTAATACCCACGATCGAAGAGGACTGATCGAGAATCTCCATCGTATGCTGCGGCTGGAGCAGGCGCATCACACCCTCCGCTGTCTGCACGACATAGGAGAACGACAGGCGAGCCGACGTGATGGGGTCCAAACGAACCACCTGTGTAGAGGCATACACACCCAGGCGCTCGTCCTCTTTGAGCGCAACCGTGGTCGAATGCTGTTTGCCGTCACGCTCGTACTCGATGGCGATATCGTCCTTACCGGCAGCCTTGCCGATGGCATCGTAAACGTCCATCCAGGTAGAGCACGATACTCCGTCGACCGAAAGGATCGCGTCACCGCCCTCGATTCCCGCCGCGGCGGCAATCGAGCCTTCGTCAACCTGGCCAATCACATTGGTATCCACCGGTACCGTGACACCTGCGATGGAATAGATACTCATAAGGAGCAAAAAGCCCGTCAAGATATTGACAATAATGCCCGCGAGCAGCATAAAGGCGCGCTCGAGAAAGCCCTGGCCAAGATAGGTGTGCGAACGCTCTTGTGCAAGGAACTCGGCCTCGCCGCACGGCAGCTCCCACACATCGCCCTCGGCAGTCGCATGCTCTCGATCGAACCGGCGGCCGTCAAAGGTGGTGTATCCCGCCGCGTCTCGCGGCAGCGTCTGATACTTGGTGGGATAGTAGCTCGGCGAGGGCTTCTCCCCTTCCTCATACCAGGGTGCGATGGAACCCCAGCCCAACAACAGGGCGCATGCCTCGAGCACATCTTCCTCGGAAAGCTCAAGCTCGACAGCAAGGTCGGCCACGGTCACGCGACCATGACGATAGATAGCCGCGAGCACGCGGTCGGCGCATGAGACGTCGGTCGGATCCATGCCACAGATGGCAGCATACCCACCCAGCAGCAGCGGCGTCACGCCAAACTTGGTGCCGATGCGACGCGACGTGTGGTGGATATCAAAGCGACACGGCAGGCCCAAAAAGAACTCAGTCACGCGGACACCGCAGGCACGCGCCGCCAAAAAGTGGCCGCCCTCGTGCAAAAACACGAGGACGGAAAGCATCAGCAGGCCCCAAAAGACCGATGAGAGAACGCTCAGAACAGTATCCATAAAACGAAAAAGCAATCCTTATGGGTTAAGAACGGGTTGCGGCGAGCACCTGCGCGGCCTTTTCACGCGCCCACGCATCGATTTCGCGAAGCTGATCAAACGAATCGACCGTCTGCGCATCGTGAGCATCCATGCAGGATTCCACAATGCGGTCGATATCGGTAAAACTGCAGCCATCATGCAGGAAGGCATCGACGGCGACCTCGTTGGCGGCATTGAGCACGCACGGCATGGTGCCGCCCGTCTTGCCGGCACGTTCGGCCAGCGCAAGGCAGCGAAAGGTATCCATATCGGCCGCGTCAAAGGTAAGCTGCCCCAACTCGCGGAAATCAATACGCGAAGCCGGCGTATCCCAACGCTCGGGATACGAGAAGGCAAACTGGATGGGAATGCGCATGTCGGAGGCACCGAGATGCGCCATCACAGAGCCGTCGGCAAACTCGACCATGGAGTGAATCTTAGACTGGCGCTGCACGACCACGTTAATGAAATCGAGATCGCAGCCAAACAGATGCATGGCCTCGATACGCTCCAGACCTTTGTTCATGAGGGTGGCGGAGTCAATCGTGATCTTGGCACCCATAGCCCACGTAGGATGCGCCAGGGCATCGGCGCGCGTCATGCGATCGAGCTCGCCACGTGTGCGGCCAAAGAACGGGCCGCCCGAGCAGGTAAGCCAAATGCAGTGAGCCTCGCGCGGATTCTCGCCCAGATAGCACTGGTAGATGGCAGAATGCTCGGAGTCGACCGGGATAAGCTGACCCGGCTGCGCCAACGGCATAAGCAGATCGCCACCGACAACGAGCGACTCCTTGTTAGCCAGGGCAAGACGCTTGTTCGAGGTCAGGGCAGCATGGCTCGCCTCGAGACCGGCAGCGCCCACGATGGCCACGAGCACGCAATCGACATCATCGCGGCGTGCAAGCTCGCACACGGCCTGCGCGCCAACGCCGAGCTCCGTGCCCTCGGGCAGTTCCTGCAGGACGGCGTCGGCGCCATGGGAGACGTCCGCCACGGCAACCGCCGGAACCGAGAACTCACGGGCAGCGGCAACGAGCTCGGAGGTGCTGGAGTTTACGGACAGTGCCGTCACCTGCAGGCGATCGGCATGCTGGCGGCACACGTCAAGCGCCTGAGTGCCGATAGAACCCGTACAGCCCAGAACGGCAACACGAAGACGCCCGTCGGGACCGTAGGTGGTCTGATAAGCCATTACAGCACGCCTCCGATCATCAGCAGCAGCTGCGCGGTAATGCAGCCAAAGATGAGCGAATCGCTGCGGTCGAGCATGCCGCCGTGGCCCGGGATGAGATTGCCGGAATCTTTGACGCCCACGCCGCGCTTGATACGCGACTCGATGAGGTCGCCGATAACGCCCAGGATGGAGACGACCACGCCGCACAGCAGTGCATAGGGCAGGCTCAGCTTATAGAAGTGCGTTGCCCACAGGATGAGCCAGATCAAGACAGAGCCCAAGATGCCGCCGACAAAGCCTTCCCAGCTCTTTTTGGGAGAGATCTTGGGAACCATCTTATGCTTGCCGATGCGGCTGCCCACGATGTAGGCAAACGAGTCGGAGACCCAAAGGGACGCGCAAACGCCCACCGAAAGCAGGGCGCCGGCAAAACCGGGCACGGCATCGCGCAGCAGCACGATAGCCGACAGCATAAAGCCAGTGTAGATCGGGCCCATGAGCGTCATGGCAACGTCAGAGATGCGAGTGCGCGGAGACCAGACATACCAGATACCAACCGCAAGCATCAAAGCGAACAGCAGGGCGTTCAACAGCAGCGAATCGCCCAGTGCCGAGAGCGGAAAGAGCACGGCGGCAGCAATACCAAGGCGCTCGTTGGCAACCTTGCCGTCGAGCCTCGTCATGCGGAAGAACTCATAGCAGCACAGACCGCTCATGACGGAAACGAAGATCGCCGTGGGCACAATACCCAAAACCAGGCATAGGATAAATACAACGGCATAGACGATACCGGCGGCAGCGCGGGTGATAAAGCCCGCCAGCCATGAACCGGAGCTGCCCTTCGCTGCGGGCGCCCCTGCAGGGGCAGCCTTACGCGCGGGCGTCGCGGAAGTAGGCGCCTTGGGAGCGGATGCCTTGGGACGTTCGGACACGATTAAGCCTCCTCGGTCTTGCTCAGTCCACCAAACCTACGGTCGCGACCCTGGTAGGCCAAAATGGCGTCGACAAGGCCCCAGCGGTCAAAGTCGGGCCAATAGGTATCGGTGACATAGAACTCGGAATAGGCAACCTGCCACAGCAGATAGTTCGAAAGACGAAGCTCGCCGGAGGTGCGAATCACAAGCTCCGGATCGGGAAGACCGGCGGTGTACAGGTGCGAAGCCACCATATTGTCGTCAACCGCGGCGGGATCGATCTTGCCGGCGGCCGCATCAAGCGCGATCTGGCGGACAGCGCGGGTGATCTCAGCACGGGCACCGTAGTTAACGGCCAGCGCCAGCGTCATACCGGTATGGTCGGCGCACTCGGCAAGGCCGCGCTCAAAGACGTCGCGGGTCTTCTTGGGCAGCGCGGAAATATCGCCCAAAAAGACAACGCGGACGTTCTCACGCTTAAGCAGCGGCAGCTCATCGATAAACGTCTTGGCAAACAGGTGCATCAGAACGTTGACTTCGTGCTGCGGGCGACTCCAGTTTTCGGTCGAGAACGCATAGGCCGAAAGCACGTCGACGCCCAGGCGCACGCAGGCGGTAATAATCTCGCGCAGCGAGACGATGCCGGCCTTGTGGCCTTCGGTGCGGGCAAGACCGCGCGACGTGGCCCAACGGCCGTTGCCGTCCATAATGCACGAAATATGGTGCGGAATGTTATTGAGGTCAAGGTCGGAAAAACCGACGCCCGCAGGGGCGTCGGCAAAGTACTCGACCAGTTTATGCTCGTCGTATTGCACCTTAGATCTCCATGACCTCGGCTTCTTTTTCCTTCAGAAGCTCCTCGACCTTGGCAACATACTCGTCGGTATGCTTCTGAACCTTGGCCTGCTCGCGACGAACATCGTCGTCGGTGAGCTCCTCGTCGCGCTCAAGCTTATTGTTAAAGTCGCGGCGGATGTTGCGGATGGAGACCTTGGCCTGCTCGGCGTACTCGCGGCACTCCTTAACGAGCTCGCGACGACGCTCCTCGGTGGGAGCCGGGAACGGCAGACGCACGACGGTACCATCGGAGTTGGGGGTAATGCCCAGGTCGGAGGCACTGATAGCCTTGACGATGGCATTGATGAGCGCCTTATCCCACGGCTCGATAAGCAGCATGTGGGCCTCGGGGGTCTTAACGGCGGCAACCTGCGTGACGGGCGTGGGAACACCGTAGTAGTCGACGGTGATGTCGGACAGAATGTTAGCGTTGGCGCGGCCAGTGCGGACCTTGGAGAAGTTATGCTTGAGGGACTCGAGTGACTTGTCCATGTGGGCGGTGATGTTCTCTGCCATGCTTAATCCTCCTGATAGACGAGCGTGCCGACGGGCTCACCCGCGAGCGCGCGCTTGACGGAGTCCTCGCCATCGATGTTGAGGACCAAAATGGGCATACGGTTGTCCTGGCAAAGAGCCGTAGCCGTGGAATCCATAACCTGCAGGCCGCGAACGAGCACCTCGTGATAGGTGATCTTGTCAAAGCGGACGGCGTCAGCGCACTTGACGGGATCCTTGTCGTAGATGCCATCAACCTTGGTGGCTTTAATCAGAATCTCGGCACCGATCTCACAGGCGCGAAGGGCCGCGGCGGTGTCAGTCGTAAAGTACGGATTACCCGATCCGGCGGCAAAGATAACGACGTTGCCCTTGGACAGGTGGTTGATGGCGCGACGGCGAATATAGGGCTCGCAGATCTCGTTCATCTGGATAGCGCTCATCACGCGGCAGGGAACATCGTTGTGCTCGAAGGCATCCTGCAGGGCAAGCGCGTTCATAACGGTAGCGAGCATGCCCATGTAATCGGCCTGGGCGCGGTCCATACCACCGGCGGCGCCTGCCATGCCGCGGAAAATATTGCCGCCGCCGACAACGACGCCGACCTCATGACCAACGGCGAGCAGCTCCTTGACCTGCTTGGCAAGATGATCGGTAACCTTGGGGTCGATGCCGTAGTTGCCATCGCCCATCAGCGCTTCACCGGAGAGCTTCAGAAGCACGCGTTTATATCGGATGTCGGACAAAGCGATCCTCCTTTAATTAGACTCATAACATAATATCAAAGGCTTAACGGAGAGCCATGAAAAAGCAGGCTGTGAGTAAAACCCACAGCCTGCTCATTACCAGCTACAAGAGCTTATTTACTCGCCACGGACCAGGCGGTCAAAGGCAACGACGGTAATGGTGTCGCCGAGCTCCTTGGAGACCTGCTCAGCGTACTTCTTGATGGTGAGGGAGCTGTCCTTGATGAACTCCTGCTCGGTGAGCACGGACTGCTTGTAGAACTTCTCCAGACGGCCAACAGCCATCTTCTCCTGGATAGCCTCGGGCTTACCGGACTCGGCAGCCTGAGCCATGTAGATCTGCTTCTCGTGCTCGACGGTCTCAGCCGGAACCTGATCGCGGGTAGCGCAGATCGGGGCGACGGCGGCAACCTGAAGGGCAACGTCGTGAGCAAAGGTCTTGAAGGACTCAGCCTGAGCGGTCTCGGCCTTCTCGAAAGCGAACTCGACGAGAACGCCGATCTTACCACCCATGTGGATGTAAGAAGCGAGAGCGCCGTTCTCAGCCTTGCGGGCGGCGAAACGGGAGATCTTCATGTTCTCGCCCATGATGTGAATCATCTCGGTGAGCTCGGAGGAAACGGTCTCCTCGCCCATCGGCTTCTCGAGCAGAGCGTCGACGTCAGCAGGCTCGGTGGTAGCGACAACCTCAGCGACCTTGGAAGCAAAGCCGGTGAACTTGGCGTTGGAGCCGACGAAGTCGGTCTCGCAGGAG
>CABSKX010000015.1 GCA_902478365.1 uncultured Collinsella sp. | reverse complement strand
CGCTCGTCGGCAGCGTCAGATGTGTATAAGAGACAGTCTATGGTCATGTCGGCATTCGACTTCGATCTGGACGAGGTCCGCGTGCTGGATGCCTTTGGCGGCTCCGGCGCCTTGGGCATCGAGATGCTCTCGCGTGGTGCCCGCTCGCTCACCACGTTCGAGATCGATCGCAACGCTGCTCGTCTGATTACCAAGAATATCGAGTCGCTCTGCCGTGACCGTGCGCGTTGGCGCGTGGTGACGGGTGACGTGCTGGCGAGCGCCTCGCGCGGCCGCGTGCCGGGCGGTCCCTTCGACTTGGTCCTGCTCGACCCGCCCTATGCTTTTGGCTCCGAGCCGGTCGAGGAGCTGCTGCAAAACCTAGCTCAGCAAGGCTTGCTGGCGCCGGGCGCCTACGCGCTCTTTGAGCACGCCGCGGCCGATACGGGCGCTCACCCGACCGGTTTTGAGACCGTGCGCGAGAAGCGCTACGGCATAACTTCGGTTGACTTGCTGCGCTGGTCGGCCACGAACGAGGCCGACAATGCCGACGACAGCGACCATGACGAGGATGCGCCTTTGGAGGACGCCCATGAATGACACCATCAACCGCGTGATCGTCCCGGGCACCTTTGATCCCATCACGTTTGGCCATATCGACGTGATTCGCCGCGCCCGCCGCATCTTTCCCAGCGTGATCGTGGCCGTTGCCGAGTCGCAGGGCAAAAACGGCGTCGGCACCACGTTTATGCTCGACGAGCGCGTGGCGCTGGCCCGTGAGGCGCTCGGTGATATTGACGGCGTCGAGGTGCTGCCCTTCACCGGCCTCTTGGTCGATTTTGCCCGCGAACAGGGAGCAGGGGCCGTGGTCAAGGGCCTGCGTGCCATGACCGACTTTGAGTACGAGCTGCAGCAGGCCGACCTCAACTACCGCCTGGACAACGAGCTGGAGTCCATCTTTGTCATGAGTGCGCCGCAGTACGGCTATATCTCGAGCTCGGTGGTTCGCCAGATTGCATCGCTCGGTAGCGACGTCTCTAATTTTGTTCCGCCCAATGTGGTCAAGGCGCTCAAACATCGCTTTTCGTGACGTTTTTTAATGCCTGGTGGCATGTGGTAAACTAACACGATGATATGTTACCTATGAAAGGAGACCGGATGCCGGGCGAGAATTTTCCTGGCGACAGGATCGTGAGTCTTGTCGACGAGCTCGAGGGGCTCATCGAAGAGGCTAAGACGCCGTTCGGCAAGAACGCCCAGATGAAGGTTATCGACGCCGACGTCTTCTTTAACATCCTCGACGAGATCCGCATGAGCTATCCCGAGGAATGGCAGAAGTCCCGCCGTATCCTCAAGGAGCGCGAGGAGCTTATGGCTTCCGCCGCCGCTCAGGCCGATTCCATCATTGCCGATGCTCAGCAGCAGGCCCTCACCATTGCCGGTGAGCAGGAGATTGTCCGCTTAGCGCAGCAGCAGGCCGACGACATTCGCGACCGTGCCCAGCAGTATGAGCGCGAGACGCGCTATGCCGCCGAAGATTACGCCGAGCAGGTCTTTACGCACCTCGAGGAGAACCTTAAGAGCCTGACCGGCACCGTCACCCGTTGCCGTCAGCAGCTCAACGAGGGTGCCGCCCAGCAGAATGGTCAGTGGTAATGGCTGAGTTCCCGAGCGTTACCGTCGATCTTTCCGAGCAGCTTGAGTTTCCCGGAGACTCGTATCCGCTGACCGGTAAGGTCGATGTCGCCACCTATACGGTGGGCGAGAAGGAGTACCAGCTGCAGGACGGAATTGACTACGACGTGGTCTTTACCAATGCCGGCACCGGTGTCCTGCTTACGGGTATGGTCCGCGCGCACGCAACCGGTGAGTGCGACCGTTGCCTTGAGCCCGCTTCGTTTGATATTGCCGGTGAGATTGAGGAATTCTATCTCTTTAACGAGCCCGAGGACCCCGAGGCTTACGAGGACGGCTACGAGTTACTGGGCGAGGATCGCATCGTCGATCTGGGTGAGCCCATCAACGACGCGGTCGTCATGGACACGCCGTTCGTTGTCCTGTGCAAGCCCGATTGCCGAGGCCTATGCCCCACTTGCGGCATCAATCTCAACGTCGAGCAATGCGATTGCGCCGCTCAAGCAGAGGCCGAATGGGCCGATGCCACGGAAAATCCATTTGCAGCATTGAAGAATCTCAAGCTTGACGAGTAAAACTGTGGTAGTATCGCTACTTGCGCGTAATCGCCACACTGGATAGTTCATAAGGAAGGTCACTATGCCCGTACCTAAACAAAAGCAGGGTCGTATCCGCACTCACACCCGCCGTTCCGCCAACATGAAGATCTCGGCTGCGGCTCAGTCCACGTGCCCCCGTTGCGGCGCTGTCAAGCTCCCGCACCACGTGTGCCCCAGCTGCGGTTTCTACAAGGACCGCGAGGTTATCGTTACCGAGTAACTGTATACTCTGGATGCGATGCCGTTCCAACTGGAACCACAATGGCCGGCTCAATGAGTCGGCCATTTTTGTATAAGGAGTATGTATATGAGTAACGTTCGCGTTTGTGTAGACGTTGTGGGCGGAGACGAGAAGCCTCAGGTCGTCCTCGACGGTATCGAGGCGGCGCTTGCGGCGGATCCCGATATCGAGGTCCTGGCCGTCGGTCCTGCAGAGATCGTGAACCCCTTTGCCGCGGCTCACGCTCGCGTTGAGGCCTTGGAGGCGCCCGATGTTATCGCCATGGATGACGATCCCATTCGAGCCGTGATGACCAAGCGCAAGTCCTCGATCGTGCTTGCCTGCCGCGCCATTAAGAAGGGCAACGCGGATGCGTTCTTCTCTGCCGGCTCCACCGGCGCCATGACCGCTGCCGCTACCGCCTACGTGACGCCGTTTAGGTATCAGGCCGAGGGCAAGAAGCAACCGGTACGTCCGTGCCTTACCAATGCACTGCCCAACCGCGCCGGCGGCCTGACGGTCCTGTGCGACATGGGCGCCAACCCCGATGTCGAGGTCGACGACATGGTGCGTTTTGCCCAGATGGGTAGCGCCTATGCGCGCGTCGTCTTGGGCATTGAGCATCCCCGCGTCGGTCTGCTCGGCAACGGCACCGAGGATGAGAAGGGCTCCATCTTTACCAAGTCCTGCTTCCCTGCCATGAAGGCCGCCGTTCCCGGCTTTGTGGGCAACTGCGAGGGCACCGACCTGACCTCGGGTAACTTTGACGTCGTCGTTGCCGATGGCATGTCGGGCAACATCGCGCTCAAGGCAACCGAGGGCGCCGCTAAGTTTTTGCTGCAAGAGCTCAAGGGTGCTTTTATGGCTTCGCTTGGCACCAAGATTGCCGCGCTGCTCATCAAAAAGCAGATGCGCGAGATCAAGGCAAAGCTCTCGGGCGATGCTAAGGGCGGCGCCATTCTGCTGGGCCTGCGTGGCGTGGTCCTGATCGGCCACGGTGCCACCTCGGTCGAGGCCGTCAAAAACGGTACGCTCGCCGCGGCGGAGGCCGTACGCGCCGGGCTTGTCGAGAACGTCGCCAACTCTATGGACGGCATCGTTTTGTAGGAGCGAGTTAGAGCGCTGTTATGTGCCTCGCGGCCTGCGTCGTGGGGTAGAATCAAAACCGTGTCTTGGCGCTGCGCTTGCGGCGCCAGCGCGTTGATGTTCACGCAATACGAGAGGAAGCGCTATGGACCGCTCCGAAATCTTCGATAAGATCGCCGAAGTCGCCGCTGACGTTCTGGGCGTCGATGTCGCCGACATTAGCGACGAGACTACCTTTGACGATCTCGATGCCGATTCGCTCGAGCGTCTGCAGCTGGTGACGGCCATCGAGGACGAGTTCGACCTCGAGATCGATGACGAGACCCTGCTGTCGCTCAACTCTGTCGCCGACGCTGTCGACGCTATTGAAAACGCCAAGGAGGCCTAAGTCTTGGCTTTATCTCAACGACTCGCGCGCGCCCAGGAAATCCTGGGCCACGAGTTCAATAACAAGGTGCTGCTGCGCGCGGCGCTTACGCACCCCTCTGCCGTGGAAGGTCAGCCCGTCTCGGCGAGCTATGAGCGCCTTGAGTTTTTGGGCGATTCCATTTTGGGCGCCGTGGTTGCCCGCTCGCTCTTTGAGTCCTACCCGGAGTTTGACGAGGGCAAGCTTACACGCCTGAAGGTGTCGCTCGTCTCGGGCGCCACGCTGTCCGAGGTGTCCCATGAGCTGGGCATCGACGACATCATCATCTTTGGTGCCTCCGAGACCGGTACCGGCGCGCGCGGCCTGCACTCTGCGCTCGAGAATGTCTATGAGTCGCTCGTGGGCGCGCTGTATCTGGATGCCGGCTGGGATGCGGCGGCGGAGTTTATCCACCGTACACTCAAGCCGCACCTGGCTTCCGAGCGTGCCGAGCACCCCGCGAACCCCAAGTCGTTCTTGCAGGAGTGTGTGCAGGCAGACGGCCACGAGCCTCCCGCGTATAAGCTGGTTGGCTCCGAGGGCCCCGCGCATGCGCCCACCTTTACCGCTGTGGTGCTCATCGACGGCATCCGCCAGGGCCGCGGTACCGGTTCCTCCAAGAAGGAAGCCGAGGGAGCCGCTGCACTCGAGGCGCTCGACCGCATGGGCTACACCACCAACGGCGTGATTCTGAACAAGAAGCCTGTTTAAGCGAGGAACCGTGTATCTCAAGTCCCTCACGCTCAAAGGGTTCAAGTCGTTTGCCGACCGCGCCCATATGACGTTTGAGCCGGGCCTGACCGTCATCGTCGGTCCCAACGGCTCGGGAAAATCGAACATCTCCGACTCGATTCTGTGGGTTCTGGGCGAGCAGAGCGCCAAGCAGCTGCGCGGCCAGGCCATGGAAGACGTCATCTTCTCGGGCTCGTCGGCGCGCAAGCCGGTAGGCGTGGCCGAGGTCACGCTGGTTCTCGACAATTCGGACCATATGCTGCCCGTCGACTTTGACGAGGTGGCCATCACCCGCCGCATGTATCGTTCGGGTGAGAGTGAGTACCTCATCAATTCGAGCCCGTGCCGCCTGATGGACATCCAGGATATCCTGCACGATTCGGGACTGGGCAAGGATACGCATTCCATCATCAGCCAGGGCAAGCTCGATGCCATTTTGCAAAGCCGCCCCGAGGAGCGCCGTGCCCTCATTGAGGAGGCCGCCGGCATCTCCAAACACAAGCGTCGCAAGGAACGTGCGCTTAAAAAGATCAAGTCGATGGACGAGCACCTGACCCGTGCCCGCGATATCAATAAGGAAATCGCCCGTCAGCTGCGGCCGCTGGAGCGTCAGGTCGATCGCGCGCGCAAGTACAAAGAGCTGTCCTCGCGCGCGAACGAGCTTACGCAGATGCTGGCCGTCGATGAGCTGCGTTCACTGCAATCGCAGTGGTACGACCTGGAGAGCCGCTCCAAGGAGGGCGCTGCCGAGCTTGAGCTCGCGCAATACCGCTTGGGTGAAAAGGAGCGCGAGCTCGAGAAGCTCCAAGTTATGCTCGAGGAAAAGGGCCTGTTTGTGGGCGACTTGGGCGAGCAGCGCCGTCATATGCAAGACGTGGTCGGTCGCATTAACTCCGATATGCGCCTGCTCGAGGAAAAGGGCCATAACATGGTGTCGCGCCTGTCCGACATGCGTGGCCAGATCTCGAGCTCCGAGCATCAGCGCCGTCGCGTGGTCGATGAGATCGAGGACGCACGTGCTCAGCTCGAGGAAGTGACCGGCGCGCATATGCAGGCCCAGGAGGACGTTGACGCCGCTGGTCCTGCCGCCGCCGAGCTCCACGAGCGTCGCGTTGCGCTCGACAATCGGATTTCGCAGCTCACGCGCGAACAGCGCGATGTGCAGCGCGTTGCCGATAATGCTGCGCTCGAGCTCGCCAAGGTGAAGGACTCGCTGAGCAACGCCGAGGTCGAGGACAACATGTATGCCTCGCGCCTGGAGCAGATCGATGAACAGCTCGAGGAGGTCACGGCATCGCTTGATAGCCGCCGCGACCGTGCTGAGGAGCTTGAGAGCGCCCTTGAGGCGGCTCGTCAGGCCCAGAGCGATGCGCGCGAGGCCACCGAGACGGCACGGGCTGCCCTCAAGGACCTGCGTGCCCGCGAAGGCGAGGCACGCAACAAGCTGTCCGAGGTGCGCTCGGAGCTTTCCAGCCAAAAGAAGCTTGATGCTCGCATGGCCGACAGCTCGCCGCTCGTAAGCCGTCTGGTGGGCGCGCTGGGCGACGATGTCTCGGGTCGTCTGGGCGATGTGCTCGAGGCACCTCGTGAGCTTGAGGGCCTGGTTGAGCAGCTGCTCGCCGGCGATATCGATGCCCTGTTGTTCGATAACGCCGCCGCACTTGAGCGCGCCGGTCGCGCCGCCCTGGACCAGAAGAAGGCCTCGGGCGAGGCACTGCTGGTGGCGCGCAGCGTGAGTGGCTCTGCGGCTGCCGAGGGTGCCGCCGGTACCCGTCTTGTTGATCGTCTGTCCGTGCGAGCGGGCTACGGTCCGGTCGTCGAGGCATTGCTCGGCGGCTATTACGTGGTCGATGACTTGGCTGCCGCGCTGTCCGCGCCGGTCGTTGATGGCGTGACCTATGTGACTCCCGATGGCGCCCGCGTTGCCTGCGGCGGCCTGGTTCGCGTGGGGCTTGATGCCGGCGAGGCTTCGGGCGCCCTGGAGCGCAAGCGTCGTATCCGCGAGCTGGAAGGCCTGGAGCCCGATCTTGCTGCCGCGTTTGAGCATGTTTCTGATCAGGTCGTCGAGGCCAATGCGGCCGTTGAGGAGGCCCGTGCTGCCGAGGGCGATGCTGCCGGCGAGATTGCCCGCCTTGAGGGCGAGCGTCGCTCCCTGCTGTCCGAGATCGGCCGCCTGGAGCAGAGTGCCAACAACGCCGAGGTCGAGCGCGTGCGTATTTCCAAGCGCCGCGAGCAGGCTGCCGAGGCCGTTCGTGCTGCACGTCCGCGCGTGGATGAACTTACCCGTTCGCGTGACGAGGCTCGTGCGCAAGCGAGCGATCTGGGCTTGCAGATTGCCGAGGCCAATGATGAGCTCGATCGCGTGCGCCGTGATGATTCCGAGGCAGCCGGCAAGCTCGCCGATGCTAAGGTCCGCCTGGCCCAGACGAGCGAGCGCCTGCGTTCGCTGAAGGGCCGCGTGCCCGATCTTGAGCATCGCCTGGAAGGCATCGACCGCCGTATCCGCGGAACACGCCAGGCCTCGCGCTCGCTTGAGCTGCTGCGCCTTCGCGTCGATCCCATGCACGAGCGCTATTCTGCCCTGTTGGAGCGCGCCTCGGACTGGGCTGCGCGCTTGCGCGATCAGGCAACGCTTGAGGAGGCGGACTCGGCTTCGCTAAAGAAGACCATCGAGGACGCCAAGACCGAGGTCGCCCGCGCCAAGGAGCGGGTCGATGCTGCCACGGCGACGCAAAACGAGTTCAAGGTCGCACGCGGCAAGCTCGAGGTGCAGGTCGAGGCTGCCATCAAGGCCATCACCGCTGATGGCACTACGGTGCTCGAGGAAGCGCTCATGCTGCCGGCGCCCACCGATCGCGACGCCGCCGAGCGCGAGCTTAACCAACTCGTGCGCCAGATCAACAACCTGGGTCCTGTGAACCAAGTCGCCATGGAGGAGTACGAGCAGCTCAAGCGCCGCGCCGATTACATCGAGGAGCAGCTGGCCGATCTGGAGAGCGCGCGCAAGGCGCTCACCAAGATCACCGTGGCGATCGATCGCAAGATGCGCAAGGCCTTCCTGGTGACCTTTGAGAAGGTCGATGCGAACTTCCGCGAGATCTTCGCCATGCTCTTCCCGGGCGGTCAGGCGCATCTGGAGATGACCGACCCCGAGCATCCGGCCGAGACGGGCATTGAGGTCGTGGCGCAGCCGCGCGGCAAGCGCATCACCAAGATGATGCTCATGTCGGGTGGCGAGAAGAGTCTGACGGCGCTCGCCCTGCTCTTTGCCGTATACCGTACGCGCACGGTGCCGTTCTATGTGCTGGACGAGGTCGAGGCTGCGCTCGACGACGCCAACCTGTCCAAGCTCATCGGCGCCCTCGATGTGCTGCGTTCCGATACGCAGCTCTTGGTAATCTCGCATCAGCGCCGTACTATGGAGGACGCTGACGTCCTCTATGGCGTCTCGATGCAAGCCGACGGCGTCAGTCGCGTCGTCTCGCAAAAACTCGATCGCGAAACCGGAAAGGTCGTGAATGCATAATGGGATTCTTTGACGCACTCTCGCGCGGACTTGAGCGCAGCCGCGAGGCCCTCAACGAGGTCTTCTACTTTGGCGGTGAGGTCGACGAGGATTTTTGGGAGGATCTTGAGGACACCCTCGTCATGGGTGACATGGGCGCCGAGGTCGCCATTCAGGTCTCCGATGACCTGCGTGACGCCGCCGCCAAGAAGAACCTCAAGACCGCCCCGCAGCTTCGTCGCGCCCTGGCCGAGCAGCTCGAGGGCCATTTTGTGCCTGTTGAGCGCGACCCGTTTTCCGATACGCCGAGCTGCGTGCTGTTTGTCGGTATCAACGGCGCCGGCAAGACCACCACGGTCGGCAAGATTGCGAGCGCCATGGCCGCCCGCGGCAAGAACGTGGTTATCGGTTCGGCCGACACCTTCCGCGCCGCCGCTATCGAGCAGCTCGATGTGTGGGGTCAGCGTGCCGGCGTACCGGTTATCAAGCGTGACCGCGGCTCCGATCCTGCGAGCGTGTGCTATGACGTGCTCGACGAGGCCGATAAGCGCGGCAGCGACCTGGTGCTCATCGATACCGCCGGCCGTCTGCACACGAGTCCCGAGCTCATGCGCGAGCTCGCCAAGGTGGTCAATGTGACCCGTAAGCGCGCCGCCAATATGGCCGCCGGTCCCATGCCGGTCTCGGTCGTGCTTGTGATCGATGCCGCCACTGGTCAGAACGGTCTGAACCAGGCGCTCGAGTTTAACGAGGCGCTGGGCCTGGACGGTATTATCATGACTAAGCTCGACGGCACGGCTAAGGGCGGTATTGCCATGGCCGTGGCCGAGAAGCTCAAGCTCCCGATCCTGCGCATCGGCGTGGGCGAGCAGGTCGATGACCTGCAGGAGTTTAACGCCAAAGATTTCTGCCGCGCCCTGGTGGGCGAGTCCAACTAAGGAGTAACCAGTGTTTGATTCCCTGAGCGATCGCCTCAACGACACATTTGACCGCCTGCGCGGCAAGGGTAAGCTGACCGAGGCCGATATTACTTCGGCCATGCGCGATATTCGCATGGCCCTGCTCGAGGCCGACGTTAACTTTAAGGTCGTCAAGGAGTTCGTCGCCAAGACCAAGGAGCGCTGCATGACCGCCGAGGTCATGGAGTCGCTGTCGCCGGCGCAAAACGTCGTCAAGATCGTGCTCGACGAGCTCACCGAGATGCTCGGCTCAACCGAGAGCAAGCTCGTCTTTAGCAACCGCATTCCCAATGTCATTATGCTCGTGGGCTTGCAGGGCTCCGGTAAGACCACGGCGGCCGTAAAGCTGGCCTACCTGCTCAAGAAGCAGGGCCGCTCGCCGCTGCTCGCCGCGTGCGACGTCTACCGTCCCGCCGCTGCCGACCAGCTGGCCACGCTCGGTGGCGAGATCGGCGTGCCGGTCTTCCGCGGTGACGGCGCGCACCCGGTCGATATTGCCAAGGGCGCCATCCAAGAGGCCGTCGACCACCTGCGCGACGTGGTCATTGTCGATACCGCCGGTCGTCTTCAGATTGACGAGCAGATGATGCAGGAGGCCGTCGACATCAAGAAGGCCGTCAAGCCCGACCAGGTGCTGATGGTCGTCGATGCCATGACCGGCCAGGATATCGTCAACGTGGTCTCGACGTTTGCCGAGCGCACCGACTTTGATGGCGTGATTATCTCCAAGCTCGACGGTGACGCCCGTGGCGGTGGCGCACTTTCGGTGCGTCAAGTGACCGGCAAGCCCATCAAGTTCGTGAGCATGGGCGAGAAGCCCGATTCGCTTGAGCCGTTCTACCCCGACCGCATGGCCAAGCGCATTCTGGGCATGGGCGATGTCGTGGGTATTATCGAGAAGGCCCAGGAGGCAGCCGACGCCGAGCAGCTCGAGGCTGCCGAGCGCATGCTGCGCGAGGGCTTTACCATGAACGATATGCTCGACCAGATGAAAGCCGTCAAAAAGATGGGCGGCATGAAGGGTATCCTGGGCATGCTCCCCGGTGGTCAGCGTGCGCTCAACCAGATGGGCGGCAACCTGGACGAGGGCATCTTCGATAAGAACGAGGCCATCATCATGTCGATGACCAAGGAGGAGCGCCTGCGTCCCTCCATCATCAACGGCCAGCGCCGCGCGCGCATCGCCAAGGGCGCCGGCGTAACCCCCACCGAGGTCAACAGCCTTATGAAGCAGTGGGGCGAGATGAATAAGATGATGGGCCGCATGCGCACGATGGCCAATCAGGCACAGGCCGGCGGCAAGAAGGGCAAAAAGGGTAAGAAGGGCAAGAGGATGCGCATGCCCAATATCCCTGGCCTGGACGCTATGGGTCTGGGCGGCATGGGCGGCTTGGGTACGGGCGGTCCCAAGTCCGATATGGAGCTGCTGCGCCAGATGGAAGCACAGATGCGTAATAAGAAATAGAGCTCTAATTCCAGTTTGATATGGCAAAGGCCACTCGGAAGCTACCGGGTGGCCTTTGTTGTTGGCTTTGATTGTTGGGTTGCGTTCAGCGTCGCGCCCCGAGCTCGCGGTGTCGTGCCGTTAGTGGCAGCCACAGCCCTCGTGGCCCTCGTGCTCGTGATGGCCGTGGCAGCTGCAGGACTCGCCGTGTTCGTGGGCGTGGCCGTGGTCATGGCCGTGGCAGCCGCATGTGGCCTCGCCGTTCTGTGCGAGCGTGCCGGCGATAAGGGCTTCGACGCAAGCGTCGCAGCTGCCCTGGGCACCTGCGTATACTGTGATGCCGGCTTGGGCAAGCGCGTTGATGGCGCCACCGCCGATGCCGCCGCAGATGAGCGTGTCCACACCGCCGTTGGCGAGCAGGCCCGCCAGGGCGCCGTGGCCGGTGCCGCCGGTGCCCACGACCTGCTCGTTGAGCACCTTGCCGTCCTGAATGTCGTAGATCTTGAACTGCTCGCTGCGGCCAAAGTGCATAAAGATGTTGCGGTTGTCGTACGTGGTTGCCACCCTCATGGTGTCGACCTCCTTTGCTGGCCATGCGGCCGTCGCTGTGGTGATGGGGGAGTACGCGATATTGCCGCCCTCAATGATGAGCGCTCGTCCGTTGACCAGCGCATTTGCTACCTTGCGATGCGCACGGCTGCAGATTGCCGCCACCGTGGCGCGCGCGATGCCCATCTGCTGTGCGACTGCCTCTTGGTTAAGGCCTTCCAGGTCGCACAGGCGCAGCGCCTCGAGTTCGTCGACCGTCATGTCGATGGCATCGCCGCTCGCCAGGCCATCGGGGGTAAAACCGCGATATTCGGGGATGATTCCGACGCGGCGCAGTTTCTCGCGTCTTCCTGCCATGCGCACTCCTTTTCTGACATATGTCAACAATAGGATAGCGAACGTGTAGATTTGCGCAAGGAATTTCTGGCATATGACAGAAAATGAGGGCTTATGTTTGGGCTGTGGGGCCGCGTGCGCCTGGGCTACAATGAATCTCGCTTGTAGGCGACTGACAGGAGGGTCAATGAGCAAAGCTGATCAACAGTTTGTATCCATGTGCCGCGATATCTTGGACCATGGCACCACGACCGAGGGCCAAAAGGTACGCCCGGTGTGGGAGGACGGCACCCCTGCCTATACCATTAAAAACTTTGGCGTTACGGCGCGCTATGACCTGCGCGAGGAGTTCCCCGCGCTTACGCTGCGTCGTACGGCGCTCAAGTCCGCTATGGATGAGATCCTATGGATTTATCAAAAGAAGTCCAATAATGTGCATGACCTCAACAGCCATATTTGGGATGAGTGGGCCGACGAGACCGGCTCTATCGGCAAGGCCTACGGGTATCAGATTGGGCAGAAGAGCCATTATGCCGAGGGCGACTTTGATCAGATGGACCGCGTGCTGTACGACCTCAAGCACACGCCGTACAGTCGCCGCATTATGACGAACACCTATGTGTTTAGCGACCTGTCCGAGATGCATCTGTATCCGTGCGCCTACAGCGTGACCTATAACGTCACGCAGCGTCCGCAGGACGACAAGCCGACGCTCAACATGATTCTCAACCAGCGTAGCCAGGATATTTTGGCCGCGAACAACTGGAATGTGTGCCAGTACGCCATTTTGCTGATGATGGTTGCGCAGTCGGTCGATATGATCGCCGGCGAGCTGCTTCACGTGATTGCCGATGCCCACATTTACGACCGTCATGTCGATATCATCCGCGAACTTATCGAGCGTCCGCAGTTTGCGGCTCCCAAGGTAACGCTCAACCCCGATGTGCATGATTTCTACGCGTTTACGACCGATGATCTGATCGTTGAGGGCTATGAGCACGGCCCGCAGGTCAAGAACATCCCCATTGCGGTGTAGTTGACGCGTATGACGTGTAAGCTTTCTGCCATTGTCGCCGTGTGCGATGACTGGGGCATTGGCTGCGAGGGCGACATGGTGGTGTCCAACCGTGCCGACATGCGTCATTTTGTGGCGTGCACCAAAGGTTGCCCGGTCATTATGGGGCGCAAGACGCTGCTTAGTTTTCCCGACGGGCGACCGCTCAAGAATCGCCGCAATATCGTGCTCACCCGCGACGAGAGCTTTGCTGCCGAGGGTGTCGACGTGGTGCATAGCGTCGACGAGGCCTTGGCCGCCGTGGCCGATGAGCCCATTGCGTGGATGATTGGCGGCGGCGAGGTGTATCGACAGTTCTTGCCGTATTGCGTCGAGGCCGAGGTTACGCATAACCATTGCGTGCATGACGTGGATACGTACTTTCCCGATCTGGATGCCGATCCCGCGTGGGAGATTGCGAGGCGTGGCGGTGTTGCCACGATTGCCGCGGGCGAGGGTGACGAGGGTCTCGATTATGAGTTCGTGACGTATCGTCGCGTTGAGGCGTAAACCCGATTATCCCTTCGGTATTATCGGGTTGAAATGAGTGGCGGGGCAGCGCATGGCGTTGCCCCGATATTTGTATAGGTGCTGTAAAGAAGGGTGCGGGCTGGCTGCTATGACTGATGCCGTTGAGGTGCTGCGAATCGATTCGCTCGAGGACGAGCGGCTCGATGCCTACGTGCGACTGACCGAGCGTGAGCTTCGCTGCGTGCTGGAGCCGCAGAAGGGCATTTTTATCGCCGAGAGTGCCAAGGTCATCGAGCGCGCGGTGCGCGCCGGATACGAGCCGGTGAGCTTTCTTTTGGGCGAACGCTGGCTCGACCAGATGATGCCGCTGTTTGAGCGCCTGGCGGTACGCGAAGGTGCGGGCCCGGTTCCCGTGTTCGTGGCCTCGATGGAGCTTATGGAGCAGCTGACGGGCTTTAACGTGACGCGCGGTGCGCTCGCGGCGTTCCGTCGCCCGCGTCAGATTCCGGTAGCCGAGTTCTTGGGCGGCGTCGTCGAGGCGGCGGGGGAGCGCCCGGTGCGCGTGTGCGTGCTCGAGGGCATTGTCGACCACACCAACGTCGGCGCGATTTTCCGCTCGGCGGCTGCGCTGAACGTCGATGGCATTTTGGTGAGTCCTACGTGCTGTGACCCGCTGTATCGTCGCTCGGCCCGCGTGAGCATGGGTACGGTGTTCCAGGTGCCCTGGACGCGCATTGGCAGCGAGGCGCGCGTATGGCCGCATGATGGGCTGGCGGCGCTGCACGATGCCGGGTTTTCGTGTGCCGCCATGGCGTTGACGGATGATTCGGTGTCGTTGGACGATCCCGCGCTGCAGGAGATTGACCGCCTGGCAATCTTTATGGGCACCGAGGGTGCTGGCTTAGGCGCCAAGACCATTGCTGGCTGCGACCGAGCCGTGCGCATTCCGATGGCGCACGGGGTTGATTCGCTCAACGTGGCCGCGGCGAGTGCCGTCGCCTTTTGGCAGCTGTGCCCGCACGTGAGCAACGAGTATCACTACCAGCCGGGGCTGTATCACTAGGCAGATATTTCGCACCGGGCTCTGGTTTGGGGCGTTTCGGCCGATATCGGTCGGTGCTAAGCTGGTATTGGCTTTGGTCTTAAATTGCCGTTTTGTTGTATGACGTACGCTAGCGGGGAGGGCGTGTGGCTAAGAAATCTACGGCTATCGATGTAACGCAGGGTGTCATTTGGCAGCAGCTGCTGTCGCTGTGTGTTCCCATCTTCTTTAGTTCGTTTTTTCAGCAGGCATACACGCTTATCGGCACCTATATCGTCGGTCAGTTTGGCGGCAAGCTCGCGCTGGGTGGCATTCAGGCCACGATGGTACTCACCGAGCTCTGCATCGGCTTTTGTGTCGGCGTCGGTGCCGGCTGCGCGGTCATTACGGGCCAGTTTTTTGGCCAGCACGATGACGAGCGCCTGAGCCGATCGGTCCATACGGCCATGACGCTCGCTCTGGTGGGCGGCATCGCCTTCTCGATTCTTGGCATAGTGTTCGTTGAGCCCATGCTGGTGCTTATGAACACGCCGCATGAATTATTGGCCGAGGGCGTGGCCTATGCCCGTTGCTATTTTGCCGCCATGGTTGCGGCGCTGCTGCTCAATATGGGAACGGCATTGCTGCGCGCCGTGGGCGACACGCGCGGGCCTGCTGTGATCATCGCTTCCGGTTGCCTTGTTAATGCGGTGCTGGATGTCATCTTCGTTGCCGTGCTTCATATGGAGGCTCTGGGTTGCGGCATCGCGGTGGCGCTGACCATTTGCTCCAACGCCGCGATGATCGTGATTCGTATGATGCACGCACCGGGTGCGTGGCGGCTTTCACTGTCCAAGCTCGGTATTGATCCTGACATTTGTAAGAGCATGATCTCGTGTGGTCTGCCGCTTGGCTTTCAGTCTGCTGCGTATTCGATTTCCAACGTTTTGATTCAGGTGTCGATCAACTCGTTTGGTGCCGATGTCACCACGGCTTGGGGTCTTTCGGGCCGCCTGGATGGTATTGTCTGGATGGTTACCGAGGCGCTTGGCGTGTCGATCACCACGTTCTCGGCACAGAACTTTGGCGCGCGCAACTACGAGCGCATGCGCAAGGGCTACCATACGTCGCTCGTGCTGTCGTTTATGCTCATTGGTGGCCTGTCTGCCGTGCTGCTGGTATTCTCGGGTCCGCTGTCTCGTCTGTTTGTCGACGATGCTTCGATTTCGGCGTACACCACGACCATCCTCCACTTCATTGCGCCGTTCTATGCGATTTTCTCGATTATCGAGAACGCGTCGGGATCCATTCGCGGCGCCGGCGTGAGCTTGCAGCCCATGCTGCTCACGATTTTTGGCACCGTCGTGCTCAGGGTGATCTGGGTATTTGCGATTATGCCGTTCGATCCGTCGCTTGAGCACCTGCTGCTGGTCTACCCCGTAACCTGGGTAATCACCGCCATGATGTTCACCGTCTACCATCACAGCGGCAACTGGCTCGGCCGCGCCACTGCCTAGCCATTGGGGACGTCCGCAATGGCTAGTATTCGATGCCTTGGCGGGCTAGGAGGCCTTCGTCGAAGTAGTGTTTGACGGGGCGCATTTCGGTTACTAGGTCTGCAAGGTCGGCGAGGGGCAGCAAGCCACGGCCGGTGAACACGAGCTCCGTGGTGGTCGGTTTCATCGCGATCAACGCTTCGACATCTTCGCGCGTCACAAAGCCCCGTCGCATGGCTTCTCCCAGCTCATCCAAGATCAGCACGTCGACCTGGCTAATCTGCTCGCGCGCCAGCTCCATGATCTGTGCGGCACAGGCTTCGGGCGTGTCGCGGTCGGCTTGTACGATGCGTAGCCCCAATCGAGGTGCTGCGTCATGTTCGGCACAGTGCAGCTTCTTGGCAAACTGAAGCATGAGCACGTTAAGTCCATAGCCCGTGGCGCGTAGCGCGAGCCCCAGCGCAGCCGTCGTCTTGCCCTTGCCGTCGCCCGTATAGATTTGAACCTTGCCGACTTCCAGTGATGCCATCTCTGTCCTTTCGTGCCCGGCGTCGGTTTATCGCCGTCCGGGTTGGGTATTCTAGAAAACATTATCAACCCCAGTAGATGGAGTTCAAGCAGATGGAGATGGATGACAACAAACGTAGAAGGAATATGATCCTCTACGTGCTCATCGCCTTCGTCGTCTACCTCGTGCTCTCGACCGTTCTGTTCCCCAACATCGGTCACACGCAGCAGATTACGAAGACCGATTACTCGACGTTTGTCAAAGCGCTCGATAAGAAGAGCGTCGACAAGGTCGAGTACAATACGGACGATTACACGATTTATTACACCAAGAAGGGCGAGGACGAGAACATCGCCTACAAGACGACCGGTGTACCGAATGACGCGGGCTTTACCGATCGCGTGCTTGAATCTGGCGCCTCGCTTGAGTCGGTCGTTCCCGATAAGAACTCGGGTCTGATGACCTATTACCTGCTCACACTCATTCTTCCCATGGCGATTTTCTTCCTGATCGGTTGGTGGCTCAACCGCCGCATGAAGAAGGCCATGGGCGATGACGGTCCGTCGATGAACTTTGGCGGCGGTGGTTTTGGCGGCGGTGGACTGGGCAAGTCCGGCGCGCGCGTGATCGCCTCCAAGGACGTGGGCGTGACCTTTAAGGATGTCGCCGGCCAGGAAGAGGCCAAGGAGTCCCTCAAGGAGGTCGTTGACTTTCTGGAGAAGCCGCAGCGCTACGAGGAGATCGGCGCCAAGCTGCCGCGCGGCGCTCTCCTTGTTGGCCCTCCGGGTACCGGTAAAACCCTGCTCGCTAAGGCTGTGGCCGGCGAGGCGGGCGTGCCGTTCTTTAGTATTTCTGGTTCTGAGTTTGTTGAGATGTTTGTCGGCCGCGGCGCCGCCAAGGTACGCGACCTGTTTAAGCAGGCCAAGGAAAAGGCCCCGTGCATCGTGTTTATCGATGAGATCGATACCATCGGCAAGAAGCGCGATGGCGGTGGCTTTAGTGGCAACGATGAGCGCGAGCAGACGCTCAACCAGCTTCTGACCGAGATGGACGGCTTCGATAACCACAAGGGTATTGTCGTTCTCGCTGCTACCAACCGCCCCGACAGCCTCGACCCGGCCCTGCTTCGCCCCGGTCGTTTTGACCGGCGTATTCCCGTTGAGTTGCCCGACCTGACCGGCCGCAAGAACATTCTTGAGTTGCATGCCAAGAGCGTGAAGACGCAGCCGCCGATCGACCTGACCGCGATTGCCCGCGCCACGCCCGGTGCCTCGGGCGCCGACCTGGCCAACATCATCAACGAGGGCGCCCTGCGTGCCGTCCGTGAGGGCCGCAAGCGCGCTACGCAGGACGATTTTGAGGAGTCGGTGGAGGTCGTCATCGCCGGCCAGCAGCGTAAGTCCACGGTGCTGTCCGACCACGAGAAGCAGGTTGTTTCTTACCACGAGATCGGCCATGCCATCGTTGCCGCCCGCCAGAAGGGCTCTGCGCCGGTCACGAAGATCACCATCGTGCCGCGCACGAGCGGTGCTCTGGGCTACACCATGCAGGTCGAGGAGGATGAGCGCTTCCTGACCACACGCCAGGAGGTCCTGGACAAGCTCGCCGTCTATTGCGGTGGCCGTGCGGCCGAGGAGCTCATCTTTGGTGAGATGACGACCGGCGCCGCCAACGATATCGAGCAGGCCACCAAGCTCGCCCGTAACATGGTGACGCGCTTTGGTATGTCCGATGAGTTTGGCATGATGGCGCTTGGTACCGTCCAGAATGCGTACCTCAATCAGGACACGTCGCTCACCTGCGCCCCCGGTACGGCCGAGCGCGTGGACGCGATTGTCGCCAAGCTGATCGAGGATGCGCACGACCGCGCTCTGCAGATCCTGAAGGAGAACAAGTTCAAGCTCCATGAGCTGGCTCGTTATCTGTACAAGAAGGAGACGATTACGGGCGAGGAGTTTATGAATCTCCTCACGCGTGAGAATCCGCTGATGCCAAAGCAGCAGTAAGGCTGGTTACGCAGCATCGAACGCCCCATTTGAGCTTCTATCTCAAATGGGGCGTTTTGCTTGGGAGGGATATGTATGAAGATCGTGGTAAGTGCCTGTTTGATGGGCGAGAGCTGCAAGTATAACGGGCTCGACAACTACCATCGCGAGCTGGTCGAAGCGTGCGAACGCACAGGGACCGAGGTCCTGTTGGTGTGCCCTGAGGTCTTTGGCGGTCTGCCCACACCGCGCAAGCCGTCCGAGATTGTGAACGGCGAGGTTCGTACCTGCGAGGGCGCCTCGGTCGATCGTGAGTTTCGCCTGGGTGCCCAACGTGCGCTCGATATGTGTGAGCAGGCGGGCGGTCCGTCCGAGATCGCTGTGTGCGTTTTGCAGGATCACAGCCCCTCGTGCGGCGCGGGTCACATCTACGACGGCACCTTTAGCGGTACGCTCACACCGGGTAACGGCGTTTTCGTCGACCTGCTCCTGCGTCACGGGTACCGTGTGATCCCCGCAAGCGAATTTGACCCCAGTATGTTGGAATAGCAAATGAAAGGGGGAGGCCATCGAGTAGATGGTCGCCCCCTTTACTGGCAAGCTAAACTATTTCAACAGATGTTCAATGGCGTTTGCCCAGATAAAACCTGCCAAAATAAACCTGTCCCTTTTTGGTAGGTTAGGCGAGGAGGGTTTGGCCGTAGGCGTTGGCGGCCTTGATGGCGGCGGCGAACTTCTCGTCGGTGAAGGGCTCAGGGTTTCCCTGTTTCCACTCGTTGGTGGCGTGCGCGTACTCGCACAGGGCCGGGATGTCGGCCACGGAAAGCCCGACCTGCTTCAGCGTCACGGGCAGCCCCATCTGCTTGTTAAAGGCGGCATAGCGCTCAAGGTTCTCGGTGTCGCCCGTGTAGGCGAACAACACGAGCACGCCCAGGCTCACAACCTCGCCGTGCAGGTAGGTGCCCTCACGCGGAATGCTGCAGGTGGCGTTGTAGAACGCGTGCGCCACGCTCGAGTTGTAGTAGTAATCGTTCTGGTTGGTCAGGTTCGAGACATAGCCCGTGTTGACCACGATGTCGAGCGCGATCTGCTTGACGGCCTCGCTCGACAGGTCCTGGCGCACGTCCTCAAGACCCTGGACGCCGTAGGTAAACAGCGGCTCGGAGCAGGTGTGGGCGAGTGCCAGGCCAAGACCGGCGGTGTGCTCCAAATTACCGGCGCTCGTGGCGTACTCGACCTCGGGCTGCTTAGACAGGGCATCGCCCACGCCGGCCCAGAAGTACTCCGCCGGTGCCTCGGCGATGATCTTGGGGTTGATGAAGATGTGCGCCGGTCGGTTGGGGTACGAATAGCCCTCGAGCGAGCCGTCGTCGTTATACACGACGGCAATGGCGGTCGCAGCGGAGCAGTTGGAGCAAATCGTCGGCACCGTAAAGACGATCTTCTTGAGCTCGATGGCTGCGGTCTTCACGGTGTCGAGCGCCTTGCCGCCGCCGCAAGCAATGAGCACGTCGGCTTCCTGGCAGGCGGGGGAGTTTACGACCTTGGCGATATTGGCGCGCGTACTGTTGGTGCCGTAGACGCGCGTCTCCAGAATCTCGACGTCGGTACCCGCTAGCGCAGCTTCGATACCGGGAAGTGCTGCGGCCAGTGCCCGCTTGCCACCGATGATCGCGACCTTGGTCGCTCCGTACTCCGCCAGTGCGGTGGGCAGCTCGTCAAAGCAATCCTCGCCAACGGTGTAGTCGCTCATTCCAATCGTGCGCATAGCAACCTTCTTTCGTTCGATAAAGTGCTTTCAGGTATTTTGCTCCAAGAGAAGGTCCACAGCCGCGAGAAATTTCGAACGTATAAAACCAGTGTTGAGGGTTTTTCGCCGGCGCGGAACGTGCTAGCATACTCCGCATAAGCGTTGATGGGGACGAGTAGTCGGCCGTCCGCATGCTACAGAGAGCGGGGAGCGCTGAGAACCCGTGCATGCGACTGATGAAAATCACCCCGGAGCTGCGGTCCCAACGGACGTGCCGCGCAGGTTCGTCTTAGTAGACATCGCCGAGATGGCCGTCGATACAGGCCAGCCGAGTAACGGATGCGAGCGCGCGAATACGCGGGCGAGGGCATCTAAGCTGGGTGGTTAAGCGAAGAGCTTTTACGGGCAGACTGCCTGTTTTGTGGCGCTTCGTCCCAGCTTGTAGGGACGGGCGCTTTTTTGGTGCCCAGAGGGCGTGCGCGCCCACGACATGAAAGGGGTACCGTGGCAAACGAGTACAAGCAGACGATGAATCTGCCCAAAACCGGATTTCCCATGCGTGCCGGTCTTTCCAAGTCCGAGCCCAAGCGACTCAAGGACTGGCAGGACAACAAGGTCTACGAGCAAGTTCTAAAGAAGAACGAGGGTCACAAGAAGTTCGTGCTGCACGACGGCCCTCCGTACGCCAACGGCCCGATCCACATCGGCCACGCCATGAACAAGATCTCCAAGGACATGATCAACCGTTACTGGATGATGCAGGGCTATGAGGTTCCCTATGTCCCCGGTTGGGACTGCCACGGTCAGCCGATCGAGCACAAGGTCGAGGAGAAGCTCGGCACCGAGAAGTTCAACCAGACCTCCACGGCTAAGATCCGCGAGCTTTGCAACAAGTTCGCTGTCGAGAACATCGAGCTCCAGAAGGCTGGCTTCCGTCGCCTTGGCGTGCTTGGCGACTGGGACAACCCGTATCTGACGCTCTATCACCAGCATGACGCCGCCGACATTGAGGTCTTCAAGGCCATGTTCGATAAGGGCATGATCTATCGCGGTCATAAGCCCGTCCACTGGTGCAAGCACTGCCACACCGCACTCGCCGAGGCCGAGATTGAGTACTCCGACGAGACGAGCCCGTCCATCTTCGTGCGCTTTGAGATGACCTCCAAGCCCGCCGGCCTCGAGAACTTCGACGGCCCGGTCGACTTTATCATCTGGACGACCACGCCGTGGACCATCCCCTCCGACCAGGCAGTTTCCCTCAAGCCCGGTGCCGCCTACGTCGCTGTTGAGCACGACGGCCGCGCCGAGGTCATGCTCGAGGACCTGGCTCCCAAGTGCTGCGAGGAGTTTGGCTGGGAGTACACCCCGGTCATGGTCGACGGCAAGCCCTATGTGGTTCCCGCCGAGACCTTCCACCACATCCACTACAAGCAGCCGATCTTTGACGGTGTCGAGGGCGTGGCGCTGCTGGCCGATTATGTCGGTGTCGACGACGGTACCGGTATCGTCCACAACTCGCCCGGCCACGGCGTCGACGACTACTTTGCCTGCCTCAAGGAGGGCATCACCGACATCTGCATGCCGGTCGATGACGACGGCAAGTTCTACACCGGTGAGGAGTTTGGCACCGGTGGCCCCTTCAGCGGTATGGACACCGACGAGGCCAACCCGCACATCATCGAGTTCCTGCGCGAGCGCGGCACCCTCGTCCTCGAGAAGAAGATCACGCACAGCTATCCGCACTGCTGGCGCTGCAAGCACCCGGTGCTCTTCCGTGCTACCGACCAGTGGTTTGTCTCGATGGACAAGACCGGTTTGCGCGAGCAGGCTGGCAAAGAGGTCCGCGAGAACGTCAAGTGGTATCCGGCCCACGCGGCAAACCGCATTGGCGCCATGGTCGAGCAGCGCCCCGACTGGTGCATCAGCCGTCAGCGCAACTGGGGCGTGCCCATCCCCAGCTACACCTGCGCCGACTGCGGCGAGAAGGTCATGAACGACGCCACGCTCGATGCCGTCATCAAGCTCTTCCACGAGAAGGGCTCCGACGCCTGGTTCACCGACGCTCCCGAGAGCTACCTGGGCGAGGCCTGCGTCTGCCCCAAGTGCGGCGGCCATCACCTCAAGGCCGATAAGGACATCCTCGACGTGTGGTGGGATTCCGGCGTGTCTTGGAAGGCCGTCTGCGAGTACCGCCCCGAGCTTGAGTACCCGGCGGACGTGTACCTCGAGGGCTCCGACCAGCACCGCGGTTGGTTCCAGAGCTCGCTGCTCACCTCGGTGGGCGCCAACGGCCACGCTCCGTACAAGGCGGTCGTCTCGCAGGGCTTCACGCTTGATGGCCAGGGCCGTAAGATGTCCAAGTCGCTCGGCAACGTCATCGACCCCAACAAGGTCTGCGACGAGATGGGCGCCGACATCATCCGCCTGTGGGTTGCGTCCGTTGATACCAGCTCCGACGTGTCCATCGACCATGAGATCCTTGCTCGTACGTCCGATGCCTACCGTCGTTTCCGCAACACGCTGCGCTTCCTGCTCTCCGAGCTCGAGGGTCAGTTTGAGCCTGAGACCGACGGCGTCGCCTTTGCCGACCTGCTGCCGCTCGACAAGCTCATGGTTGCCCGCCTGACTCAGGTCCAGGCCGAGGTCGACGACGCCTACGCCAGCTACGAGTTCCCGCGCGCCTACCGTGCGCTCTACGACTTCGTGGTTACCGAGCTCTCCAACGTGTACCTCGACGCCCTGAAGGACCGTCTGTACTGCGAGAAGCCCGGCTCGCTCGAGCGCCGCAGCGCCCAGACCGTGCTTGCCGAGCTCTTCTCGATGCTCATGCGCGACCTGCAGCCGATCCTGTCCTACACGGTCGACGAGGCCATGGCCTATGCGCCCGCCGGCTGCGTCGATCACCAGAAGTACGCCGCGCTGCTCGATTGGTACAAGTCGCCCATTACGGTCGACGAGGCCAATGAGTTTGAGGGCGTGCTCGAGGCCTCACTCGAGCTCCGTAGCGCCGTGACCAAGGCCCTTGAGGATGCCCGCTCCGCCGGCACCTTCACCAAGAGCCAGCAGGTCCGCGTCAAGGCGGTCGTTCCCGCCGAGATGTATACGCTGTTGACCGGCGACAAGGCCGTCGACCTGGCCGAGTTCTACATCGTCTCCGATGTTGAGTTGACCCAGGGCGAGGAGCTCTCCGTTGCCATTGAGGCTGCCGAGGGCGAGTGCTGCGACCGTTGCTGGAACTATCGCACCACCGTCGGCGAGTACAACGGCCACGCGCATATCTGTAAGCGCTGCGCCGACGCGCTGTAGTTACGCGGTTTTACCAAACCGCGTAACGGCTCGACGCTGCAAACCCGTCAGAGCGGCAATCTGCCTTTCAGCTTCGGCGGCATGACCATAAGGTCTATGCCGCCTTGCTTCAAGGCACCTTGCTCGCTCTGGCGGGTTTTCGCTGTCGGTAACGAATCATCGGCTATTTCGTTGCTGGTCAATATAAGATATTGATTTGCGTTATACGTAATTCGATGTTCTTGAGGGTAGGGGATTGATTTGGGTCGTGCTGGGGATATGACGCCGCCTTTGCGTTGGCGGTTGGGTGTTGCTGGTGGGGTGGCGCTGGTTGTGCTGCTTGTTGACCAGCTGGCCAAGCTTGCGGTTCGTGCCGTGGGCGACGCTTTGCATGTGACCGTTATCCCCGGTGTCATCGACTTTATGTTTGTTCGCAATATCGGTGCTGCCTTTAGCATGGGCGAGGGGCATGGCATCGCGTTTGCCGTGCTGGCGTTGGCGGTCATTATCGCTATTGCCGTGTACCTCGTTCGTGCACCCCAGCTCGCCCATCTTGAGGTTGTGGGCATGGCGATGGTTGCGGGCGGTGCCATCGGCAACGCTATCGATCGTTTGGCCTTTGGCTTCGTGACCGATTTTATTGCCACCACCTTCATCGACTTCCCCGTCTTCAATGTGGCCGATATCGGCATTACCTTGGGCGTCGTGCTCGCCCTCTTCGGCTACATGTTCTTGAGCCCCGCTGCCCGTGAGGTCGATGCGACCGCCGAGCTTAACGCCCGTGACGAGGCCCGCGCTAAGCGCAAGGCCCAGCAACGCGGGGAGCGTGCCCGCAAAATTCGCGAAAGGAACGAGCGCTAATGGCCGACATTCATATCCTTGTTGCCGACGATGCCGCTGGTCAGCGTCTTGATGCCTATCTGGGCGCCAATGACGGCTGTCCTACGCGTTCTGCCTGCGCGCATCTGATCGAGGGGGGCGCTGTTGCCGTCAATGGCGAGACCTGCCTGTCCAAAAAGTACGCCGTGCGAGCCGGCGACCGTATTTCGGTCGACCTGCCCGAGCCGCACGACCCGACCGACGTGATTCCCGAGGCCATTCCCCTCGATATCCGCTATGAGGACGACTATCTCATTGTGCTCTCCAAGCAGCGCGGCCTGGTGTGCCATCCTGCACATGGTCATGAGAGCGGTACGCTCGCGAATGCCCTGGTCTATCACTGTGGTATCGACCATCTGGGCACCGTGCAGGGCGAGGACCGCCCCGGTATCGTGCATCGTTTGGATCGCGATACCTCGGGTCTCATGCTTGCTGCAAAGGACGACGACACCCAGCGCGCGCTCCAAAATCTCATCCGCACGCGCACGCTCGATCGTCGTTATATCACGCTCGTTCACGGTCATATCGCTATGGATGAGGGCACCATTAACACCGGCATTGCCCGTTCCACGCGCGACCGTGTCAAGATGGCGGTTTCGGACGACCCTTTCGCGCGCCAGGCCATCACGACCTTTAAGGTGCTCGAGCGCTTTGATTCCACGCGATTTGACGACGGCTATACGCTCGTCGAGTGCCACCTGTTTACGGGCCGCACGCATCAGATTCGTGTGCATATGCGCCATATCAACCACGCCTGCGTGGGCGATCCACTCTACGGCAAGTGCGATGCACGCGCCGATCAGGGTCTGACCAGGCAATTCCTTCATTCCTGGCGCGTCGCATTCGACCATCCCGTGACGGGCGAGCGCATCGAATGCCGCGACGAGCTGCCGTGGGATCTCGCTGCGGTTCTTGACGACCTGGCCCCGCGTTCGCTTGGCCGCACCGCCGCCGGCGACGACATCGTCCCGCAGCTTGGCCTTCTCGAAGCCTAGCCGGTATTAGGTGGTTTCTTGAACTCGGTAAGCCTGCGGTAAGATATACGATTGTTTACGTAACGCGTTCCTGGGAGCCTGCATGCTCGCCTTTTTACAAACCAACACACCCATCGTGATTTTCAACCAGATTGTCGTCACGCTGCTCACGGTCTGCTTTCTGTACCAGGTGGTCTTCTTTGTCATTGGCGCTCTTCGTGGCGAGGTCGCGCCTCCCAAGGCCAAAAAACTCCACCGCTATGCCTTCTTTATCGCGGCGCATAACGAGGAAGCCGTTATTGCCAATCTCGTTCGCTCTATCAAGGACCAGGATTATCCCTCCGAACTCATCGAGGTCTTCGTGGTCGCCGACGCCTGCACCGACAACACCGCACAGCTCGCGCGCGAGGCCGGTGCCATTGTTTACGAGCGCAACGACCTGGCCCGCAAGGGCAAGAGCTGGGTCATGGACTTTGGTTTCGATCGCATTCTCAACGAGTATCCCGACACGTTTGAGGGCTACTTCATCTTCGATGCCGACAATGTTATCTCCCGCGATTACGTATCCAAGATGAATGACGCCTTTGATCAGGGCTTCCATGTGGTCACGAGCTATCGCAACTCTAAGAACTTCGGCAGCTCGTGGATCTCTGCGGCCAACGCCACGTGGTATCTGCGCGAGGCGCGCTTTCTCAACAACGCGCGCAACATCTGCAAGACGTCTTGCGCCGTCTCGGGTTCGGGCTACCTCATCTCCGCCAGCGTTATCGAGGGCATGCACGGTTGGCAGTTCCATACGTTGACCGAGGATATCCAGTTCACCACGTTCTGCGCCATTCACGGCATCCGCATCGGTTATGCGCCGGCGGAGTTCTTTGACGAGCAGCCGGTGACGTTTAAGGCGTCCTGGAAACAGCGCATGCGCTGGACCAAGGGCTTCTACCAGGTCTTTTTTACCTATGGCAAGCATCTTGTCAAATCGACATTCCGCTATCATCGCTTTGCCGCGTACGACATGTTTATGACGATCGCGCCGGGTATGCTGCTGTCCCTGATCTCCATGCTCGCCAACGTGACCTTCCTCATCGTGGGCGGGCTTTCGCACGGCTTCTTGGCCACCGAGGTCGAGATGCAGGCTTGTGCCGCCTCGCTCATTATGACCTTCGTGATGATGTACCAGACCTTCTTTATCCTGGCGCTACTCACGACCATCTTCGAGTACAAGCACATTCATTGCGCGCAAAAGTGGCGTTTGGTGACCAACCTGTTTACCTTCCCGATCTTTATGTTCAGCTATATCCCCATCACGGTGGCTGCTCTGTTCCTAAAGGTCGACTGGGTCCCGACGCAGCACGCCGTCAACGTTACCCTCGACGAGGTCATGCAAGGCGCCAAATAACCACCACTAAAACCACCACAAAGGGGACAGGCACCTTTGTGGTGGTTTTTGCGTTTGAGCAGCTGACCATGGAGGTGCACGATGTCCTACATCCCATTTTGGATTTGTATCTTTGCCGGTGCGGTGGTTGATGTCCGTGAGCGGCGGTTTCCCAATGAGCTTGCCGGCGCGTGTGCCGTGGCGGCGTTAGCAGGCGTTTGGCTCGACAGAGGTGTTAATACGGCGCTTGACCATGCCGGTCTTGCGGTCATCGTCTACCTTGCCCTTGTGCTTACTGAGTCACTCTGGCGTCGTGTTCGCCACGCCCCCGGCATTGGCATGGGGGACGTCAAGGCGCTCTTCGCGCTTTGCACGCTCGACCCTCTGGGCGGCATCGTGGCATTTGCCGTCTCGCTCCTGGCCCTGGCCCTCTCCTGTCTCTTCACAAAATCGCGCTCCCTGCCATTGCTCCCGTTTTTGGTGCCGATTTTTGCCATAATCGAGGTCGTGGGCTGCACATTGTAACCGATTGCGCATCCTTCTTAAGGAGCATGCCATGGCAACTAATCAAGAAACGGCCGTCATTAAGGCGCGCATGGACCGCATTCCCGCGGCGTTGTCGCCCGAACTCGTCGAGCGCATTTCCGCCGATCGCGCTTCGGGTGCCGTCAATCCGTATCGTTGCAACGACGACCAGGTCATTCGTCGTATTGATCGCGCTGCCGACAAAGGCACGCTTATGCGTCCGGCGTTTATGCGTGATACCGAAAAGATTCTTCATCTTCCGGCGTACACGCGTTATGCAGGCAAAACGCAGGTCTTTAGCTTCCGTAGTAATGATGATCTGTCGCGCCGCGGTTTGCACGTGCAGCTTGTCTCGCGTATCGCACGCGATATCGGTCGCGCCCTGGGGCTCAACTGCGATCTAATCGAGGCAATTGGCTTAGGCCACGACTTGGGACACACGCCTTTCGGCCATGCCGGTGAGCGCTTTCTCAACGATATCTATCACGAGCGTACCGGCCGCTACTTTTTCCATAACGTGCAGTCGGTCCGCGTGCTCGACGCGCTGTATGGCCGCAACGTGTCGCTCCAGACGCTCGACGGCGTCTTGTGCCATAACGGCGAGTACGAGCAACGCGTGTTTGAGCTCTCGGACATGTGCTCCTTTGACCAGTTCGATCAGACGGTTGAGGACTGCATTGCCAAGGGATATGGCGCAATTGAGCACCTACGTCCCATGACGCTCGAGGGCTGTGTGGTCCGCATCTCGGATATCCTTGCCTATGTTGGACGCGATCGCCAAGACGCCATTGCGGCGGGTCTGCTGTCGCCCGACGCGTTTGACGATGGCCTGGGTGGGGCATACAACAGCTGGATCCTTACGCATGCCTCCATCGATATCGTTGAGCACAGCTATGGCAAGCCGCGCATCGAGATGAGTGAGGAGCTGTTTGAGGAAATCAGCCGAGCCAAGCGCGAGAACTACGTAAAGATCTATAGCAAGGGCGGCATCGAAGGCGACTCCGAAGCGGAGCTGCGCGAGGCGTTCGAAAAGCTCTACGACCATTGCCTGCAGGATATAAATGAAGGCGACGAGTCCTCGTACATCTTTAAGCATCATATTTCTCGCATTGAGCAGCAGCTTTCCTACTACAATCGCGCCTATGCCTGGCAGGACGATAAAGATCAGACCGTAGTGGATTACATTTCGAGCATGACGGATGGCTACTTCTGCGAGCTCACGAGCAAGTTGTTCCCGGGATTAAAGTTTCCGCACCGTACCTATATTAACGAACGGTAGTTCGTATATATTCGGTATACTGTTAGTGGAAAACGTTTTTGATTGATGCACGGGATGGCTATGGACGACCTTTTTTCTGCCTCGACGCGCGAGCGTTCCTTTAAAAATGCTCCGCTTGCGGTGCGCATGCGCCCCAATTCGCTCGACGAGTACGTTGGTCAGCAAAAGGCCGTCGGTAAGGGCTCGTGGCTACGTGCCGCGATTGAGCATGACGTTCTGTCGAGTGTGATTCTGTACGGGCCGGCCGGTACGGGCAAGACGACGCTGGCCCACATTATCGCTAACCATACCAAGAGCGAGTTTGTCGAGGTCAGCGCCGTGACGGGTACCGTGAAGGATCTGCGTCGCGTGATTGACGAGGCCAAGACGCGCCTGAATACGTACGACCGCCGCACCATCTTGTTCATCGACGAGATTCACCGCTTCTCTAAGTCGCAGCAGGATGCCCTGCTGCATGCGGTTGAGAACCGCACCGTCATTATGATTGGCGCCACGACGGAGAACCCGTACTTCGAGGTCAACTCGGCGTTGCTCTCGCGTGGTCGCGTGGTGGAGCTTGAGCACTTAAAGGACGAGGATATCGCGACGCTCATCGAGCGTGCGCTCGAGGCACCGCAGGGTCTGAACGGCAAGTTCTCGGCCGATGAGGATACGGTTAAGACCATCTGCACGCTGGCCGCGGGTGATGCTCGCTCGGCGCTCACGACGCTCGAGCTTGCAAGCGAGATTGCCGTCACGCGTCCCGATACCGAGGGAACGCCAGCGCCGGCGGCGGGGGAGCGCTATCCCATCACCGTGGATGACGTTAAGATTGCCAACCCACGTCGTGGCTTTTCGTATGACAAAAACGGCGACATGCACTACGACATTATCAGTGCGTTTATTAAGTCTATGCGCGGCAGCGACCCCGATGCCACGATCTATTGGCTCGCGCGCATGATTGACGCAGGGGAGGATCCCAAGTTAATTGCGCGCCGTATTATGATTCATGCTTCGGAGGACGTCGGTAACGCCGATCCGCAGGCGCTTTTGGTGGCACATGCCGCGTTTAAATCAGCCGAGGTCATTGGCTATCCCGAATGCCGCATAAACTTGGCTCAGGCCGCGCTCTATGTGTGCTTGGCGCCTAAATCCAATGCGTGTGAGGCTTCGATCGATGCCGCGCTGGCCGATATTCATAGCAGCGGCTTGCGCGAGGTGCCGAGTTATCTGCGCGACCGTCATCGCCCGGGCAGCGACGAATATGGTGTGTATAAGTATCCGCATGATTATCCCGAAGGCTGGGTCGACCAGCGCTATTTGCCCGAGGGCCTGGAGCGCGGCGCGTTCTGGCAGCCTGCCGGCCGCGGTTGGGAAGAGTGGCGTGTGGAGCAAAGCGAGCGCGACCGTAGCGGCAACGCTCCCAAGTAGGTCATTGGCGCCTCGCGCATTCCCTTTGGGTATCTTTCCCCTTCTTTGGGGTACCATGAACAGCGTCTGTATTTCGATTCCTTTGGGAGGCTTGTATGAGTCCCATTCAAATCGCCCTGCTGCTACTTGCCGTTGCCGGCGTGTGGGCTGTTATCGAGCTCGCGCTCACGCTGCGCAAGACCCGTACCGTCGTCGACTCGCTCGACAAGACGGTGAGCGACCTCAATAACACACTCGCCGAGGCACAGCCCGTGGTGGCAAAGCTCGATGGCGCCGTAGACGAGCTTACGCCGGCACTTGCCCAGGTGGAGCCGCTGCTCAAGTCGAGCAAGACTGCCGTTGACGCCCTGACGTCCAACCTCGTTGAGGTCGAAGCCGTGGTTCGCGACATTTCCGAGGTCACGGGTAGCGTGGCCGAGGCAAGCAACGCCGTGTCGAGCGTGACCGACTCTGCGGCTGGCGCCGTGCAGAAGCTCTTCAATAAGGTGAAGGCTCCTGCAGCCGACGCCGAGCGCAAGCTCGCCGCTGCCGCCGCCGAGGCCGAGCAGCCTACCGAGCGCGTTCTGATCGGCGAGGCTGAGGACGAGGCCGCCGATGGTGCGGATGCGGCCCAGAAGCCCGCTGCCAAGCCTGCTCAGTATTACACCTATACGTCCGCCGAGACCTCCGAGGAGTCCTGCGATGAGTAGCGAAGCAACCTGCCCCATTACGCTGAGCGTTGCCGGTGATCCGCGTCTCGCGCGCTTGGTGCGCATGACGGCCGCCAACGTCGGCGCCCTGTGCTCTATGTCCGTCGATCGCATCGAGGATATCCGCATGGCTGCCGAGGAGGCCTTTATCTTTGGCTGCACGGCTGTTGATTCCGACGATATCTCGATTAAATTCGATGTCGACGAATCTCATGTGGGCATGACCTTTACCTTTGGCGATCAGGCGACTGTCGATGAGGATGACCAGGCTGCCGTATATGCCGAGCTCATTTTGGCGAGCGTGTGCGATTCCTACGAAAAGACTACGGCGCCCCTAACGCTTTCCCTCGACCTCAAGGCGGATATCTAATATGACCGAACGTTCCCGGAGCGGCAAGACCGCTTGGGACAAGGAGAAAACCCGCGAGCTGTTTCGTCGTTATAAGGAGACCGGTGATCCGGATGCCCGCGAGCAGCTCGTCATGTCCCATATGAACCTGGTAAGGTTTCTTGCCAACAAATTTAAGAACCGCGGCGAGCCGCTCGATGACCTTTTGCAGGTCGGCTATCTGGGCTTGCTCAAGGCTATCGACCGCTTTGACCCCGAGCGCGGGCTCGAGTTCACCACGTTTGCCACACCTACCATTCTGGGTGAGATTAAGCGTCATTTCCGCGACAAGGGCTGGAGCGTGCGCGTGCCGCGTCGTCTGCAGGAGCTCTCTGCCAAGGTCAACCAGGCTACCGACAAGCTCACCAACGAGCTTCAGCGTTCGCCCAAGGTTGAGGAAATCGCCGATTACCTGGGCGTGACCGTCGACGAGGTGCTCGAAGCCATGGAATCGTCCTCGGCTTACACCTCGGTGCCCATCGAGGCTCCCGGTGCGTCCGATTCCGACGATGCACCTTCGATTCTCGACCGCTATGCCGATGATGACAATGAACTCGACTTTACCGATGACCGCCTGGTGATTGAGGAGGCCATCCGCGATTTCTCGCCGCGCGAGCGCGAGGTTATCGAGCTACGCTTTGTGAAGGGCATGACCCAGATCGAGATCGCCAAGAAGTTGGGCATCTCGCAGGTACAGGTCTCGCGCCTGCTGCGCCGTACCCTTAAGAAGATTCAGGACAAGATCGACCCCGACGGAGTGATGGTTCGTTCATGAGTGAGCACCCCCAACAAACCGACCGCACGCTTCGCGATACCCGTATTCTGACGCTGCGCATTTGGGGCGTCGTCGGCTGCATTGTCATCGCTGCCGTCATCTTTAACCTTATGGGCATCCTGGCGCCGGTTATCGAGTTTTTGGCAGTCGGCTCCATCATCGCCTTTGTGATGTCGCCGATCACCAACTGGCTCGAGCACCATGGTGTGAATCGCGGCATCGGTTCGCTTGTCGCGCTTATTGTGGTCGTTGCCGTGCTCGTCGGCGTCGTTTGCATCTTGTCGCCGATTCTCTTTGGTCAGATCATGGAAGTCCTGAGCCGCCTGCCCGAGCAGCTTCGAGTTGCGGGTGGCGACCTCAATGAGATGATCTCGCATGCCAAGACGCTCAACAACACGCCGCTTAAGGAGTATCTGGACGATAACCTTTCTTCGCTCGTCACGGTGGCATCGAAGTATGTCTCACAGATTGCCGCCGAGCTTGGCCGCGGTGTATTCCCACTCATTACCAACACGGCCTCTCAGTTGTTCGTCATTTTCCTGGGCCTGGTGCTTGCCTACTGGCTCGCCTGCGACTATCCCCGCATGCACCACGAGGTCTGCACCATCATTGGTCAGGAAAAGGAGACCTCGTACCGTTTTATGGTCGCGATTCTTTCGCGCTCGGTCGGCGGCTACATGCGTGGCATGGTCGTAACGTCGATCTGCGGTGGCATCCTCGCCTTTATCGGCTTTACGCTCATTGGCCATCCATACGCAGCACTCATGGCTATCTTTACCGGCATCATGCACTTGGTTCCGGTTGTCGGACCCTGGGTGAGCGCTGCGATTGCCACGGTGCTCGGCTTTATGTTCAGCCCCATGCTGGCGTTGTGGACCTTGATCGTGACTATGGTGGCACAAAATGTCACCGACAACGTCATTTCTCCTAAGGTCATGCAGAGCTCGGTACAGGTGCATCCTATCATGAGCCTGACGGGCCTCGTTATTGGTTCGGCACTCATGGGTCCCATCGGCATGGTCATCGCCATTCCGCTGTGCGCGGCTCTGAAGGGCATCTTCGTGTATTACTTCGAGAACGAGACCGGTCGCCAGCTCGTGGCATATGATGGCGCCGTGTTTAAGGGCACGCCGTATCGCGATGCCGAGGGCAATCCTGTCGCCGCCTATGACGCGCTTGGAGACGATACGTTCATCTATGAGTCAGAGCTCATCGGCAACGAGACCGCGCCCGAGGCCCAGGCTATGCCCAAGCCTGAGCTCGATAATCCCTGGATCAAGCTTTCGGGTCTTCAGCCCGACGCGACAGGCTTTTTCAAGAATCCCTTCGCCAAAGATGACGATTCCAACACGGATGACGACACCAAAACCGGCATCGACGGTTCCATGGACGATTCGGATTCCAAATAGGCCCTGTTAGCGTTTCTTGATGTTGTAAAAGACAAGAAACACGAGCAAAGCGACTGATAAGGGGCCGGCTACATAAAAATAGAGAATGTCAATTGCGCGTAGAGGGCAATAAGCGTTGTCGCCGGATGTCACTGCATACAGTACGTAGCCAAATGCTGGTTGGTTTGCGTACCATTGGGAGAAGGCCAAGAGCGCTAAAAGTACTACTACCAGAAGTGCATTCAGGACAAATCGTTTGCTTTTCATCGATCGCTCCTTCCGGATGGTTCTTATATAGCATTTTACCAAACCCATTTTTTTCAAAGGATTGCTTAGTACTAAATAACATGCACTTTCGCTGGAGGGTCGCTGTTTGGCGGCCCTCTTTTTTGCACTTGCGCGGTGGGATGGTAATATCGTTACGTTTGAACTGTTTCGATGTGAAACCGAGGAGATTCCCTCTATGAGTGCTGACTACCCGTCAATGACTACGGCCGAGATTCGCTCCAAGTTCCTCAACTTCTTTGAGGAGCGCGGTCTTAAGCTCTATCCTTCTTCGTCCCTCGTTCCCGACGATCCTTCACTGCTGCTTGCCAACGCCGGCATGAACCAGTTTAAGGAGTACTATCAGGGCAAGAAGACCATGAAGGAGATCGGCGCGATCTCCTGCCAGAAGTGTGTCCGCACCAACGACATCGATTGCATCGGCGAGGACGGCCGTCACCTGTCGTTCTTCGAGATGCTCGGCGATTTCTCTTTTGGCGGCGTCTCCAAGGAGCAGGCTTGCGCCTGGGCCTTTGAGCTCATCACCAAGGAGTTCAAGCTGCCGCTCGACCGCCTGTACTTCACCGTCTTTACCGAGGACGACGAGACCCATGACGTGTGGCGTTCTCTGGGCGTTGCCGAGGACCACATCTCCCGCCTGGGCGAGGACGACAACTTCTGGGCCGCTGGCCCCACCGGCCCCTGCGGTCCGTGCTCCGAGATCTACTTTGACATGGGCGAGGAGGTCGGTTGCGGCAGCCCCGACTGCAAGCCCGGCTGCGACTGCGACCGCTTCCTTGAGTTCTGGAACCTCGTGTTTACCCAGTACGACCGCCAGGAGGACGGCTCCATGCCGGAGCTGCCGCACCGCAACCTCGATACGGGCATGGGCCTGGAGCGCATGGCCGCTATCATGCAGCACAAGACTGCTAACTACGACGGTGATCTGATGCAGCACCTCATCAAGCTCGGTGAGAAGATCAGCGGCAAGACCTATGACGCCGACGATTACTCCGGCGCCAGCCGTTCTCTTCGCATCATCGCCGACCACTCCCGTGCCGTCGACTTCATGATTTCTGACGGCATCCTGCCCGGTAACGAGGGTCGCGAGTACGTCCTTCGTCGCCTGCTCCGCCGCGCCGTGTTCCACGGTCGCCTGCTGGGCATCGAGGGCGCCTTCCTGACCAAGTTCATCGACGAGGTCAACGCTCAGATGGGCGAGGCCTATCCTGAGCTGCTCAAGAACGTCGCGCTCGTCAAGGGTATCGTCGCTTCCGAGGAGGAGCGCTTCTCCACGACGCTCGACAACGGCCGCGTCTACCTGGATGAGGCCCTGGCAGCGCTTGCCGAGGGTGCTGTGCTTCCGGGCGATGTTGCCTTTAAGCTGCACGACACCTTTGGTTTCCCCATCGACCTGACCGTTGAGATCGCCGGCACCGCTGGCCACGACGTCGATATGGACGGCTTCACTGCCTGTATGGAGGACCAGAAGGCCCGCGCCCGCGCCAATGCCAAGGGCGACGCCTGGGGTAGCTTCAATGACGTTTGGGTCGAGCTTTCCGACAAGGTCGCCGCGACTGAGTTCGACGGCTATGACAACGATGTGATCGAGGGCGCCAAGGTTCTCGCCATCGTGCGCAACGGCGAGTCCGTCGAGTCCGCAGCCGCGGGCGAGGACGTCGAGGTCGTGCTCGACCGCACCCCGTTCTATGCCGAGATGGGCGGCCAGCAGGGCGACGCCGGCAAGCTTTCCGCTGAGGGCGTTGTTCTGACCGTTGCCGACACCAAGAACCACAACGGCCTGTATGCCCACGTCGCGCACGTTGCCGATGGCACGCTGACTGTCGGTGCCGCTGTGACCGCCGCGCTCGACGCCGACCGCCGTGGCTTCCTGCGCCGCAACCACACCGCCACGCACCTGCTCGACGCCGCCCTTAAGCAGGTCCTGGGCGAGCACGTGTCCCAGGCCGGCTCGCTGGTGACGCCCGAGCACCTGCGCTTTGACTTCACGCACTTCGAGGCCCTTTCCTCCGAGCAGCTCAAGGCTGTCGAGGACCTGGTCAACCAGCAGATCTTCGCCTCCAAGCCGGTCGTGACCCGTGTCATGGGAATCGATGAGGCTAAGGCTGCCGGCGCTGTCGCTCTGTTTGGAGAGAAGTACGGCGATGTCGTCCGCGTCGTCTCCGTGGGCGCCGAGGACCAGCCGTTCTCTCGCGAGCTCTGCGGTGGCACGCACGCTGCCAACACCGCCGAGATCGGCCTGTTCAAGATTATTTCCGAGTCCTCCACGGGCTCCAATGTCCGCCGTATCGAGGCCGTGACCTCTAAGGGTGCCCTCGACTACATGGCCGACCGCCTGGCACTCGTTGACGCCGCCGCCGCTGCGCTCAAGTGCCGCGTCGACGAGGTTCCCGCCCGCGTGGAGAACCTGCAGGCCGAGCTGCGCGAGACGTCCAACAAGCTCAAAAAGGCTCTGACCGGTGGCTCCTCCGACGCCATTTCCAGTGCCATCGAGGGTGCTGTCGAGCTCGACGGCTACAAGCTCGTCGTTGCTGAGCTCCAGGGCCTTGAGGCTGCCGACCTGCGCAACGTATGGGATACCGTGCACCAGAAGGTCGCCGGCCCTGTCGCTTGTGTCGTCGCCAGCGTGACCGAGAAGGGCACTCCGGCCCTGCTCGCTGCCGGCTCCGATGACGCCGTGAAGGCCGGGTTCCACGCCGGTAACGTTATCAAGCAGATCGCGGGCCTGGTTGACGGTCGCGGTGGTGGCCGTCCCAACATGGCCCAGGCCGGTGGCAAGAACGCTGCCGGTATCGCCGATGCCCTCGCGGCCGCTAAGACCGCACTCGGCGCCTAAGAATCTAAGAAGTCACTGTGGTCGCGCTTGCGCTGGACATAGGGGAGACCAGGATCGGCATCGCCGTCTCGAGCCGTGATGGCAAGATGGCGATGCCCGTCAGGGTGCTCCCGGCTGCAGAGGTCACCGGTATGGCCAAGACATTCCGCTACCTGGTCGAGGACTATGAGCCCGACATCCTGGTAAGCGGACGTCCCCTGACCATGGCCGGTGAGCCTGGTCCCCAGGCCGAGCGCGTTGCCGCCGTGGCGCAAAAGATTGCCGACGAGCTCGATCTTCCGCTTGAGTTTGAGGACGAGCGCCTGTCTTCGCAAGAGGCCAAGCGTATCCTGCGCGAGCAGGGCCTCAACGAAAAGCAGATGAGGGGCAAGATTGACATGATTGCCGCCAGCCTGTTTTTGCAGACGTGGCTCGATCGTAAAAACGAGGAGGTTTCGCATGCCTAGCGCTTCCGATCCGCGCCAACAAAATCGTACACGGCAGCCGGCGTCGCGTCCTGCCCAGCCTGGCCAGCGTCCGGCACAGCCGGCGCAGCGTGCAGCTCAGCCTGCCGCGCGCCCGGCGCAGTCCTTCTCTCATTCGGCCCAACCTGTTCAACGGACGGGTCAGCAGCCTTCTGCTCGTTCGGTTCAGCATTCGGCTTCTCACGCGGCTCAGCAGCCCACTGTTCGTACGGCCCAGCCTGCAGGCGGTACCCGCTTTAAGCAGCAGGCACCTACCCAGCGAACGCAGGCCCCCCAATCGCATTCGCATCACGCTCGCGGTTCGCATGGCGTTGCTCCGGCAACCCGCTCGAGCTATAACACGCACGCCCGCCGTGGTGCCCAAAAGAAAAGCTCCCCGGTGCCTATGATTATCGGTGGCGTCGTCGCCGTGCTTGCGCTTGTCGCGATCGTTTTCTTTGTCGTGCCGGCCGTCAAGGGCTTCTTTGGCGGTGAGGATGCGAAAGTCGCTGCTGGCCAGCAAGTTACTATCACGATTCCCGATGGTGCCTCGGGTGATACCATCGCTTCGATTCTCTCCGAGAACCATATCGTCGAAAATCCCAAGGATTATTACGCGGCGGTCAAAAAGCTCAACGCCGACATGTCGCTTAAGCCTGGTAAGTATTCGTTTACCACGCTTATGGATGCCACGAAGGTCGTTCAGCAGCTCATGGAAGGTCCCAATGCGGGCTCCGATGCGCTGACTATCCCTGAGGGCCTGACGGTTGACCAGGTCGCTGACCGCGTGGCCAAGGCATACGACAGTATCTCTAAGGAGGACTTCCTTAGCCAGGCTAAGGCGAGCAATTATGTGAATCATTACGCTTTTCTTAAAGACGCCGCGAACGATTCGCTCGATGGTTTCCTGTTCCCCAAGACCTATTCGCTTGGTAAGGACCCAAGCGCCGATGATGTGATTCGCGCCATGCTTGACCAGTTCAACGCCGAGTATAAGTCGCTTGACTTTGCCAGCTGCGAGGCCAAGATCAAGGAGCGCTATGGCGTGGATATGTCCGATTACGACATCGTTAACCTTGCCTCCATCGTCGAGCGCGAGGGCCTCAACGCCGACCAGCGCGCGCATGTGGCATCGGTTTTCTATAACCGTCTGGCAGGCAAGCTCGATGGCCTGCGCTACCTCAACAGCGACGCGACCATGATGTACGTCACCGGCGGCGAGGTTACCGCCGACGACCTGCAGAGCGATAGCCCGTATAACACCTATAAGCACGAGGGCCTCCCGCCCACGCCCATTTGCTCTCCGTCGCTCGAGGCGCTCAAGGCCACCCTTGAGCCGACCGACTCCGATGACCTGTATTTCTACATTACGCAGGACGAGGAGTATTTCTCGAAGACCTACGAAGAGCATCAACAGTCTTGGAATTGATCATGAGGATTTTTAGCCCCAAACGATATGTTGCCTCGGTCGATCGCATCGACCTCGATACCCTCTGGGCCGACGGCAAGCGCGCCATTCTGCTCGATCGCGACAACACCCTGGTGCCGCGTGATACCGAGCAGGTACCCGCTGCGGTCTCCGCCTGGCTCGAGGCCGCCCATGCTAAGGGCTTTAAGCTGTGCATGGTGTCCAACAACTGGCATCGCGACCAGGTTATGGCATCGGCTCATGAGTTGGGGCTCGAGGCCATCAGCCATGCCATGAAGCCGGCGCCCTTTGCCCTGAAGGCCGGTCTTAAGCGTCTGGGCGCCACGGCTGACGAGGCCGTGCTGATCGGCGATCAGCTGTACACGGACGTGTGGAGCGGTAACTTTGCCGGCGTTGACACTATTCTGGTCAAGCCGCAGGCAACCCAGGACCTGTGGTACACGCAGATCTTCCGTATCTTTGAGCGCCGGGCCCTGCGCGACCTTCCCTGCGAGGAATAGGTTTCGCCATGTCTCAGCACATCAAACACGGCTGCGACCATATCTTCTTTATCGGCTTTTTGGGCGCGGGCAAGTCGACGCTTGCGCGCAATGTGGGCACTATGTTCAAGCGTCGATTCATCGATACCGATCGTTTGGTTGTGCGTCGATGCGGCAAGTCGGTGACCGAGATATTTAAGACCGAGGGCGAGGATCGTTTTCGCGAGCTCGAGACCTCGGCACTCCGTTCGCTTCAAAGTGAGCGCAGTCTGCTGGTATCGTGCGGGGGCGGCATCGTCGAGACGCCGGTGAACATCGAACTGATGCACGAGATGGGTACCTGCGTGTACCTCGAAGGCGACTTTGAGGACTCGTTGCGCCAGATTCGCCGCTCCGATACCCGGCCCGATTTCCGCTCGCCCGAGCATGCTGCGCGCCTGTTTGAGCATCGCCGTCCGCTGTATCGCCAGGCCGCCGATATTACCCTTGATATTCGCAACAAGTCCTTCGAGGACGTTTCCTACCTTTGTGCCGAGAAGCTTTTGGAGCGTGGACTGCTATGATTCGCCGTCAACTTATCAATTTCCAAAACCGCAGTGTCGATGTCCGAGTCGGATTGGGCGCGTTCGAGGAGCTGTCGCGCATGTTTGCCTCTGCTGTGGGCAAGCCTAAGCGCGCGATGGTGGTTTGGAACGACGCCACATCCGAGCGTTTTGGCGAGGTCGTCGAGCATGCGCTGGTCGACGCTGGCTTTGCTGTGTCGCTGCTCGTCCTCGAGGTTTCGCCTGCCGGCGCTACGCTGGCCGATGCCGATACCGTCTTTGGCGCCCTGTCGGCTAACGGCATTACCTGCGACGATCTCGTTGTCGCTGTCGGTGACACGGCGACCTGCTCGGTCGTTTGCTGGTGCGCTAATCAGTGGTGCGGTCGCACCGAGTGCGCCTTGCTGCCGACGACCTTCGACGCCATGCTCACGGTCGCGACGACCATGAAGCCGCTCGTCGCCTCGTCGGTGAATGCGCTTCCCGCTATCGCGCTCCGTCCCGAGCCGGGCTTGGTCGTGTGTGATCTCGACCTTGTTCGCGAGGCAGACCCCGAGGACCTCAAACTCGGCTATGCGGTACTTGTTGGTACCATGCTTTCGAGCAGCAAGTCTCGCTGGAATCAGTTTACCGAGACTGTCCCCGAGATTCTCGCGGGCGAGGAGGTCGCGCTCGTCAATGCCATTCAGTGGTCTCAGACTGCCCGCAAGGACGTACTGATGGCCACGAACCCGAGCGCCCGCCATGCACTTGATTTTGGCAAGATGGGGGAGCGTACTCTGCGCGCCTGCTTGGGTGATGTCGCTTCGCGGGTCCCTGCCTACCAGCTGTTGTCCGAGGGCATGCGCTTTGAGGCGCGCCTAGCACATGATGCCTGCGACTTCGATATCGATTACGTCTTTGAGGTCGATGACTGCCTGGCGGACTTTGGCATCGAGGAGCTTGCCTTCGATCTGGAGCCCGCCGCATATATCGAGGAGTTCCGCAGGCAGCAGTTTGTCCGCTCGAACCGCAGCATGTTGCCGCTGCCCGCGGCACTCGGCGCCATTCGTCTAACGAGCGTTGAGGACGAGGTCCTTGAGCGTCATGCTCACGCCTACTTGGCTTCTCGTAAAGAACTTCTCTAAGATTTATTGACATCTATCGTCTTTCGTATCATGTTGAGGGACGGGTTTTCAGTCGGTTGTGGATCGCGTGCGAATCCATCTTCCGATCGAGGCCCGTCCCGTCTTTATGGAGACAACAAGAAAGGAATCTGCATGTCTGAGTTTGCTGCCGGTCCTGCCGGTCGTATCGAGCGTGTCCGTACCCTGATGGCTGAGCGCGGCTACGACGCTATCGTCGTGCGCGACGAGGCCAATCTCCGTTGGCTCACGGGCGTGAAGGGCGTCTTCGATTACACCTTCGAGTTCCCGCATGCCGCGTTTATTACGGCCGATCAGTGCCTGTTCCATACCGACTCGCGCTACCTCAACAGCTTTGAGGAGAACACGCCCGCCGGCAGCCCCTGGGTCTACGACATGGACGAGGGCACCATCCCCGGTTGGGTCGCCGGCAAGATTGCGGCCAACAAGTGCCGCGTCTGCGCTGTCGAGGACGACATGCAGATTAATTTCTATCAGGGTATTCAGCGTGGTCTGGAGGATCGTTCCGTCGCCTGCATGTTGCCGCTGATGCATGACGACATTCGCAAGATGCGCGCCATCAAGGACGCCGAGGAGATCGAGCTCATGCGCCATGCGCAGTCGATTACCGACGCCGCCTTCCAGCATATGCTTGGCTTTATTAAGCCCGGTATGACCGAGAAGCAGGTTCGCAACGAGCTCGAGAACTTTATGTTCGCTAACGGTGCCGACAGCCTGGCCTTCGGCTCCATCGTGGCGAGCGGCCCCAACACCGCCAATCCGCATGCCGTGCCGAGTGACCGCGTGATCGAGAAGGGCGACTTCGTCCTCATGGATTACGGCGCGGGCTACTGCGACTATCGCTCTGATATGACGCGTACCGTCGTGATTGGCGAGCCCACGCAGGAGCAGCTCGACCTGTATGCGCTCGTGCGCCGTACGCACGAGGAGTGCGTCGCCGCCATCCATCCGGGCGTCGAGGGCAACGACATTTTCAAGCTTTCCAAGAAGATCATCGGCGATGCCGGCTATGGCGATTGCTACAACCATGGTCTGGGCCACGGCGTGGGCATCGACATCCACGAGCTGCCCAACTTCAACCGCAGCAAGAATATCATCGAGGTCGGCTCGGTTATCACCATGGAGCCCGGCGTCTACCTGCCCGGCGTGGGCGGCGTGCGCCTGGAGGACTACGGCGTGGTCACCGAGAACGGCTACGAGCCCTTCACCAAGACGCCGCATGACCTCCACGTCATCGATTGCTAGTCCATTTCGATAGATTTTTGGGGCGGGGCGTCCGGATAGATTCGGGCGCCCCGCGTTCTCTTTTTATGCGCTCGCTGCAGGTGCCGTCTGCAAGTGTATAATTTCGGTCGTATGTAATTTGGACGCTTGTGCGTTCTGCCCATAACAAGAAAGGTCGCTATGCCTACCATTTCTACCGCCGACTTCAAGAACGGCCTCGGTCTCCGCATTAAGGACAAGGTCTACACCATCGTCGAGTTCCAGCATGTCAAGCCGGGCAAGGGCGGCGCGTTCGTGCGCTACAAGACCCGCGACATCAAGAGCGGCCGCGTCGTCGAGAACACCTGCAACGCCGGCACCAAGTTCGAGAGCGTTATGCTCACCACCCGTGAGTTCCAGTACCTCTACAACGATGGCGCCGACTACATCTTCATGGACAATGAGACCTATGAGCAGGTTCCCGTTCCCGAGGACATGGTGGGCGAGAACTCCAAGTGGCTGCGCGAGAACGATATCTGCCAGCTGCTCTTCGCCGACGATGAGCTCATGGGCGTGACCCCGCCGATGTTCATCGAGACCACCATCGTCCAGACCGACCCGGGCTTTAAGGGCGACACCGTCCAGGGTTCCACCAAGCCGGCCACGATCGACACCGGCGCTGTCATCCAGGTCCCCATGTACCTCAACGAGGGCGAGGTCATCAAGGTTGACACCCGCGACGGCAAGTTCGTCTCCCGCGTCTAGCAACCAACTCTTCTAGGAGGACTCATGCCCCAGGAAATCAAGATTGACGGCATCGGCATTTCGCCCGATGTTCTGACCGCCATCGTCTCGCGCGCCGTGTCGGATGTCGAGGGCATCGCCTCCGTTGGCGTCAAGGACCTTGCCACCAACCTTGTCTCCATGATGCTCTCGTCCAAGGCCCCGGCTTCCGAGCCGGCGGTCGAGGCCGAGGTCGTCGGCGACAAGCTCGCACTCACCGTGCGCGTCGTGGTGTTCTTTGGCTATCCGTTCAAGAAACTCGCCGAGGCCGTTCGCGCCGCCGTGGTCGCCGCCATCGACGCTCAGGTGGGCGTCGAGGTCGAGCGCGTTGACGTTTGCATTGACGGCCTCGTTTTCCCCAAGGAGTAACCTTTGAGCCTTAAGGTTTATCGCGGGCGCACGCTTGCCCGCAGTCAGGCGCTGCAGCTGCTGTTCCAGGCCGAGGCCACGGACAGCCCGCTCGAGCGCGTCCTCGAGGGCGATTTCCTGATCTCGAAGGGTCCCCTCGACCCCTATGCGCTGGAGCTTTGCCGCGGTGCCTACGAGCATATCGATCGCATCGACTGTGCTCTGCGCGCCGTCGCCAAGAACTGGGATCTTATGCGCATGCCCGGCGCCGACCGCAACCTGCTGCGTATCGCCGTCTACGAGATGCGCTTCCTCACCGACGAGGAGGTCTCGGACGCCATCGTCATCAACGAGGCGGTCGAGATTGCTAAGGCTTATGGTACCGACCAGTCCGCATCGTTTGTCAACGGAGTGC
>CABSKX010000014.1 GCA_902478365.1 uncultured Collinsella sp. | reverse complement strand
AGCTGCGGAAACGCGGGGTCCGTTCAGGCTGTTGCGTTGAGATTGAAAATCAACCCCGCTATCCCTACGAGGATTTTCCCAACGGGTCCTATCTCCAGGTCGCGCAGTCACAGATTGCCGTTTTTACCAACAATATGGGGGCGGGCAGTTCTACCGACGCTACGGGTGCCGGCGATTCTCAGGTAAGCGTGTTTGTCGGTCCGTGCGAGATCAAGCTCGACACGGGTGACAGCCGATTCGCCCCGTTTCGCAATGCCGCCCATTCGCTTACCGGCGGTAGCTCGGCGTTCCATTCCGTTGTGTACTTTATCAATACCAACTACATGAACGAGCTGCGCTGGGGCACGACCGAGCCCATCATCGTCCAAGACCCTGAGGAAGACGTTAACGTTCACGTTCGTGCCTTTGGTTTATTCGGTGCGCATATCGAGCAGAATGACTCGAGTCTGGTTCCCATTCAGGCGAGGAAGTTCCTTGTTAAGGTCGTGGGCACGCGAGATCGCTATACACGAGAAGAACTTACCTCCTTTATGCGGGCAAAAATCCTTGAGTATGTTCCCGACTTGCTTGCTAAGGCGATTGTTGACCAGGAGGTTTCCGTTCTTAAAATTGCGACGCATCTGAGCGACTTCTCGTCTCAGATGCAGGTCAAGCTCGTTAACTATTTCGATGAGTTTGGTCTCACACTCGATAACTTCTCGTTCAACAGCATCAAGCCCTTCGAAGAGGATCTTGCCGCCATCAACGAGATGAAGATCCAGCGTAAGCGGAGCATTCTCGAGGCACAGGGTAACGCTGCCCAGATGGACATCGAGTCCGAGGCACTTGCCAGGAAGCGTGCGCGCGAAGGCTACAACTATCAGCAGGAGCGCGGCATGGACGTAATGGAGAGTGCTGCGGGCAATGAGGGGAGTGCCGCATCGGGCCTCATGGGAGCCGGCATGGGACTCGGCATGGGCGTTGGCATGGGCGGTGCATTTGGAGCTGGCTTCTCCAACTTGGCCAACCAGACCATGGGCGCTGTTGCTCCCATGGTTGGAACGGCTTCCGCGTCCGCAGGTATGCAAAACGGTCTCGTGTGTCCCGGTTGCGGAAACGTTAATCCGATGGGTGCTAAGTTCTGCCTGGAATGCGGACAAAAGCTCGAGCAGGGTGTTGCGTGTTTGGCGTGTGGGCATCTTAACCCGGTCGGTGCCAAGTTCTGCCTTGAGTGCGGGAACCGGTTGACCTCGCCAAGGTGCCCGAGCTGCGGAGCCGAGTTGCCGGAAGGGACCAAATTCTGCCCCGATTGTGGAACTAAGATCCAATAAGGAGAAACAAAGATGAACGGTTCTGTTAAACGTGTCATTTTGGGCGAGGCAATCGTCTTGGTGGCGTGGCTTGTAATCATGTTTGTCTGCAAAAACGCGCTGATGAACCCTATCGTCTTTGCTATGTCGCTTGGTTTTGGGGTTTTGGCTTTTGCGGTGGCTTCGATTTCGGCTACCATGTCCGATAAGCAGTCCACGGTCAAAAGCACGACCGAAATCCATTATTTGCCGATTGCATCCAGCTGTGCCTATTTTGTTGTTGCCCTTCTTGCCAATACGTACTTTGCGTTTGTGGCGTATGGGTGGGGCGGCAGCACGATCCCGGTTGTCGCAAACGTTGTTCTTCTCGTTGTGCTTGTCCTTGTGCAGATGGGTCTTGGCTCCTATGCCCGCCGGGCAGACCAAAAGGTTGCCGCCGCCCTCGCAAAGACGGTTCAAACGGCACAGTTCGGATCATATGTGGGGCAGCTTCTTGCCGTAGCGGAGGACGCTCAGGTTAAAGCCGAACTCAAGGGGCTCAAGGATGACATCTCCTTTAGTTCCAACATGTCGCACCCCCATGTTCAAGAGATCGAGCGACAGTTCTCCGCCGCGCTTGAGGCGGTCTCGAATTCCATGAGTGCCGATGAGCCGGCAGATGTTACGGTTGGCCTTGTCCATGATGCGCGCAATATCTGGAAAAAGCGCAATGCGGCGCTGACCGCTGTCAAATAAGGGCTCGCGCTGCTTTTTACCAGGGCACTTTGATGGTTGAAGTGGGGGAAGCTATTGGAAATCAACGGAATAACTTGCGAGGGCTGCGGCAGCACCGATGTCGAGTTTGACCCCGCAACTCGAAAGGTTCATTGCAACCAGTGCGGTCGCGAGATGTACTATTCGCGGGCGCGTCTGGGGGCCACGGGCAAAATCGCGTTTGCCAAGGACAATGCCATCAAGTTTTTTAAGGGCGGCAACTTCCCGGAGGCCCGCAAATTTGCCGCGGACGTGCTCAATATGATGCAAGACAACGCGGCGGCACAGTTTATGGTTGCGTACTGCGATGAGTTTTGCGAAGGTCTTTCGGGTTCGATGACGGTTTTCTTTAAAAGGGCCGAAGATATCCCTCTCGAATATGATGAGGTGCGTGACTTGATCGACTTGTTTGAGTCGACGCTCTACAACATGCGTGACTTTGAGGTTCAGATGGTATCGCTCGTGGTCGCCAATATGCAGAGCATGGAGGATCGGTCTCGACTTGAGAACTTTATCGATGCTGTGTGCCCGTTCTGCATAGCGCGGTATGCTTCGGAAGACTTTATGACTGCAGAGCGGGAGAGTTTCTATCAAGATATTGCCGCCAACTGCAATACACCCAAAACGTGTCTTGCACTACTCAAGGGCATTAGAGAGAACCCCGGGTCCCCCTATAAAACTGGTTCGTTTGCGTTACGAAGAAGGACTTCGTACTTTTTCGAACACTATGTGGAGCCCGTCGGTCGCATCGTCAATTCGATGAAGGCAAGCCAATACAAACAGAAGTTTCTTGTGGCCTATCAGCAGGTGTCCGAGCAATACCGAAGCATGGCCTCTCAATAAAGCAGATGGCGGGCGCTTACTCGCTTAAAGCTATTGGATGATCTAAACAGTGCAAACTGAAAGGTGGTACAGATGAGTGATTCGGGAGTAGATACTGTCCTTATCGAGCGCAGGATCGCCGCTATTGGAACAAAAGTTGACCAGATGACCACGAAGGTCGATAAGGTCGAATCGCAAATGGAGGAAGTGCGGAAGGACCTTAAAAAGCTCCGAAAGGACTTTCTCGAGATGATGCTCGAGCAGCGTCGTACCGCCGCACTTGAGCAGGCGACTACGGAGCTCGTGAGCGTCCGGCAGGAGATGGACAAAAAGTTCGGCAACTACTCAGTGGTTCGAAACACCATGGTCGGTATTCTCCAGGCAACCGATGCGGCGCTCGTGCGCAAGGCGACGATTTCGACGGTCTCCGAGGAGTTAATGATCTCTACCCCGGACTACTGGCTGGCACCTGTCCTGGTTGCCCTTGCGGCATGGATCAACAACAACCGAGATCTTGCAGAGCGCGCAATACGCGAGGCTGTCAAACGTGACAACGAGCACACGTCGCTTGCGATGGCTCTGATCTGCAGACGTAATAACCGCACGGCTACGTGCTACGAATGGTTAGCGCGCTACTTCTCGACGCAAAACGCCGCCCGCATCGATGCCGATGCGATGGTCTACATCGATGCCTATATCAACGGCATCTTTGGAACCGACGAAAAGCACCTGTGCGACGACTATATGGCGGGCTGGATCGAGCAGATCAGAAATCAGAGCCCTGAGTTCGAGAATGAGCAGTCAGAGTCATGGGCGGAGTACTTTACCGGCTACGAGGAGGATATGAGTTCGAGATATCCGGCGCTCAAGGTGGTGGTCAAGGAGTTTGACTACATCAATAAGTATCTCGGAAAAGTCGAGGCAATCGAGAGCATCTCCAATGACTTCGCCGACCTCAAGGCTTCTGATGTTGACGAGAGGACGCTTGCCGAGCAGGTTGACAGGCATTTGATGGAGCTCGTTAACTCCGATGACTCCAAGGAGCGAAATTTGCGCCGCCAGGAGGAGTATCTTCTTGCGGTCAAGGCATTTGGCGGAGACGTGGAGCGCGCCCGAGAGCTCGTCAATCGTCGCCGCGATGAGAAGCGTCAGCAGACGATGAACATCATCGACCAGATGACACGCTCGATGCGCGACCAGAGTGCGTCTGTGGATGTGCATAAGAAGAAGACCGCGATTCAGTTTTTGGGTTCCTATATCAACGGTGGTTTCAACCGGTATCGCAAGAGCGACATCCCCGAATTTCCGCAGGCGATCACCCTTGACTTCGACGGATGGACAAGCAGGGCGGTTACCGGCGATGAGGGTAATGCGCTGCGCGACGATTATGTTCGCTATGTCGGTGAAGAGAAGAAAAAGGAGCTCGCTGAGCTTAATGTCAAGGTTGCGAAGGGCAACAAGAGCCACAAGATAGCGGCCGTTGTCCTCGCTGTTTTGGGAGTAGCTTTCTTTGCGTTTGTAAACCAGGTTATTGGCATTCTGCTTCTTGCGGGGGCTGGCTATTGTCTAGTAAAGACGAGCCTCTCGGGCAAGCAGCGCGCTACGGAGGCAGAAGAGATTGAGGCCAAATACTCCAAACGCATCCAGGAAGGCTGTTCCGAGATCGATCTGGCGCTTAATCAGTGGAAGAGCGCGAAGGAAGCTGCGGCCGAGCGCAGCGACCTGCTTAAGCTTGAAAAGGTTGCCTAGCCGGTAGGATTTGTCTCGATAATCCATGAATGGAGTGAAAAAGATGGCTGATGAAGTGACTGATTTCGACCATAACGATGCTGCAATGCAGGACCTCGATGCATTGAGCGAGCTCGATAGTCTGTTTGAAGAGGACGAGCGACTGAAGCAAGCTGAGAACAATGTTTTGACCCAAAATCTCACGGGCTTCGCAAACTGCTTTCCCGATTGGGATTTGCATCCGCCGGTAGCGTAGAAAAGCGCTTGAAGCACAAGCTACGATCATTTGGAAACATCGATGTTTCTGCGGGCTAGAAGCCATGGGGCTTTTGGCCCGCTGGCTTTCATATGCCGGTCGGCGGCATAGGGCATCAATCGTATTCTAGATTCTTGGACGCCAGGCCGACTCGCTTCGGATCGGGCGCTACACCACCTTTATCGACACTACCAATCTGACAGGGCCTCGTCCGTTCTCGGTCGGGGCCCTTTTGTGTGACCTAACAGGTTTGCTATACTGCTAGCAAGTAGGAAGGAGCCGCTATGGGTACAGCAACAGTGCAGCTCAACACGCGAATCGATCCTATGCTCAAAGCTGGTGGCGATGCGGTCCTCACTCGCAATGGATTGGGGCCGAGCGATGCCATTCGTGCGCTTTGGGCCTATCTCGTCGAGCATCAAACGTTGCCGGGATTTATGGTAGCGGATAAGCGCGAGGCATCCCGTGCGGAGAGTCTGGCCGAGCAGGGAAGTGGCCTGGCTTTTTCTTCGTTGGGGCTGAGCGCGTCGGATTTTGCACCGGCCGAATCTTCGGCGGAAGACTGGGATGCCGTACGGGATGATATGTATGATGCGATGATTGCCGACATCGAGGCGAATTGCTGATGATTGAGGCAAAGCATCTCTTGGTAGATACGAACGTTTGGCTCGATTATTACCTGCAAGAGGGGGCGTTCGACGAAGCGAGAAGATTGGTTGAACTGGCCGAGGCAGGAAAGATCGACCTTCTGTATGCGCCAACGACGGCAAAGGATGTATTCTATCTTTTGCCTCGGCGTCTAGCCCGGCGGAACGTGAATGGGATGAACGTGTCGTTTGCCTCGGCGTCATGGGCCTGCATTGAGCACATGATGCAGGTGGCAACCGCCTCTCCGCTTTCGTTGGCAGAGTGCGAGATGGCGCGCATGCTTGGCAAGCGCATGCCGGATCTTGAAGACAACCTCATCATCGCTTCGGGCGAGACGGCAGACGTTGACTACGTAGTCACGAGCGACCGGCGCATGCTGGAGGAGATGCCCGAAGTTTGCCTGACGCCTGCCCGCGCACTCGATATGATTGGGATCCTAAACTAACCTTGCCTGTCTCGTTTCGCTATCATATGGGGCATTGTGAACCTCATGCAACTTTGGAGGACGGTATGGCGGATAACGCCGAGATGCTATTCTCGCCTGAGCTGGTGTTTTTTGATTGGGAGTGTGCGACGCCGGATGAGGTGTTTGCGCGGCTCGAGGGCGAGCTTGCCCCGCGCGGCTACATTGCGCCCGGTTGGCTTGACGCCGTCTGCACGCGCGAGGACGCCTATCCCACGGGTCTCGCCATGCCGGCGGCAAACATCGCCATTCCGCATACCGATCCGGGATTTGTGGCCAAGCCCTATATCGCGGTGGTAAAGCCCGCCGCGCCCGTGACGTTCAACGCGATGGCGGGCATGGGCGCCCCGGTGCCGGCGCAGATCATCATCAACCTGGGCATTGCCGAGCCGGGCGGCCAGGTCGAGGCTCTGCAAGCGCTCATGAATATCTTTATGGACGCCGGCGCCGCGGCCGACGTGCTTGGCCAGACCACGCCGCAGGGCATGGTCGACGCCATCCGTCGCCACTTCTAGGTGGGGCTAAGCCGGCACCTGGGGACTGTCCCTAACTGCCGGCAGAAAAGGAGCGCCCTGGCATTAACCTGCCAGACTTGTCCCCTTTGCACCAAAATGGTGCAGATTAACCCATCCCCCATGCACCAGGTGTGCCGCGGGGGCTGCGTTGTGACACAATGGCGTTTGTTCGATTCGTGATGCGAAAGGCCAAACATGGCAAATAAGAAAAAGAACCCCGAGGTCGCGCCGACGTCCGAGCAACGGTCCCGCGCCGCCTCCAGCTCTCGCAAGAAGCAGCGCAAGACCTATGTGTCCAAGACCGTCAAGATTGTCCTGGTGGTCATCGGCGTGCTGGCGATGCTGCTTTCCGTCTCGGCCATGGCGTGCTCCGGCCTGATGTCACAGACCGAAAGTGCCAGCTCGGGCTATAAGCTTACTGGTGGCGTGGCTGCCACTATCAACGGCACCAACCTCACCGAGGACACCGTGACCAAGCAGATCATGAGCATGCGCACGTCCTACGGCTACACCAAGGACAAGGACTGGGCACAGTACCTGGTCGACAACGACCTCACGCCCAAGAAGTACCGCAAGCAACTCATCGACTCCTACACGCAGCAGATTCTGCTTCAGCAAGCGCAGAAGGAAAACGGCGTGACGGTGTCGGACGAGGAGGTCGAGAAGGCTTGGAAGGACGCGTGCAAGAGCGCGGGCGGTGCCAAGGCCTTTAAGAAGACGCTTAAGACCTACGGCTATACCGAGGACACCTACAAGGACTCGCTCAAGGAGAGTCTGGCGCAGCAGAAACTCAAGGATGCCGTGGCGCCCACCAGCAAGCCCAAGGACAGCGAGATTGTCGATTACATCAACGAGAACCTGTCTAACTACAACGATGCCCGTCGTTCGTCGAATATCTTGATTAAGGTCGATTCTGACGCTTCCGACGAGGACAAAGCTGCCGCCAAGGCCAAGGCGCAGGAGTGCCTGGACAAGATCAACTCCGGCGAGTTGAGCTTTGAGGACGCCGTGGAGCAGTACTCCGATGACACCGGCTCCAAGGACAAGAAGGGCGATGTTGGCTGGGACAAGCTCACTACCTTCGTCGACAGCTACCAGGCGGCGCTCGAGGGGCTCAACAAGGGCGATGTGAGCGACGTCGTCGAGTCGACCTATGGTTATCACATCATCAAGTGCACCGACTACTTCCATGTCGATAATCAGGTCGATGACATTAAGCAGGTGCCCAAGGACATCAAGAAGTACGTCTCCAACGTGGTGAAGACGCAGGCGGCCAGTACTGCATACAGCGAGTGGCTGGAGCAGTACAAGAAGGACGCCGACATTACCGTCAACCCCATGCCCAAGGACGTACCCTATAACGTGAGTCTGAAGGGCGTCACCAAGAGCTCGACCGACGATTCGTCGACGACTGAGTAATCATGGGGCGGTGCTCGCGCGAGCGCCGCTCACGCTATTAGAGAGGATTTGCAGATGACCAACGAAGAGCTGCAGAAGGAAATGATCGCGGCCATGAAGGCCAAGGACAAGGTTCGCCTGTCCATCATTCGCCAGGTTAAGGCCGAGGTGAAGAATATCGAGGTTAACGAGCGCCGCGATGTGACCGAGGAAGACGTCAACAGCATGATCAAGCGTCTGATTAAGCAGACGAGCGAGACGCTGGAGATGTCCATCAAGGCCGGTACCGACCAAGAGCGTACCGACAACCTGACCGAGCAGGTCAAGATTCTGGAGAGCCTGCTGCCCGCGCAGGTTTCGGGCGAGGAGCTCGAGGCCTTGATCGAGCAGGTCATCGCCGAGCTGGGCGCGACCTCTAAGAAGCAGATGGGCCAGGTTATGGGCGCACTCGGCAAGGCCACCGGCGGCAACTTTGATAAGCCTGCCGCGGCAAAGATCGTCGGCGCAAAGCTCGCGTAGGGGCCGAGTGGTACACAGTTGAGGCTGAGGGGGCGTGACCATTGCGGTCGCGCCCCTTTTTGCTGGGCTGGGCACTCATTGGGGACAGGCTTAAATGAGTGCCCCAATGGGTGGGTACTCATTTAAGCCTGTCCCCAATGAGTGGGTGGAAGGTTGCGGGTTCTTTACGGGAATGTAGTGTGGGCTGCGGAAACGTGGTTCTTTCCGTACAATAGTTCAACTCGTGTAAACGCAGGGAAGGGACATTCATGGCAGACATGATCGAGATCAAGCATCTCAACAAGTACTTTGGCGACCTGCATGTGCTCAAAGATATCAATCTCACCGTCAAACGCGGCGAGAAGCTCGTAATGATCGGGCCTTCCGGCTCGGGTAAGTCGACGCTCATCCGTTGCGTCGATTATCTGGAGGAGCCCACGTCGGGCGAGGTCGTCATCGACGGTACGCCGCTCACCAAAAAGAATCACCTGGAGATGGCTCGCAAGTATAGCTCCATGGTGTTTCAGCAGTTCAACCTGTATCCCAACATGACTGTGCTGGGCAACCTGACGCTCGCGCCCATCAAGCTGCAAAAGAAGAGCAAGGAGGAGGCGACCGAGATCGCCATCGCCGCGCTCAAGCGCGTCGGTATGGCGCATAAGGCCGGCGAGTATCCGCAGAATCTCTCGGGTGGTCAGCAGCAGCGCATCGCCATCGCCCGCGCCCTGTGCACCAAGCAGCCCATCATCCTGTTTGACGAGCCGACTTCGGCGCTCGACCCCGAGATGGTCCAGGAGGTTCTGGACGTTATGATTGAGCTCGCGCAGGAGGATATCACCATGATCTGCGTGACGCACGAGATGGGCTTTGCGCATCAGGTGGCCGACCGTGTCATCTTTATGGAGGACGGCCGCATTCTGGAGGAGGGCACGCCCGAACACTTCTTCGATAACCCCGAGAACCCGCGCTGCCGCGAGTTCCTGTCCAAGATTCTGCACTAGGCGCGGTGATGGACATGACGGATATGACGAGGGCGGCCGTGTCGCGCCGTCACTTTTTGCAGCTGGCGGGCGCCGGCATGCTCGCGCTGACGGGGACCGCGCTTGCCGGTTGCGGCGACTCCACCAGCGGCGAGGGCTCCGACAAGGGGTCCAAGCTTGCGGCCATCAAGTCGCGTGGCCATCTGAATGCCGGCGTTAAGAAGGACGTTCCCGGCTATGGCTATTACGACACCGCCAAGGGCCGCTTTGAGGGTATGGAAGTCGATTTGTGCTACCAGATTGCCGCTGCCGTCTTTGGCGTGAGCTACAAGGAGGCCCGTGCCCAGGAGCTTGTCGAGTTTACCGACGTAACGCCCAAGACGCGCGGCCCGCTGATCGATAACGGCCAGCTTGACGTGGTCGCGGCGACCTACACCATCACCGACGAGCGCAAGAAGAGCTGGGATTTCTCGACGCCGTACCGCACCGACTACGTGGGACTCATGGTCAAGAAGCGTTCGGGCTTTACCTCGATTGATGATCTGGATGGCAAGGTCATTGGCGTGAGCCAGGGTGCCACCACGCAGGGCCTGATCGAGCAGATGATTAAGGACAACGGCTTTAGCTGCAAGCCCGAGTTTAGGGCCTTTAGCGGCTATCCCATCATCAAGAGTTCGCTTGATGCCGGCAATATCGACGTCTTTGCCATGGATCGCTCCACGCTGGCCGGTTACATGAACGAGACCGTTGAGCTGCTGCAGCCCGAGGTCAAGTTTGGCGAGCAGGGCTACGGCGTGGCGACCAAGAAGGGCTGCGACCTTTCGGCTGTGGTCGATCAGGTGGTTTGCGATCGCCTGGCCGATGGCTGGCTCGACCAAGAGGTCAAGACCTGGGGTCTTGTATAGGCGCATCGTCCAAGGAAGGAATCAAATGCTCGAAGGATTGTTTGACGCCGACCGCTGGTCGACGACATTTCAAAACATGGGGCCCTTCTGGGAGGGCTTTGGCGTGACGCTGCAGGTGGTCGTTGCCGGCCTGCTGCTATCGCTGGTGCTGGGCACGCTGCTGGGCGTGTTCTCTACCACTCGTTCGCGCGTGCTGCGCGCCATAAGCCGCGTGTATGTGGAGTTTTACCAGAACACTCCGTTGCCCGTGCAGGTGCTCTTTATGTACATGGCCGGTCCGCAGTTTTTGCAGGCCATAACCGGTGCCGACCAGCCGGTGCGCATCGCGCCGTTCGTGCTGGGCTTCTTGGGCGTGGGCCTGTATCACGCGGCCTACATCTCGGAGGTCATCCGCACTGGTATCGAGGCGGTTCCGCGCGGTCAGATGGAGGCGGCCCAGAGCCAGGGCTTCACCCGTGCGCAGGCGTACTGGTACATCGTGCTGCCCCAGACGTTCAAGATCATTCTGCCGCCGCTGTGTAACCAGGCGCTCAACCTGGTCAAGAACACGTCGGTGCTGGCGCTTGTGGCCGGCGGCGACCTTATGTACCGTTCCGACAACTTTGTGAGTCTGTACGGTTACCTGCAGGGATACATCGTCTGCTGCCTTATGTACTTCATCATCTGCTTTCCGCTCGCCATGCTGGTACAGTGGCTCGAGCGCCGCTCCAAGGAGCGTCCGCGCGGCGTGAGCCTGGCCGAGCTGGGGCTCGACAGCGTAGAGGAGGCCTAGCGCATGGAAATCTTCAACGCGACCAACCTGCTCTACATTTGGGGCGGCTTTGTTAAGACAATCGAGATCTCGGCGCTGTCGATCTTTTTCTCGCTCATCTTTGGCACGGTGCTGGCGCTCGTTAAAAGCTATGCGCCCCGCCCGTTCCGTATTTTGGTGAGCGCCTATATCGAGCTGTTCCGTTGCACGCCGAACCTGCTGTGGATTCTGTTTATCTACTTTACGGTGCAGGGTTTGGACATTGTGATTTCGACCATCGCCTTTACGCTGTTTACCAGCGCTGTTATGGCCGAGATTGTGCGCGGCGGTCTCAACTCGATTCCGCGCGGCCAGTTTGAGGCAGCGCAGAGCCAGGGCTTTGGCTTCTTTGCCACCATGCGCTACATCATTCTGCCGCAGACGTTTAAGACGATCATTCCGGCGCTGTTTAGCCAGTGCACGACCGTCATCAAGGACAGCTCGTATCTTTCGGGCATTAATGTGGCCGAGCTCATGTACACGGCAAACGTCGTGATGGCCCATGCGATCGACCTGTCGCAGGTGCTTATGCTCTACGGCCTGGTGTTTGCGATGTACTTTGTGCTCAACTTTGGTATCTCGCTGCTGGTGAGGGCTTATCAGCGCCGTATCGTGGCCGCATAGTCCTGCTTCCCCAAGCACGGCACCTTGCCCCTCAATCGTCGCTTGCGTACATTTAGTACGCGGCGCTCCTCTTTCGGGGCAATCTGCCGCACTTGGGAAACCAGGACCGGCGTAAGTGACAAAATGGGAAACAGAGACCGCCTCTTTCTCATTCGTTAGAAAGGAATCGCGATGAGCGATCTGGAGAACAAGAAGAGTCCTGTGGTCATTACCATCGCGCGCGACTTTGGTGCCGAGGGCCACGAGATTGGCCGTATCCTTGCCGATGAGCTGGGGATTCCGCTGTACGATAACGAGCTGCTGGTGCGTGCGTCGTTGCGCGCGGGCGAGTCGCTCGACAAGATGGCTGCCTACGACGAGCGCCTGGCCGTGGAGAACATGGCGTTTCTGCCCGACCGCTATGATGCGCGCTCGTACTCGGACAAGTTGTTCCAAAAGATGAGCCAGGTGATTTTGGACCTGGGCGAGACCGAGAGCTGCATTATCGAAGGCCGTCTGTCCGATTACCTGCTGCGCAACAACCCCAATCACATTGCCGTGCTGGTGACCGCACCCTTTGAGGATCGCGTCGAGATCGTGCGCAAGAAGCGCGGTCTTAACAAGAAGAAGGGCGCCAAGCTGGTCAAGCAGCAGCAGAAGGCGCGCGAGGCGTTCTACAAGCGCTACAGCGCCGGCAAGTGGAAGATGACGAGTGGTAAGGACATCGTCGTCAACCGCGCCAAGCTGGGCCGCGAAGGCTGCAAGGACGTCATCGCCGCTGCCTACCGCTACAAAGTGGCGCAGCTCGAAGGCTAGCCGACCAAAAACCACCACAAAGGGGACAGGCACCTTGTGGTGGTTTTTGTTTTAGGCCGAGGGGAAGGCCTTGGTGAGACCAGCGCGCGTTTGCGTGTCGGTCTTTTGGTAGATGGAGCTCAGGTGGCGCTGGACCATGCGCATCGAGATGCCGAGCTCCTCGGCGATCTGCTTGAGCGGGCGTTCATCCTGGGTCACGGCTATGAGCACGTCGACTTCACGCGGGGTGAGAGCGTGGTTGGCGATGAAGGCCCGGCGTTGCTCCTCGATAGTGGGGGCGGCGAGTGCTTCTTCTGCCAGCTGCTCGCGCTCGCGCTCCTGCTCGGTTTGGGGTAGGCGGAACAAGCCGGCTGCCACGAATGCCGCGCAGGCGGCGACGAGCAAAACGAGCGCACCGATCATGATGAGAGCAACATTGTCCGAGGTCACGAGCGCCAGCGAGATACCCGATGTGGTGAACGCGCATACGTTGTTGGCCGCGCGTCCCATGCCGGCCCAGAGAGCGGGCGCATGCATGTGCGGTGCCAGCTGTGTAAAGGTGGCGGTAAAGAACGTGACAAAAAAGCCCGAGCTCAGGTAAAAGACGACAAGGCCCAGGTTGGGATCGGCGCCGGCCTCCACGGCCAGGATGGAAATGGTCGAGAGCACGGCGATGCCGAGCATGACAAGTCCCATGTAGCGGCGCTCGGCAAGATCAAAGATAAGACCGGCGGCAAGGCCGCTTGCCGCCAAAAAGAGGCGCGGCCAGGTCTGCACGGCAATGGTGCCGTGGGCGTTGGAGAGTGTGACCACGTTGTCGAGGGTCGAGAACAAGCAGGCAAGAACCATGACGAGCACGATGCTCCAGCATGCCTGTTTGACGAGGGCATGAGAGGGCTCAACAAAGGGATTGATGGCGGGGCTGGAGCTCTCGGCAGCCTTTTGGGGAACGACGCTGAGGGCGGAGATGGCGATCGTCGCTGTGCCAAGGACGATGAGCTCTGCGATACCGCCGCAATTGAGCAGGTTGATGGCGAACTGTATCAGGATGCCCGCGGCATAGGCCGCTCCTGCGCCAGTGGCGAGTTTGGGGTCATCCTGGAATGTCAACGAAAAGGCGTGGTGAGCAGCGGCACCCAGCAGACCGAGCCCAAAGAATGCCACGCAGCCCAGAATCTCGAGGGCAAGCGGGGCCGTAGGGAACTGGACCTGGGTCAATCCCAGGATGGCGATGGGAACAGCGGCGTTGACGACTGCCAGTGAGTGGCCTTTGCGCTGTGCGAGCCCGAGCAGCGGCGCGTATCCGATAAAGCCGATCACGCTGGCGCCGAGGATGAAGCCCTGCGCAATCACAACACGCTCGGCACCGGTGAGCAGCCCGACATTAATGTCGAATCGAAACTCGGCGGCAAGAAAGACAAAGGTAAAGAGCGCAAGTGCCAAAAGCGCGTTGATTTTAGGCTTACTCAGATTCAAGGACAGTCCTTTGGGTGGACGGAATAGTCGTGTCCTCGATTGTAGCGTCCCTGGGACGCGTGTGACGACAACGAAATCATATTGAATTAAACCGCAGGTAGAGACCTAGGTTCGCATCTGCGAACCTAGGCATACGGAGTCATTTGGCACATCTTGGTTGTACAGGACCACCACAAAGGGGACAGGCACCTTTGTGGTGGTATGCCCCTACGACCAAGGAGGCCGTTATGAACGGAAGGCACTTCGATAAGCAAACTCAGCGTGAGCGCACCTGCTCGCTGGTTCACGGTTCGTGGAAACGGGCGGGTGCCAGGCTGGCGTGCGTCGGAGCGTGTGCGCTCATGGTCGGTCAGCTGCTGCTGCCAAGCGTTGCCTTGGCAGCAGATTGGATCAACGTGGGTGGCACGCAGTACAACGGGGGTGTTGCCGTCGGCGACGAGGCGGGCACGTGGTCCTGGAACGGCGCCGACGACATGCAGCTCAATGGCTATAACGGCGGCGGCATCAGCGCCGAGGGCAACCTCAACATCGGTGTGACCAACACCAACACCGTTACGGCCGATGCCGGTCAGAGCGCCATCGAGGTCTCAGGCGGCAACCTTGCCATAACGGGCGGCGGCACGCTCAACGCGACGGGCCAGACCGACGTCATCACGGCGGCGGGTGACGGTATTATTGGCGGAGATGTGGCCATCGACGGCACCACGGTCAACGTGACGGCGACGGGTACGGATGCGAATGGCGAGGAGTGCGAGAACGCCGAGGCCATAACTACGTTTGGTGGCGACGTGACCATTAAAAACGGCGCGACTGTCGATGTAAAGGCGGGACGTGCGACGGAGTCCGGCGACGGGTACTACGGTTACGTGACGGGCATCTATGCCACTAACGGCGCACCCAGGGGAGATGGCGAGTTTACATGGGAGCATGACGGACAGAGCAACAAGGGCGGTCGCGTGTCAATTGGCTCTGGCTCAAAGGTGACGGTCAAGGCCGAATCCACCCTGGAATCTCAGGGAATTGTGTCCCGTGTCAACAACGGCGCCGCGCGTGTCGAGATTGCAGGCGATTCGCTCGTGACCGCGATTGCCGACGCTTCGGGCGGCAACTGGGGTGCCGTGGGTATCGAGGCGGCCGGAATGGGCGACGATGCCACTGCCGATATCATCATCGATGGAAAGAACACGTTTGTGACCGCGATCGCCAGCGCCTCGAAAGATCGGTATTCTAACGACACGTACGGCCTGCATACCAGCTCGGGGAGTGCGATCGAGGGCGGAAGCATCCAAATTAAAAACGGCTCCGTTGTTGCCCAGGGCAGCGATGGAGCGATCGTTGCCGACAACTTCACGACCGCCAACGGCCCCGCTGGCATGATCGTTATCGGCGAGGGAGGGAAGATCGTGCTTCCCGTCAACGGCGTGGTGCGTGACTACCAAAAGCTGGGTGCCCGTCCCATGGCGCTGGGCAACCGATTTGAATATTCTGATTTTTGGGGACAGACGATTGGTGAGCCCGGCGAAGGCGTTTTGAGGGCCGATCGCGATGCGGACAAGATCGCCAAGGTCGCGCATATCGTATTCGACGGAGGTGCTACGCCTGCTCCCGATCCGGCACCGACTCCCAAGCCGCAGCCGGGAGGCGAGGGCTCGACGGGCACGACGGGGGCGACGACCCAAACTTCGACACAGACTGGTTCGGCCGTGAATGTAAAGCCTGCTGCCGCCAAGGTATCCGTCACGGCTTCGAAGGCGACGGCCTCTACTCTCGCGGCCACGGGCGATAGCGCCGCGTTGAGTGTTGCCGCCATGAGCGTCGCTGGTGCCACGGTTGCAGCCGCCGGCATCGCCGCCGCGCGTCGTCGCGAGGAATAGCAATTTTGCCTAGGGCATGCAGGGCATAAAACCTCGGTGCGCTTGATTGAGCCGCCGCGCAGGGATTTGCGTCCCCGCGTGGCGGCTTTTGCGTTTGCGCAGGTAGGGACGCGGGTTCGCATGTACGAACCTAGGCGTGGCGCCCGGTTTGCCGCACTGTGATGTCATGGAAACAAACCTCGATTAAGGAGGACGACATGCAAGGACAACATTTTGCCAAGCAGACGCAGCGCGAGCGCGCTTGCTCGTTCGTTCACGGTACTTGGCGTTGCGCGGGTGTGAGGGTCGCCAGCGTCGGTGCGTGCGCGCTCATGGTCGGCCAGCTGTTACTGCCGAGTGTGGCGCTTGCGACCGAATGTGCGGATTCTGCTGCTACGACGGGTGAGGTCGCTGCGGCTCCTGCGGCGCCGGCGGCTACGGTGGATGCGAATGCGGCGACAACACCGACAACCGAGGCTGCTCCGGCAACTCAGAACGAGGCCGATACTCAGCAGGTATCTTTGGCTGACACCGTCGAAGGGGCTGGCGATGCAATGCCCGCCGAGCAAAACGCTTCCAGCAACAACGCCGCCATGCCGGCAGACAACGCCATTATGCCCTGCGGTGTGACCGACGTGACGGGTGGGGATGGCGTGACAATCGACACGAACGTCGAATCCTACTACAGGGAATGCGAGCTTCCACCCGAGATTTCTCTTACCGGAGGCGGTAGTTTCTCATGGGATTTTGGACCGGTCCCAGATGAGGTGGCGGATAAGCTATCAAACGCATCCGAAACTAAGTATTACAAGGCAGATGCCGCTACTGGCGCGCTTGTTGAAGTCGCCGATCAGTCTCAATCGAACGTGACGATTTCCATTGCGCCATATGAAGGGCAGATGCGCGCGACGCTGACCCTGACGGGTGGCGACTTTGTAGACGGAAACTATGCACTCATCCGCAACGAGGATGTGCCGTTTACTTCAACGTTGACGTTCAACGGCACCGACTATAATGATGGCATCCTCATCGGCGATCCTGATAGCACCTCCGATAAACCAGCTCAAATCGTTGTCCATGAAACAAGGACCGATTACTACCTGCGCTACAACTTCAACACCGTGGTAAAGCTAGCTGCTCATGGACAGGCAATCAATAGCGTTGATTTGGGTTCAGGATATATCGGCTATCGCGCTGGGGATACTCCCGCTCCAACCACTCATGTACCATACGCAGATTACGACAAGTATGAAATTGCTTACGAGTGCTGGGAGGAGATGGACAACAGCGACCCCACGGATCTTCATCCCGTCGCCTTCTGGTATTCCGACGAGGGCATGTACACACCGGGCATGAAGCGAATCGACAAGTTCGAAGAAGGCAAGCACTACATGCATTCTGTCATGCTACGCCAAAAGAACGGGTATGAGTTTGCCAACGGCTGCACTGTGGCAATCAATGGCGAGCCACTTAACGCCATGAGTGTTCAGAAAGTCGAAAATGGTCTGTTCCTTGCGCCGACCACATCGTTTACCTGCGAAAAGGCTCTTGTGTGGCAAGCAATCGACACGGTCGAGATTAATGGCGCTACCGTCACGTTCAAAGACGGCGATAAGCCGGTGTTCACGGGCGCTACGTCCGATGACACTCGTTATTGGTATCAGTGCGAGTTCTGGAATTCTGAGGATGGCGCTGGAGTGAACTCGGCATGGTTCTGGGATCAAAATATCGAGAACCACATTGATACGTTTGAGGCTGGGAAGACCTACAGCTACGGTTTTTATCTCAAGTCGCATGAGGGTTTCTACTTTACTCGTGACACTAGGGTCACAATTAACGGCAAGACTTATGGCTACTGGTGGAACGAATCCGATGCGGAGAATCTCGATAGAGACGGTAAGACGACCACCATGTGGGTCTATACCAATCTTACGATGACGCCTGAAGCAATGCCGACGCCGACGCCGGACCCCAAGCCGACGCCCGAGCCCGAGACCAAGCCCGAGACCAAGCCGGGTCAGGCGCCAACGACCGCCACGATTACTACGACCGTCTCGACCACCAAGACTCCGGCCGTCAAGCCCGCTGCCAAGACCAGCGATGCCACCCTCGCCGCAACGGGTGACAGCACCGGACTTGTCGCCGCGGCCATGAGCCTCGCCGGCGCCATCGCAGCAGCCATCGGCATCGCCTCAAAGCGCCGCGAGAACTAGGTTTCGGCGGAGGCCCTCGTTTCCACCTCAGCAAAATCTCGATCTGTAACACCTGGCTGCCCAAAACGACCCTAGATGTTACAGATTTAGATGAACCGAATGGCCGCCAATCTAATGTCTCGACCTGTGACACCAAGCGGGGAATCTGACCTCTAACTGTTACAGATCGAGACAAACCGGCCGGCAAGTCCAAAGCCACCACAAAGGTGCCTGTCCCCTTTGTGGTGGTTTGCGCAGGTAGAACGGTAGGTTCGTATATATGAACCTACCGTTCGCTTTGTTTTTGGACGACGATTACGCTGGATGACTTTTGGTTTGCAGGAAAGGAACGACCATGAGGTGGACTACTGTTCGAGCGCTTTGCCGCCGCCTGACCGTTGCCGCGGTGACCCTCACCATGGTGACGGGCTCGTTGCCTGTGGGCGCGTTTGCTGAGGCCCTCAACACCGACGGCACTTTTGTGCAGACGGATAACGGCCAAGCGGACGACGCCGCTTCCGCCGATTCGGCTGACGCCCAAACGTCAGACTCTGCTTCCGCCGACCCCGCGCCCGATGCCGGCGCCGCCGACCCCACAGTGCTCGATAGCGGTGATACCCCTACGCCCCCGCCCTCCGAGATTGCATCGGCGGCGGGCCTAACGGGCGCCGGGCAGACCGAGAGCACACCTGCGGGTACGCTCGCCACCGATCTTGTCGAGGGCAAGGAACTCGCCGAGCAGCAGAAGCAGGAGGAGACCGCCGAAGCCGAAGCAACCTGGAATGAGGATCTTGGGCTCTGGATGACCTCGAAGGGCGCCACGGGCGTAAAGGACGAATACGACGATGGCTACGTGGCCGGCGAGCAGACCCCCGCGCAGTACTACTTCTCGATTGATAGCCTCACCAACGAAATTTCTATCGAGTATGGCGACGCGGGCATTACCACGTTGGAGGTGCCCTCGACCATCGACGACAAAAATGTCGTAAGCCTTACGGGTATGGGAAGCGCTGCGCTCACATCGATCACCTTCGCCCCTAATTCGCATGTCCGCTCGGTTGGAGGCTTGGGCGGCAGCAGCATCAAAGAGATCGCACTGCCCGATTCGGTCGAGGAGCTCAAGAGCTATGCATTCTACAAAAGCAAGACGCTCCAAACGGTAACCTGGCCCAACAACGCGGCCTTTACCACGATTCCCGAGCAGGCCTTTAAGGAATGTGAACAACTTGACGACAAGGTGGTGGCAACGCTGCCGCCTTCGGTCAAAACTATCGACTATCTTGCATTCGCCTATTGCGGCGTGCCACAGTTCTATGTCTCGGACACAACAGTGCTCACCTTTACGCAGATCAATGTGCCGGGCACGGTGGAGCGGATTGAGCGCAATGCCTTTGACGGGTGCTCGCATGTGTCGTCGGTGACGATCGGCGACGGCGTTAAATATATCGGAGCGCACGCGTTCGCCTCTCTTGATCCTGCGATTGCCGGCAAAGAGATTGTGCTACCCAAAAGCGTGGAAATGATAGAGTGGGGAGCTTTTGAGAACACGAGATACGGAAACGAGACGAACCATAATGCCGTTGCCCTGCGCGTGATGAACCCCGATCTTCAGTTTGGTGAGGCGGGCTATCCGGGCGACTATAATGAGCGCGTGACAATCGATGGCGTAACGTATGCGATTCCCTTTAGTGAAGGCCAGACCATCTATGCCTATGCGACCGATTCGGCTGGCAACCCCTCGATGGTCAAAAAGCTTGCCGATGCCGTGGCCGATTGCAAGGACTCCGTCGATTCCTCGAAGCCTGCCTACACGTTTGAGTGGATGGGCGAGGCGGCCCAGGTGACGGGCAAACTTCCCCAGAGCGCGACGGCTACACTCGTGCAGGCGGGGCAGTCCACGCCGCTGGCGGTTGGCGATGACGGCAGCTTTACAGCGGACGCTCTCTCCAAGACAGCAGCCACCCTGCGCATTTCGCTCAGCGGTTACTATGACATGGTGCTGGCGCGCCCGGGCGACCAGATGACGGGCACATGGAATATCGGAGAGATTAAGGCGGAGGACTTTACCAAGATTCCGGCTTCGCGCGCGATTGAACTTAATGTGGGCTATCTTGAACCGATTGTGGGCCAGGATAAGACCGAACGCATTGAGCTCGATAGTCTCGATAACATCGATCTGACGGTGAAGAGCGGCGGCAAGACGCTTAAGCCTGCCAAGGGTGACAAGGAAAACGACTTCCGTATCCAGGGCACAGCACTCGTGGTGTCGCAGGCCATTGCCGACGCGGACCAGGATCTGGAGATAACGCTCGAGCCCAAAGACAGCCTCAAGCTGGGTGGGACGACGGCGACGGTGAAGCCCTCGGCCGGCAAGGTCGATATCGACTTGAAGCCCTGGGGCACGGCGACGGTCGCGACCAAGGGCGACTACCAGGGCGCTAACCGCGTGCTGGTGTTCCGTACGTCCGACGGCAAGCTGGTCGCCGACGGCGTCACCTATCTGATGGGTTACGAAGACGATGGCACCACGCCTATCATGAAGGACGAGACGCCGCGCCTTAAGGCCGGTTCGTACACCATCGTCGCCTTTAACAAGACGAGCTACGACATCCAAGCGACGAGCTATTCCACGTTTAGCCGCCTAGGGCTGACCGTGGGTAAGCATATCGCGCAAAAGCAGGTGAAGATTGAGGACAGCAAACAGCTCGACGTGACGCTCGACGTCCCCACGTTTGACGTGGAGACGTATCGTGCCGAGCGCGGGCTGACGGCGGGCTCGGTTATCGCTGATTCGTCCGCGGTCGTTGGCGTGGAGACCGAGCTGCGCATTCATTACGAGCTCAAGGACAGCCAGGCTGCCAAGATTGAGATTCCGCTGGCCAAGGATGCCGTCGGGGATGTGTCCGCAGGCTCTCGCGAAGCCGGCGCCAGCTCCGAGGCCATGTGGGCTGACACAACTTGGGAGGGCGACAACCTCGTTCTCAATATGAATAAGGGCATGGGCGCCGATGTGTTTGTGCGCTTTAAGCCTAAGGCCGCGGGCATCTATGCCATCTCGCCGCTTATTACGCTGGGCGAGGTGACGTTGCCGCTGGGAAGCACCACACTCGAGGTTAGCGGATCGCGCATCGAGGTCGACAGCACCGACGTTCACAGCCTACTGGGCAATGTGGCCTACGTATACGCAGCGCCCGGAAAAAGCGTGCAGCTTACCGTGGGCGTGGGCGCCTCGGCCGCAAAGTACACCGGCAAGACCAATAAACTCGGCCGTGCCAAGATTGAATACGACCTGCCGCAGGATACGCTTGCCGCCGAGCGTGTGACGCTCGAAGCGCGCGTGGGCTCGACCGCTGCTGCCGCCGCTGCTGCCGAGGTAACGGCTCGCAATTATGTGCGCTATGTTCCGGGCGCTTCGGTCTGGAACTTTGATGTGACGTATCGTGGCGGTACGCAAAGCCTGGTCAAGGACGGCAAGGACACCGGCAAGAGTCTGTGGACCTTCCACCATCTGCCGCAAAAGAAGAACGCCTACTGGACGTTCGATATCACGCTCGAGGTGGGAAACGAAGAGGCCGCCGACACGCTCGACCTGTACGTGGACTGCGTGGATGGCAAGACGGTGACGATTCCTCTGACTCAAAAGTCGCGCGAGGGCACCCATGTGCGCTATGTGGCGGAGTATGTGGACGAGGGTTACCTTAAGCTGCTCGACGAGTTTAACAAGGCGAATGACTCGACCTATGTGAACTGCGGCAACTTTGAGCAGATCTTTATGCCGCAGACCTACCGCATCTCCAATGCTCAGCTTATGACCATGCTGAGTTTTGACGCCAACGCTTCGGCCAAAAAGCATTCCGCCGCGGCCGAGGAGCGCCAGCAGGAGTTCTCGAATGCCGTGCAGCAGTGGCACGAGTATATGATGGATAACTCGTTTAATGATGTCGACGAGGCCTTTAACGACGCGATTGACCAGATGGTCGCTGATGCGTTTGCCGAGGAGGACGAGAACGGTAAAGAGGACGAAGCCCAAGGTGGAGCTGCCCGTAAGGCTCGTCGCGCCCCTGCCGCCAGCGACGGCGAGGGTGATGGTGCTGGCAACGACGAGGCCGCGCAGTTTGCGGCTGAGCTCAAGGCCGCGGTCGGCGGGTCGGCGGCGCTGCTGACCCAGCAGGGCGACAGCTATGGCGTCAATGTGGACAAGATGATCTTTGAGGATGCTTACGGCACCAGCGAGGATTGGTATCAGGAACTCGCGGCGGCCCAGGGCGCGAACGCTGCGGATGCGGCCGCCATCAAGGAGCTCGTCGACCATGCATCGCGAGCGGAGTTTATTGCCCAGCAGGCCGAGGATCTGGTGGGCCAGTCGATGGGTATCGGCCAGCTCAACCAATACGGAAGCTGGAATGACGCAACCGCTGCGGCGCTCAACAAGTGTGCGGGCATTAAGGCCAGCGAGTACAACGGCCAGTCGACGAGCGGGTTTAACGATTTGGGCCAGGCGCTCGGCAGCTCGCTGAGCTACAAGGCGGCTGACGACGATACCGTCAAGGGCTTTAAGGTCGCCGCGCCCGATGGCGAGCAGACGGCCTATATCGAGTCGGAATTTATCGAGAACTCCAATAACAACAAGAACCAGGCGCTTCTGTTTAACTCGATCGCCATGCAGTGCGACATTCTGGACGACCTGTACGACAACTGGAATGTGGTCCATAGCCTCAACAACTCCAAGGTGCGCGGATGGCTCATGGCCTGGAAGCTCAACGGCGACGTGAGCGCCCATATGAAGCTCATCCGCACGATCCGTTCGCTCAAGAGCTATAAGATCGAGTGCGAGATGTTCGGACAGGTCTTTAAGACCGATGCGTGGAAGGCGGCCGGCCAGGCGTTTCCCGCGGCGACCCAGGGTATCGGCATCTTTACCGGCATTTACGGCGTGAACGATGCCAGCAAGAACTGGGAGAACGTGAACGTCCGTATGCAGAAGGTGAAGGGCGAGCGCGAGGGCTATGAGCTTCAGCATACGCGCTTGCTTGCCAAGCCCGAGAAGACCGAGGACGACTGGAAGTGCATTTACGCGCTGCGTGACGCCATGGAGAAGGCGCGTGCGTTTGAGGATCTGCTGTATCGCCAGCTCTGCCACGACAGCACCGATGTGGCGGTGGGCTCCATTATGACAATCGCCGGCGTGCTGACGGCCGGTTCGGCGGGTACCGTGGTGGGCGCCGCCTATGATGCAGCTTCGACCAGCGTAGGTTCGGAGCGCGCGATTAAGCTGACCAATGCCGAATGTGCCTACGATGTTGCCTGCGAGCAGGTGGAGCGCGCGTGCCAGAATCGCATTACGGTCAACTGGGGCGAGCTGACCGATGCCGAGGTCTACAAGGCCAACAAGGACGGCTTGATCTCGGACGAGAAGATGCAGTCGATCTTCGAGGCGCGTTATCGCAATGTGCCTGCCAAGGCAGCACCCGACCCTGCGGGCGTGGTGTACGAGGGCCTGCTGTCCAATACGGTTGAAGGCGCGGCGGTTGAGCTGTGGAGCGCCGACGATGCGGCCGGTACCAATGCGGTGCGTTGGGATGCCGAGGGGTATGAGCAGGACAATCCGCTTGCAACGGGTGCGGACGGTGCGTACAACTGGAATACGCCGACCGGCTGGTATCAAGTGCGCGTGACCAAGGACGGGTATGAGGAGGCGCGTTCGGCTTGGCTGCGCGTGCCGCCGATTCAGACTGAGGTGAACATTGGCTTGGTGTCGACGGCGGCGCCCGAGGTGGCTTCGGCCCATGCCTATACCGATTGCATCGAGGTTGAGTTTGCGCAGTATATGGATGCGAGCGACGATGCCCTGGTCGCATTGTGCGCGCAGGGCTTGGGCGACGTGACGTATACGTGGCTCGACAAGCAGGACGATCCCAATGGCAAGCCGCTGTCACGCGTGCTGCGTATTCGCTATGCCGATGCGCGTGAGGCGGGCTCGACGGTGGCGTTTGAGCTCGACGGTGCTCGCAACTACGCCGGCACGGCCATGGCGCGCTGGGCAAGTGGCGAGCTTGTCGTGGGCGTTCGTGCCGACAAACTCAAACTCAACGTGGAGCAGGCCGTGACCATGCTTGATGGCAGTGACTTTGAGCTGGTGGCGCACGTGACCGATAAGGCGGGCAAGCCGTTTGCGGGCGCCAAGGTTAGTGTTGGGCTGGAGTCCTCGGCTATCTGCTCTGTCGATACCACCCAGGCCGTGACGGGCGAGGACGGTGCGGCGACGTTTGTGCTGCATGGTGCTCTGCCCGGTTTGACGACGTTGACGGCGGCGGTGGGCGGCACGGCGCTGTCCAAGCAGGTCGACGTTCGCGTGTCTGCCGAGGCAGTGCGACCGGCGCGACCGGTGGCGACGATTGGTGCGACGACGTTTGGTGCATGGTCGCCCAAGGAGAACTACATTACGGTGCCCAAGGGCACGAAGCTGGAGCTTTCTGCCGAGGATGGCGCGACGATTTGGTACACCACCAACGACACCTGCCCCTGCCGTGACGAAGGCCGTGTAAAGTACACCGAGCCCATTGCGCTCGATAGCAACATGTATGTGCGCATTGCGGCACAGCGCCCTGGCATGTCGTACAGCGAGTATTCCGAGCGTCTGAACATTACGATTACGGTGACCGATGAGGCGGCGCCTGATCCGACGCCCGATCCGGACCCGACGCCTGGCGACGGCGAGCAGGGCGGCGGTGCGGATGGCTCTGGCGGCACCGGGGTACCTGCGGGCGGTTCGACTTCGACGACGACCACGGTGACGACGAACAAGTCCAAGGGTAAGGGCGAGAACGACAAGAAGTCCGGCGGCACGGAGCTCGCCAGCACGGGTGACTCCACCGCGATGACGGTCGCCGCCTTGGGCATCGCCGGCGCAACCGTTGCCGCGGCCGGCATCGCCGCGACCAAGCGTCGCAAGCGTTAGGTTTTGGCGACAACGCCCATTCTCGGCTTTTGCAAGATCTCAATCTGTAACACCAAGCTGCCCAAAACGGCTCTAGATGTTACAGATTGAGATGAACTGCTCGGCCGCCAATCTAATGTCTCGATCTGTAACACGTAGCGGGGAATTTGGTCTCTAACTGTTACAGATTGAGGCAAAGCGGAGGCGGCTGGCGCAAGATCTCGATCTGTAACAACTACAAGGCTCAACGGGCTCCAGGTGTTACAGATTGAGACAAAACGACCGACCAGGCCCCAAACCACCACAAAGGTGCCTGTCCCCTTTGTGGTGGTTTGGGCGGCCGGCATAGAAAAAGTCCCCGCCGGGCGTGTGCTCGACGGGGACTTTGCCGTTTGATGGCTAGCGCTGTAGGTGATTACTCGCCCAGCAGGCTCTTGGTAATGGAAGCGGCGGCCTTCTTGCCGGCGCCCATCGCCAGAATGACCGTAGCGGCACCGGTAACGATGTCGCCGCCGGCCCAGATGCGGGGATCGGTGGTCTGGCCGGTCTCCTCGTCGGCAACGATGTAGCCCCACTTGTTGAGCTCCATCTTGCCGCCGATCTTCTTTGCGAAGGGGTTGGCGTTGGTGCCGATAGCCGAGATCGCGACGTCGCAGGGGATCTCCTCGATGGCGCCCTCGATGGGCACCGGGCGACGACGGCCGGACTCGTCAGGCTCGCCGAGCTCCATCTTCTGGACCTTGACGGCGCACACGGAGCCGTCCTCGCCAGCGACAAACTCGAGCGGGGAGACGAGCGGCAGAACCTCGACGCCCTCGGCCTTGGCATGGTGCAGCTCGGCGCGACGGCAGGGCATCTCGTCCTCGGTACGACGGTAGGCGATGATGGCGTGCTCGGCGCCCAGGCGCTTGGCGGTACGGACGGCGTCCATAGCCACGTTGCCGCCACCAAAGACGACGACGTTCTTGCCGTGCTTGGTGGGGGTGTCGTACTCGGGGAACTTGTTGGCCTTCATCAGGTTCACGCGGGTGAGGTACTCGTTAGCGAAGAAGACGTTGGGCAGGTTCTCGCCGGGGACGTTGAGGAACTTGGGCAGGCCGGCGCCGGTCGCCACGTAGATGGCGTCGAAGCCCTGCTCGAACAGCTCCTCGGCCGTGGCCATGTTGCCTACGACGGAGTTGTACTCAAACTTGACGCCCATGTCCTCCAGGCCGTCGATCTCGCGCTTGACGACCGCCTTGGGCAGACGGAACTCGGGGATGCCGTAGACCAGCACGCCGCCGCCGGTGAAGAAGGCCTCGAAGACGGTGACGTCAAAGCCGTTACGGGCGAGCTCGCCGGCGCAGGTGATGCCGGACGGGCCGGAGCCGACGACGGCGACCTTCTTGCCGTTCTTGGGGGCCATCTTGGGCGTGGAGGCGAGCTCGGGGCGGTCACCCAGGAAGCGCTCGAGCTGGCCGATGGCCACGGGCTCGGACTTCTTGCCACGGATGCACTTGCCCTCGCACTGGTTCTCCTGCGGGCAGACGCGGCCGCAGATGGCGGGAAGCATGGAGTCCTCGCGGATGGTATCGAGAGCGCCGCCGAAGTCCTTCTCGCGGATCTGTTCGATAAAGCGGGGGATGTTGATGTTGACGGGGCAGCCCTCAACACAGAACGGCTTCTTGCAGTTGAGGCAGCGCTCGGCCTCGGCCAGCGCCATCTCCTCGGTGAAGCCCTTGTCGACGGGGCGGAAGTCGCAGGCGCGCTCGGCAGCCGGCTCCTCGTTATCGGGGGTGCGGGGCGACTTCATATCGGCAACGAAACGACCGTTAACTAGTGGCATGCGCAGCTCTTTTCCTCATAGGCCTTGAGGGACTCGCCCTCTTCGGAACGGTAAGCGGCCTGGCGGGCACGAAGGTCATCCCAGTCGACCAGGGTGGCATCGAAGTCGGGGCCGTCGACGCAAGCGAACTTGGTCACGCCGCCCACCTCGACGCGGCAGCAGCCGCACATACCGGTGCCGTCAACCATGATGGGGTTGAGCGACGCGGTGATGGGGGTGTCGTACTTCTGGGCGGTGAGGGTCGAGAACTTCATCATCGGAACGGGGCCGACGCAGAAGACCTGGCTCACGGCCTTGTCCTGCAGCAGGCGCTCCAGCGGAGCGGTGACAACGCCCTGCTCGCCGTAGGAGCCGTCGTCAGTGGTGATGTGGATGTGGTCCTCGTCGAGGAGCTCGCGGAACTGGTCCTCCATGAGCAGGAGGTCCTTGGTGCGGGCGCCCATGATGGCGTGCACCTCGTGGCCGGTCTCGACCAGGTGCTTGGCGACCGGGAAGGCAATTGCCAGGCCGACGCCGCCGCCAATGACAGCGCAGGGGCCCTCGGCCATCTCGGTGGGAACGCCCAGCGGGCCCACGACGTCGCGCAGCGACTCGCCGGCCTCGTAGGTGGAAAGCATCTCGGTGGTCTTGCCGATCACCATGAAGATGAACTCGACCCAGCCCTCGTCACCGTTCCAGCCGGCCAGGGTAAACGGGACGCGCTCGCCCGTCTCATTGGCGCGAACCATGAGGAACTGTCCAGCGTGCGCATGTTTGGCGATTGCAGGCGCCTCGATGCGGAACTTGAACACCTTCTCAGAGAACTGCGTCTTCTCCAGGATCTTATACATAGAACCCCTCTCTTGTTAGGGCCGCCGAACCGTGCCTCCACGGAAATGGACGGTAGCCCGAATAAAACCGTACGCGCACAGGCGTTGTGCAGACATACGGTGCAAATTATACCCTCATGGACATGTCACTTACGTGTGTCTTCGGCGGTTGGGAGCAGGGTTTATCCACTTCGGCCTACCAAACAGGGGCAGGTATATTTTGGTCAGTTTTATCGGGTAAAACGGCAAAGGGGGCCGGCCTCGGGTTGTGATGAGGCCGGCTCCCTTTGGGGTGCTATGTGCGTATGGTGGCGCGCGGTTTATTACGATGCCGCAAATGGAGCGTTTCCGCAGGTAAAACCTGCCAAAATAAACCTGTCCCTAAATGGTAGGTTTTAGTGCTTGCCGTTGGCGGAGGCGGCGCCGTTGACATGGTCGCGAGCGTAGACCACGCCGTGCACGATCGCCAGGCCGGCGGCGTCGGCCGCGCGGGCGCAGGTGTCCTGGAAATCCTCGGCCGCGCGGGCGCGCAGCTGCTTAAGCACGTAGTCAGCGACGGGCATCTTGCCGGGAGGGTTGCCGATGCCGGTGCGGATGCGGCTGAAGTCGCGGCTGCCCATCTTGTCGATGATGGAACGCAGGCCGTTGTGGCCAGCATGGCCGCCGCCCACCTTAACGCGCACGTCGCCGGCGGGAATGTCGAGCTCGTCGTGGATTACGAGCAGCTCCTCGGCCTTGATCTTGTATTCGCGGCAGAGCTTGGAGATGGGGCCGCCCGAGGTATTCATGTACGACTGCGGCTTGACCAGCACAATCTGGCGCTTGCCGTCCTCTTCCTCGGGGTCGTTGATGTTGATGAGCGCGACCTCGGCGCCGGCCTGGTTTTTCCAGTACGTGACGCCGGCCTGACGGGCCAACTCGTCGATCGCTTTGAAGCCGGCGTTGTGGCGGGTCTCGGCATATTCCTCGCCCGGGTTGCCAAGCCCGGCAACCATGCGAATCTTAAGCGGCTGTGCAGCTGCCATATTTGTCCTTTCGTTGATTTGTCGCCTGCTATGGTGAGCGACCCTGCTGCCGCTGTCAAATGGAGGGCGATTGAGGTTGTTTGGGGGCGTTTGGACGGCCGTCGAAATCCGAGGTGGACAGCTAGTTCAGATACGTATAAGTTCTGAGGACTCGAATTGCTCAATTCAATGCCGATGCGTTGTTTTGGAGCTTTAGTTAGCCCATATGACGCTGTTTTGAAGTCTACCCTGCCTTCAAATAGGGCGAATGGTATAGAGATAGCTGCAAAACAGCCTAATTCAATATGTCTAGTTATACGTATTTGAACTAACTGTCCAGCCCTGTTTGACGGCGCACGGGTGATTCGCCGTTTAGACCGGTGCAAGGCCGATTCCGGCCCGCAGAGCGTTGAGCCAAGCGGCCTGACGCTTGCGATAGCCCTTGATGCGATATCGGAATCGGACTCCCGCGAGTCGATGCATCGTTTGGGCGAAGGCTTCGAGTGCAACAAGGTCTTTCATTTGGTCGCGATTGATAACCAGGACGTGGATGCCCATTGCCTTGAGGCCATTATTTCGATTGCCATCGTGGATGCGAGCGTTTTGAAGCTCATGCCCAATTCCGTTGTATTCGCTGTCGACTCCGGCTGCGGGGCAATACAGGTCGCAGATGGCGTAAGGGATGCCGGAGGACATGTTGACCGCAAGGGTGTCGAAGTCGATTCGATAGTTGAGTAGCAAGCCTCCCATAGGTAGGCTGCAACACCCGAAACCGCCAAAGCGCATGGGTGCTCCGAGAACGGCAAACATTAGGGATTCGGCTGGGGATGCGGATCCGGCCCGGGCGAGTTTAACGGCCGTGCGAAACGAGGCGTACGAGCTACTTTTGGCGAACCGTGCGACCGCCTCGAGCTCTTCGATGGTCGTGGCGGGCTCGCATTTGTAGTGTGCCTGTTCATAGCGGGTTTCGTTCTGTTGCTCGGCCACCGACTGGTTGCCCAGGCAATCAAGATCGCCCGTCGCTGCGCAGCCATCGCCCTTGGGCCAGATGTCGTCATGGGCAATGGGGTATGTTGCCCCGGGAGGAAGGGAGTAGGTTCCGAGCAGTTCCATGAGAAGCATCAAGGTTTTGGCGACTGATTCATTTTTGGAACAAAGCATGGCTGTCACGGCGGGAGACGTTGCGTAGATGTCGGCCTCGACGTGCATAATTGCACCTTCAGGAAGCGGAGCGGAGAGAATATGCTGAAGAAGTCGCTTGTCGGGGCGTCTGTTGTCTTCGTCTGAAACGAGAAGATCGAGCAGTTCGGAATCATCTTCATTCCAGGCATCGAGTATCGAAAGTGCGCCAAAGTCGATTGCGTCATTATTGGGAATGCAGCTAGCCAAGGCCTGTGCTTGCTGTTCACTATCAACGAAGTCCCAGGGTAGGGCAGAGTACGCCCGTCGTGCGCGACGAATTGCGCGGAGGGCGGAGAAATGTGAAATCACGGTCGTCATAGCTATAACGTACTAAGTTGGAGGCAGAATGCGACCGCCATACCGTTCTTTTCGCTCAGCGGGGCGCTGCGCGCCACGAACGGCTGGGCGTTATGAAATCGGTGGAATCGGTCGAGGGGATTACAGGAAATTGAGCTCTGCCGCGAAGGTTGACGATATCTACTGGACAGTTAGTTCAGATACGTATAAGGCGGCGGGCGTTCGAGGCGTTTCTAAGGGCCTTTGAGGGCGATTTGAGGATAAAAATGCAGCGGCTGTACTCGAAAACGATGAGCTTTGGACGGTATGGCATCCGCCGGGGAGCTCAGAAGGCTCCGAACGGCCCTTTGGAGCTTTAGAAAAATACGTATCTGAACTAATTGTCCAGGGAAGGTTGGCGAGGGATAGAAAAGGGGCGGAAGCGAGCTTCCGACCCTTTAAAAACACCAAAGATGATGAGATGCACGCTGGATTACAGCGCGAAGTCGCCGCCGACGAGCGTGGAGACGGGCTCCTCGTGGTAAACGGCGGAGATGGCCTGGGCGAACTCCTCGGCGACCGAGATGGTCTTGATCTTGCCGCCGACCTCGACGGGAATGGCGTCGGTGACGACGCACTCGACGATCGGGGCGTCGTTCAGGCGCTCGATGGCCGGACCGGAGAAGATGCCGTGGGTGGCGCAGACGTAGATGTCGCCAGCGCCCATAGCCTTGAGCTCCTTGACGTTGGCGCACAGGGTGCCAGCGGTGTCGATCATGTCGTCGTTGATGACACAGGTCTTGCCCTTGATGTCACCGATGATGCCCATGACCTCGGCGGCGTTGTGGCGCGGACGGCCCTTGTGGGCGATGGCCAGGTCGCAGCCGAGCATGTCGGACAGCTTCTTGGCGGCCTTGGCACGACCCACGTCGGGGGAGACGACAACCAGGTTGTCGGTGTCGAAGTGCATGTCGTTGTAGTACTGGCCAAACAGCGGCAGTGCGGACAGGTGGTTGACCGGGATATCAAAGAAGCCCTGGATCTGACCCTGGTGCAGGTCGAGGGTGATAATGCGGTCGACGCCGGCGCGCTCGAGCAGGTTGGCGACGAGGCGGGCGGTGATGGGCTCGCGCGGGCCGGCCTTGCGGTCCTGGCGGGCATAGCCGTAGTGGGTGATAACGGCGGTGATGGAGCGGGCGGATGCGCGCTTGGCAGCGTCGGTGGCGATGAGCAGCTCCATGAGCATGTCGTTGACGTTGCCGCCGGCCACGGACTGAATCAGGAAGACGTCGGCGCCGCGGACGGTCTCGTCGTAGCGGGCGTAAATCTCACCGTTGGCGAACTGCTTTAGCGTAAGGCCCGAAAGCTCGACCCCAAGGTACTCAGCGATCTTCTGAGCGAGGGGACGGTTGGAGGAACCGGAATACACGCGGATGGACTTGCGCATATTCTCCGACTTCTCGGGATCATTAATCGGCATTACCCTTCTCCTTTATACATCGAATGCCATATAGATGCCTTTTTGCATTGTAACCGTGCGGCGGGGTTTATCGAGTCTTGATAACGTCTTTACCGTCAACGGACACGAACCGACCACTCATCCGGTCGCGCAGGTCACGATAGAAAAAGGAGCCGTCCCCATGGAACAGCTCCTTTTGTGCTTGGCAAAGCGTTATGCCTCGTCGTCCTCGAGCAGACGGCGGCGATAATCGGCGGCCCAGCCCTCAATATTTACCTGACGGGCGCGGCCCAGACCGAGTGCGTCGGCCGGAACCGGCTCGGTGATGACGGAGCCGGCGGCCACGAGTGCACCGTCGCCAATCTGGGCGGGCGCGACCATCATGGTGTCGGAACCGATGAAGGCATCCTTGCCGATGACGGTCTTGTGCTTGTGGACGCCGTCGTAGTTGCAGGTGATGGAGCCCGCGCCTACGTTGACGCCGGAGCCCATGGTGGTATCGCCGATGTAGGACAGGTGGGGCACCTTGGAGCCCTCGCCGATCGTGGAGTTCTTGATCTCCACGTGCGTGCCGGCCTTGGAGCCGTCGAGCATATGGGTGCCCGGGCGCAGGTAGGCGCGCGGGCCACAGTCGACGCCGTTCTCGATGACGGCCTCGATGGCGATGGTCTCATCGATGATGCAGCCGCTGCCGACGGTGGTGTCGGTGAGGCGGCTGTTGGGGCCGAGCTGGCACTCTTCGCCCACGGTGACGTGACCGATCAGATGCGTCTGCGGCCACACGATGGTGTCTCGGCCGATGACGGCATCGGGGCCGATCCAGGCCTGCGTGGGATCGATGAATGTGACGCCCTCGGCCATCCAGTGTTCGTTGATGCGGTCGCGCGCGATGGCGGTGAGCTGCGCGAGCTGGATGCGGTTGTTGACGCCCAGGCCGTCGCGGTAGTCGTCACAGTGGAAGATGGAGACCGCCTGGCCGTGACCCTTGAGGATTTCGAGCATGTCGGGTAGGTAGTACTCGGACTGCGCGTTGTCGTTGCCGATCTCGTTAATGTGGGCGGCAAGCTGCGCGCCGTCGAAGGCGTAGCAGCCGGCGTTGCACTCCAGCAGCGTGGCGGCCTGCTCGGGCGTGCAGTCCTTCTGCTCGATGATGCGCTCGATCTGGCCGTCGGCGCCCAGCTTGATGCGGCCGTAGCCAAAAGGATCGGGCGGGGTCATGGTCATGACGGTGCAGGCGAGCTCGCCGGTGGCGACGGTCTGCGCAAACTTGGCGACGGTGTCGGCGGTAATGAGCGGCAGGTCGCCGTTGAGCACGACGACGGGGCCTTGCGTGATGCCGCAGGCCTCGAGCGCGACCTTGACGGCGTGGCCGGTGCCCAAGCGCTCGGTCTGCTCGACGCACTCGACCTTGGTAGCGCTGTTGGCATAGGCGCCATCGATGAGGGCGCGCATCTCGTCGGCGTGGCTGCCGATGACGACCACGACGCGGCTGCAGCCGGCCTTGATGGTGGCGTCGACGATCCACTGGACCATGGGCTTACCCAGGATCTTGTGCGAAACCTTGCAGTGGTTCGACTTCATGCGGGTGCCCTCGCCGGCGGCGAGGATAATTGCGGTTGCGTCCATGTGATCTCCTGTTACGTTATAGAGACGTGTGTTTGGAAACGATACACGGCGCAATATGATACCGCAGGCATATGATGAGCGCGTAACGATTGGTTTGCGGCGGTTGAGGCTTGCGCCGCCGGCGTGGCGTTTGCGCCGCTCGCGGGCGGCGTTGGCGGTATTGCGGAGCTGTCGTTTGAGCGAGGGGATGGGGGTGCCCATGGATATCATGCGAGAGGAGTTTGGCGGCGAGCCCGTCGCGGCATTCTCGATGTCGCATCCGGCGGTGCCGGCACTCTATATAGTGCTGACGCTGGGGCTCACCATGTTCTCGATGCAACCGGTGCTGATCGCGCTGTCGCTTGCGGGCGGGCTGGCGTATGGATTTGCGATGCGTGGGGCTGCCCGCACGCTGGGCGCACTTCGCTGGCAGCTGCCGGTGATTTTGATCATTGCACTGGTCAACCCGCTGTTTAGCGCCTCGGGCTCGACGGAGCTGTTTCGTATTGGCATGCGTGCGGTGTATCTAGAGAGCATGGTTTACGGCCTGTGCATGGGCGGGCTGTTTGTGGCGAGCGTGCTGTGGTTTGAGGCCGCGGCGTCGATGCTCGAATACGACAAGGTGCTCGCACTGTTGGGCAACGCCGCGCCGGTGATCGCGCTCATGATTTCGATGTGTATGCGGCTTATCCCACAGTTTTTGCGCCGCGGCCGCACGGTGCTGGCGGTGCAGGACGCGATTGATGTGCCGGGGCGTGCGCCCACCGATCCCGTGCGATCGCGCCTGCGGGCGTCGAGCGTGCTGATGGGCTGGGGCATGGAAGATTCGCTTGAGCGCGCGGATGCCATGCGCTCGCGCGGGTGGGGCGCCGCGACGCGCCGTACGACGTACGCGCGGTATCGACTGGGACGCAGCGACGTTGCCGCGCTGGTCGAGCTCGCGCTGTTTGGTGCCGCCGCGGTGGCAGTGGCATGGACCGCGACGACGCAGTATTCGTTTTACCCGCAGCTTTCGGTGCCCGCACCGTGGCTGGGCTATGTTGTGTACGCTGCCTGGATGGTGCTGCCCTGCGTGTTGCATGCGATCGATGAGAAGAGGTTTGGCTGATGGCTCGGTTGGATAGGGGCCCGGTGTCGGGCGCGGCGTGCGGCCCGGATATGCCGGCGATTGAGGTGCGGAGCCTGAGCTTTGCCTACCCCGGGGCTGATGCTGCGGTGCTCGAGGGGCTCGACTGGTCTGTTCCTCAAGGTGCATTTGCGCTGCTTGTCGGCGGTACCGGATCGGGTAAGTCGACGCTGCTGTCGCTGCTCAAGCCCGAGATCGCTCCGGCGGGCGAGCGCACTGGCGATGCGCGCGTGCTGGGCGAGAACGTTGCCGACATGGACGTGCGCGCGTCTGCGGAGCGCGTGGGCTACGTGTTCCAGGATCCCGAAAACCAGATTGTGTGCGAGACCGTGTGGCACGAGATGGCGTTTGGCCTAGAGAATCTGGGTGTGTCGCGCGACGAGATGCGTCGCCGTGTTGCCGAGACCAGCTATTTCTTTGGTCTGGAGGACTGGCTTCATCGCGATACCGATACGCTTTCGGGCGGCCGCAAGCAGTTGCTGTCGCTTGCCGCCGTCCTGGCGCTGCGTCCGCGTGTGCTGCTACTCGACGAGCCCACGTCTCAGCTCGATCCCGTTGCCGAGAAGAATTTTCTGCACGCGCTGTTTCGCGTGAACCGTGAGCTGGGCTGCACGGTTGTTGTGGCTACGCATCAACCGCGGCCGATGCTCGAGTATGCGACGCGTGCGTACCGGATTGAGGGCGGTCGCGTGCGCGAGGTGGCGGATATGGCTTCTTTGGGACGCCGAGAGCCGCTGTTTTCCGATGACATGTTGGGGTGGGGTGCCATCCGATGTGCAAAAAACGGAGTATTCAGCAGGCGTGAGGACAATTTGGGCTCTCTGGAGCCGCCCGGGGACGTATCGAGCGCGAAAAAAAGTTCGGAATTGGACAAATCGTCCGAATTTGTGGCGCAAACGTCGCTCGAGAACGGTTCGGAAGCCTTCCCACGCACGCATGGAAGCAGAATACTCCAAAAAATGCACGGCGGATCGGCTACCACCCTGTCGGAAGGCTGGTTTCGCTACGATCGCGCGGGCGGTTGGGTGCTGCGCGGGCTCGATGTGACATTTTCAGCCGGTGCGGTGCATGCGATTGTGGGCGGTAACGGCTGCGGTAAGTCGACGATGCTCTCGGTCCTGGCCAAGACGGCTAAACTGCAGCGTGGCCGCATGGTGCGTGGGACGGCTTCGGCGGCGCTGCTGCCACAGAACCCCAAGGCATTGCTGGTCGCCGAAACGGTGCGCGACGAGCTGATGGAATGGGCTTCGACCTGCGGATACGACGAGGCCGCAGCACAGGAGCAGACAGCGCGCCTGGGCCTGGCGGGCTTGGAGACGCGTCACCCGTACGATCTTTCGGGCGGTCAGCGCCAGCTGCTTGCGTTGGCAAAGCTGCTGCTGATTGGTCCGGAGCTGCTGTTGCTTGACGAGCCCACGAAGGGCTTGGACCTGGCCAGCCGTCGCATCATCGCTCACGCCCTGCGTGACCATGCGAAGGCTGGCGGCACCGTCATCATGGCCACGCACGACCTGGACTTCGCCGAGCAGGTTGCCGACGACATTGCCATGATGTTCGACGGCGAAATTGCCTGCATGGAGCCGCCGGCAGATTTCTTTGCCGACAACGTGTTTTATAGGGCGTGATGGAATGGCGGATTATCGCGGCTTGCGCCTGCTTGCAAAACTGGAGATTCCGCTGCTGTTGGCGGTGCCGGCGGTAATGGCCGCGGCGTTGCTGGCAGGCGTTGAGCAGGCGGCGCTTGCCATGCTGATTGTGGTGGCGCTCGTGCTCGCGCTGTTCTTTGCGGGCTACGAGGCGTCGCGACCGGGCCTGCGCCAGATTATGCCCACGCTGGTGTTGGCGGCACTGGCCGCGGCGGGGCGCATCTTGTTCGGCCCCATTCCCGACTTTAAACCCGTGAGCGCCATCGCTATTATCGCGGGGGCGACGTTGGGTCGACGTAACGGCTTCATGGTCGGCGCGTTGGCAGCACTGACCAGCAATTTCTTTTTTGGACAGGGCATGTGGACGCCGTGGCAGATGTATGCCTGGGGTCTGGTGGGCTACGTCGGCGGTGCGCTGGCGCATGCCAGTGCGTTTGACCGTGCGGATGGAACCGTGCGCATGCCGGCGCTGATGGCGTACGGCTTTGCCTCGGGTCTGCTGTACGGCGTGGTGATCAACGCGTACGACATTATCGGTTTTGTTCAGCCGCTTACGTGGGCGGGTGCCGTGGCGCGTCTTGCCACGGCGGTGCCGTTTGATATCACGCACGGACTCGCGACCTGCGTGTTTTTGGCCGCCCTGTACAAGCCCTGGTGTCGCCGCATCAACCGAGTCGTCGTGAAATACGGGCTGTAGGGCTGGTTACGCTGGGGTGGGAATCAATACTGCCGAAGTGCCATTTCAAAACTATGCCGGTTTACGGGGCCAGATTGGCACAGGCAGACCATACCGGCTATTTTTGAAATAGAGCAAGCCGTTTACCTGCGGTTTTATTATTTCGGAATTGCGTATGGTTGGGGGTTTGCGATTCAGCCCCGTAAACCGGCATAGTTTTGGAATGGCCGGCTGATATGACGGGCATCGTGGCCCTCAAGAGCCAAATTGATCCGTTTTCTTCCGTCTCCAGACATCCCCGGGGAATCAGTTGAACCCGCCCGCCACGGAATCGGCCTATCTACTACGTTTGGCCCGACACCCCCAAACACAACCGCGTTTTATGAAAAACCGCAGGCTTTCTACCTGCGGTTTTCTTTTTGCGTTGTTCGCTGTGGTTGAGGGTAGTGGCTTAAACGTAGTAGATGGCCCAGTTTCGTGGCAAGCGGGCCGCGTGGATGCCCTCGCGAGGTGAAAAATGATCCCTTTTCCTCCGTCCCCAGGGGATTAGTTGGGGCTAGAGCTCTAGGGTGAGGGTGACGGGGCAGTGGTCGCTGCCGAAGATGTCGCCGCGGATGCCGGTGCCGCGTACGTTGCCGGCGATTGCGTCGCTTACCAGGAAGTAGTCGATGCGCCAGCCTGCGTTGTTCTTGCGGGCATTAAAGCGGTAGCTCCACCAGCTGTAGACGCCCTCGACGTCGGGGTTTGCCGCGCGCCAGGTGTCGGTAAAACCGGCGTCGAGCAGCTCGGTAAACTTGCCGCGCTCCTCGTCCGAAAAGCCGGCGTTGCCGCGGTTGGACTTGGGGTTCTTAAGGTCGATTTCCTCGTGCGCCACGTTAAAGTCGCCGCAGGTTACGACGGGCTTGCCGGTCTCGCGCTCAAGCGCGCTCAAAAAGCCGCGATAGGCATCGTCCCAGGCCATGCGTACATCGATGCGCGCGAGCTCATTTTGGGCGTTAGGCGTGTAGACATCCACAAACCAAAACTTGTCGAACTCGAGCGCGCAGACGCGGCCCTCGGTTGCGGCCTGGGCGACGAGCTCGGTCGCTTCGCCCTCGCTAGCGTAGGGTAGCAGCGCATCGGCGTGCAGCGTGCGCAGCGGTTCCTGGCGGCTAAAGACCGCAGTACCCGAATAACCTTTACGCTCAGCGTAGCTCCAGGTTTGGTGATAACCGGGCAGGTCGATATCGACCTGGCCCTCTTGCAGCTTGGTCTCCTGGAGCGCCAGAATATCGACGTCGAGTTCTTGCGCGATCTGAATAAAGCTCGGGTCCTTTTTGAGCACGGCGCGCAGGCCGTTGACGTTCCACGAGGCGAAAGTGTAAGTCTGGGGCATGGTGTCCTTTCGACGGGGTTGGCAGGCTTAAGATTAGCGCAACAGGGGCGGGGCGGAGTCCGCGAGTGATGGTGCAAACGCCGCCGTCCCTAAGACACGGACGGAGGACATATATGACGCAGGCAATATCGGACCCCAAACAGGCCTCCGCCGCGCTGGCGGAGCTGTTCGAAACCCATAGCCACGTGGTCTTCTTTGGCGGCGCGGGCGTTTCCACGGCAAGCGGCATTCCCGATTTCCGCAGCGTGGACGGTCTGTATCACCAGCGGTTTTCCTACCCGCCCGAGACTATGCTTTCGCATAGCTTTTATGAGGCACATCCGGCCGAGTTCTTCGACTTCTACCGCACCAAGATGATTGCGCTTGGCGCCAAGCCCAACCGCTGCCACACCAAGCTGGCCGAGCTGGAGCGCGCCGGTAAGCTAAATGCCGTGGTGACGCAAAATATCGACGGCCTGCATCAGATGGCCGGCTCGCAGCGCGTGTTCGAGCTGCACGGATCGGTCCATCGCAACATTTGCCAGTCGTGCGGCGCGGTCTATAGCGCCGAGTGGATTTGCTCGCGCGAGCACGAGGACGCCGCGGGCGTACCCGTGTGTCCTGCGTGCGGTGGGCGCATCAAGCCCGATGTGGTGCTCTACGAGGAGCCGCTCGACGAGCATGTGCTGACCGGCGCCGTTGTCGCCATCGCCGCGGCCGATGCCCTCATTGTGGGCGGGACCTCGCTCGTGGTGTATCCGGCGGCGGGCCTTACGCGTTACTTTACCGGCGATACGCTGGCCATTTGCAATCTTGCTCCCACCGATCAGGATGCAAATGCCGACCTGCTGATTTCTTGCGACATCGCGGCCGCGTTTGCGTTCTAGCCCGTGTGCGCGGATACAATAGAAAGACTGATTGCAAAGCGACCCCGCCGTCTGCGCCCGAGCGCGGCGGCGCGGGCATTTGAGGAGGATGTTCATGGCGAACGATAGCAAGACATGGCGGTGCGGAAAGTACGAGCTCAGCTTTGACCGTCCGCGCATCATGGGCGTCCTCAACGTGACGCCCGATTCGTTTAGCGACGGCGGGGAGCATTTCGACCCGGATGCCGCCATCGAGTACGGCCTGGCGATGCTCGACGCCGGCGCCGACATCATCGACGTGGGCGGTGAGTCCACGCGCCCCGGCTTTACCCCGGTCAACCCCGACGAAGAGGCTCGTCGCGTGCTGCCCGTGGTGCGCGCGCTGGCCAAAGAAGGCGCCATCGTCTCGATCGACACGCGCCATGTGGCGGTTGCCAAGGCGGCCGTGCGCTGCGGCGCCTCGATCGTCAACGACGTGACGGGCTTCACGGATCCCAAGATGGTCGAGTTTGTCGCGACGAGTACCTGCGGCGTTATCGTGATGCGCGCCGGCGAGGTCGCCGCGACTGCTCGTACGCACGCGACGGTGCAGCTCGATACCTCGGCCGCGGCGTTTGTTGCCGAGAAGGCGCGCGAGGCGGCCGCCGAGGCTGCGCGCGAGGCCGAGAAGCCTGCCCGCCGTCGCCGTGGCAAGCTGCTGGGCGAGCCCAAGACGGAGGCCAAGCTGCCGGGTGGCGTGGTGCAGCCCTCGCTGCCGTTTGGCGATCCGGAACCCGCGCCCGAGCCTACGGACGAGCAGAAGCAGGAGGCACCGGCCGCCGAAGAGGCCGCCCCTGTCGCCGAGGCCGCCGCGAGCCCTGAGTCCGCGCCGGAACCCAGCGATCACCTGGCAGCCATGATGCGCCGCAGCGCCCGCCGCGAGGAGGCCTACGTGCCCACCTCTCAGCTCCGCCGCTTTACCCTGCCAGATTCGGCGCCCATCATGCGCCGCGTCATGGGCTTTCTGTCCGATCAGGCCCGCGCGCTCATCCACGCCGGCGTGTCGCGCGACCGCATCTGCATCGATCCGGGCCCGGGCTTTGGCAAGACGGCCAACGAGGACATCGTCATCCAGCGCGAGACCGCCAAAATGGCGTCGCTGGGCTATCCGCTCATGTGCGCCGTGTCGCGCAAGCGCTTTGTGGGCGCTGTCTCGGGCGTGACCGAGGCCGCCGAGCGCGATGCCGCCACGTTTGGCGTGTGCCTGGGCGCCATCCAGGCCGGCGCCAACATTGTGCGCGTGCACGACGTCGCGGGCTTTGCGCAGTTCCTGAACGGTTACTGGGCCGTTGCCAAGCCGCAGCCGCGTCGCGCGTTTGTGGCCGTGGGCTCCAACCTGGGGCATCGTTGCGACAACATCCGCGCCGCGCGCGACATGATTGCCGAGGTTCCGCTCACCTGCGTGTCCAACTGCTCGCGCATCTATGAGAGTGAACCGGCCTACGAGATGCGCCAGGACGCCTTTGCCAACGCCGTCATCGAGATTAAGACCGAGCTGGCACCGCTGGTGCTGCTCGACGAGCTCATGAAGATCGAGGCCGAGCTGGGCCGCGACCGTTCCAAAAAGGCCAAGGCCAATGGCCCGCGCACCATCGATCTGGACCTGCTGTGGATGGATGGCGAGGTTCACGGCGGCAAAAAGCTGCGCCTGCCGCATCCGCTGATCGGCGAGCGCGACTTTGTGCTGGTGCCGCTCGAGGACCTGATGCACGACCCGGCGCGGTTCTTCCGCTACAACGGCGTCGAGGTCAAGGAGCCCGAGGATCGCGTGGGCCATATCGTGGGCGAATTGGGGCGTATGTAGATGATCGAGATGAATGCTGTTGCCGCCGGTACCGAGCTCGACGCGGCGCGTGACGCGGGCCGCGAGGGCATGTCCACGGGCTGGTGCGCGTGGAGCGCGGGCGATGCATCGCTGGCGTTTTCGCTGGTCGTGCGCCCCGATGTGAACATGCACGCCTTCCACGGCCTGCCGTTTGTGGCCGCAATGGGCATGATGGACGCGCTCGCGGGCACGGCCGCAACGCCGGGCCTGGGGCTTGCCGGCAAGGTGGGTATCCAGTGGCCGAGTGACATCGTGTGCGGCGCGCCTGCGTTTGAGACGTCGCTCGCGCGCGTCGCCGTCAACGGCGGTGCCGGTGCCGCGGGCATGTTCGGTGCCGTGACGGTGGATATTGAGCGCGCGGCTCTGGGCGAGCTTGGCGTGGATGTGACCGATGAAGCGCTGGTCGAGGCGCTGGCCGCCGCCGTGCTGGCTCGCGTGGACGCCTGGGCGGTTGTTGCCAACACGCCGCAGGGTGCCGCAGGGCCGCTGGCTCCCGTGCTGGGCGAGTACTTCGACATGGTGCCGCTGCTGGGACGCCAGGTTGCGGCGGTGTCGCCCAACGGCCTGCCGCTCGCGGTGGGCGTGTTCGCGGGCTTGGACATCTGGGGTCGCGCGACCATCAAGACCGATGCCGGCGAGCAGGAGTTTCCACCCGAGGCCGTGCGCATTCGCGGGCTATAACGCGAGGCGCCAGCGCTCAAAGACAACGATGACAACGAAGCCCTCCTCGGCCTGCACCGAGGAGGGCTTTCGCGTGACTGCAGGGCGGCATCTCGGTCCTATTCCTCAAAACTGAAAAATTTTCGTTTTTGAGGAATAGGATTAAGGCAGCTCGGTCTTTCGCGAGGTATATTCGCTATAGAGCCTATTCCTCAAAACTGAAAATTTTTCAATTTTGAGGAATAGCGATAAAAGACCGCGAGGAGGCCCCAATGAAACTCATCAATAGAACGTCATATATGGACACGTTGACGAGCCTTATTGGCGTGCCGGACATCAAGGTCATCACGGGCATCCGTCGTAGCGGTAAATCAAAATTGCTCGAGGCCCTCCGCGATTACGTGGAGGCAAATCTGTCCAATTCGAATGTCATCCATATCAACTACAACCTCGATGAGTTCGAGAATCTACTCGAGTATCACGCGCTGCTCGCCTATGTAAAAGAGCATCGAGTGTCCGGCAAACAAAACTTTCTGCTTATCGATGAAGTTCAGATGTGCGACGGTTTTGAGCGTGCGATCAACAGCCTCCACGCATCCGAGCAGTACGACATATTCATTACCGGATCGAATGCCTTTTTGCTGTCGAGCGATCTGTCGACGCTCTTTACGGGGCGTACGTTTGAGATCGAGGTTTTCCCATTCTCGTTTGAGGAGTATCGACTCTATGGCGACGAGGGCGAGGTCGACCGCGACTTCGATGAGTACGCGAGAACCGGCGGTATGTCCGGCTCCTACCCTTATCCACTGCAGGAGCAGCGTTATCAATATCTCTCCAATGTCTTCAAAACGCTCATCGTGAGAGATATCGTGCAGCGGCATAACGTGAGAAACGAATCGGCGCTGCTGCGCATTGCCGATTACATGATGGACAACGTATCCAACATAACGTCGGCACGTAACATTACGGATATTTTGAACGCGGATGGGCTAAAGATAACGAACAAGACGGTCGGCACGTACATGGGGTACCTGTGCGATGCGTTTGCCTTCTATAAAGTTCGTCGGTACGACATCCGCGGCAAAAAATACCTTAAGAGCGGCGAGAAGTATTACCTGGCAGACCACGCGTTCAAATACGCGCTGCTCGGTACACGTGATATGGATTGGGGACGCGTATACGAGAACATGGTGGCAATCGAGCTGCTGCGCCGCGGATACGAGGTATACGTCGGCGTGCTCTATAAAAAGGAAATAGACTTTGTAGCAATCAAGCGAAGCGAGAAGCTCTACATTCAGGTGAGCGACGACATCAGCTCGGATAAGACATTTGAACGCGAGATTTCACCACTGCTGAGCATTGGCGACGCGTACCCCAAGATGATTCTCGCCCGCACGCATCACGAGGCCACGGACCGCAATGGGGTGCAGATCGTGGACCTGGCGAGATGGCTGTGCGGCGAGGCCTAGCAGAAAGCCCTATTCCTCAAAACTGAAAATCTTTCGATTTTGAGGAATAGGGCCGATGCGTTGCCTAGTTCGCCGCTCGCGCTCGTGCTCGACTTAAGCCCCTGTCCTATCCCAGCTCCTGCATGCGGCGGTAGATTTCGCAGATACCCTTGATGGTGAGCTGTCCGTCGACCACGTCGAAGGCGTCGGTCGAATCGGCGACGATGCTGGCGAGGCCGCCCGTGGCTATAACGCTGGCGTCCTCGCGCCCCAGCTCGCGCTTCATGCGCGCGACCAGGCCCTCGGCCATGGCGGCGGCGCCCGTCACGGCGCCCACCTTGATGCACTCCTCGGTATCGCGGCCGATGGCATGCTCGGGCGACTCGAGCGGCACGCTGGCGAGCTTGGCGGCTCGGGCGGCGAGCGCGTCCATCGAAATGCGGATGCCCGGCGCAATCGCTCCACCAATGTAATAACCGTCCTCATCGATGACGTCGATATTGGTCGCGGTGCCAAAGTCCACCACGATTGCCGGCGCGCCGTAGAAAGTTTCGGCCGCAACGGCGTTAGCGACGCGATCGGCGCCTACGGCCTGGGGACGCGCCGCGCGCAGCTTGGTCACCGCGGCCGTCTGCGGTCCGATGACGATGGCGTCTGCGGCAATGCGGTCGGCCACGGCGTGCCATTCGCGCGAGAGCTGCGGCACCACGCCTGCAAAGGCGATCGCGTCGACCGCGTCGAGCGAAAGGCCGTACATCTTGAAGAAACCCATCAGGCGCACATGGATCTCGTCGGCGGTATAAGAGCGGTCGGTGGGCATGCGCCACGACTGTACCAGCTCGTCTCCGTCAAACAGGCCCATGGCCGTCTGTGTGTTACCCATATCGATAGCGAGCAGCATGTCTACTCCCGGTGTCGGCATAAAAGGACGCGCACCATTGTATACGTGCCGTCGACGGCGCTCGGCTGCGATTCGTTTACGGTGATAGGGGCTGAGGGGTTTAAATATGAAGGAATTATGCTCTACGAGATTTTCCTTGCCGTTTACCGAACTCCCGCGTAATATTCTTTCTTGCGCACATGAGGCGCCCAGACATTGCGGGGTGGAGCAGTCTGGTAGCTCGCCGGGCTCATAACCCGGAGGTCGTAGGTTCAAATCCTGCC
>CABSKX010000013.1 GCA_902478365.1 uncultured Collinsella sp. | reverse complement strand
CACCAGACGATCCTCGACCAGGTCCAGGCGACCAAAGCCGTTGTCGCCCGAAATCTTGTTGAGGGCAATGACGATCTCGGAGAGTTTCATCTTCTTGCCATCGACGGCGACGGGCTTGCCGGCCTCAAACTCGATCTCGGTATACGTCGGGGTGTCGGGCGTGTCCTCGGGGTTCTTGGTCATAACCCAAGCGTCGTCGAGCGGCTCGTTCCAGGGATCCTCCAGGTGACCGCACTCGATGGCGCGACCCCACAGGTTGTCATCGATGGAGTAGGGGTTGTCGTTGGCACCCTCGGGAACCGGCACGTTGTGGGCGTGGGCATAGGCGACCTCGTCGGGACGGCACTTCAGGTCCCACTCGCGAACCGGGGCGATAACCTTGAGCTCGGGGTCGAGGGCCTTGACGGCAGCCTCAAAACGGACCTGGTCGTTACCCTTGCCGGTGCAGCCGTGGGCGACGTAGGTCGCGCCAAACTCATGAGCGACCTCGACAAGCTTCTTGGCGAGCAGCGGACGAGACAAAGCGGAGAGCAGCGGGTACTTGTTCTCGTACATGGAGTTTGCGGCGATGGCCTTAGTCAAGAACTCATCGGAGAACTCGTCGCGCAGGTCGAGCACCTGGCAATCGAGAACGCCCAGGTCGAGGGCCTTCTGCTTCTTGGCGTCCAGGCCGGTCTCCTCCTGGCCCACGTTGCCGCAGACACAAACGACATCGAGATTCTTCTCGTCCTGGAGCCACTTGACACATACGGATGTATCAAGACCACCGGAATATGCGAGAACGACTTTTTCCTTGCTCATGGCTGTTTCCTTTCGCCCTTGGTAGCTAGTTAGAACATCGGTCAGTTGCAAGTCATTTCAAGGTCATATACCGTGCAATATCAGGTTAAATAGCAAAAATCAGCACATACATGCCCTAGAAACATGCAGCAATGTCGTGCTAAAACCCAACGACCTCAAAATGACTCTGTTGAGGCAATTCGCCCCATGCGGACAGAGACGATTGTTATCGTCGTCGGGAAATTGCGCGCTGGCGTCGGATGGCATTGTCTGCAGTAGTGATGATCTGTACGAACTGCATCTGCCTCTCCTTTCACCTATCGCCGGGCGCAATTCAAATATCGTAAACGGTACCTTTTCCTCGGTAAGCGGCTATTTTGCCGTCTCCGTTTTCGATGCTCGCTATATTACGATAAAGTGCCCGCTGCACAAGCGACAAATTCAAATTTCTGAAAAGTTTTTTCATTAGTTTGTGAAGCGTGGTGCAAATACGCTCCGTTCCTGCGAAAATACGGCCGACTACGAGTTGATGGTTATAACGTCTGAAACAATCTCGAAACGAAAGGCTCGCTTTTATGCAAACTTACGAATCGGATGCCAATATCGGAAACATTAAGATTCTCGCCGTTGATATGGACAAGACGCTGCTGACCGACGAGCGCGTGCTACCTCAGGGTCTTGATGAGCGCCTGGACAAGCTCGCCGAGGCTGGCATCGTGTTCTGCCCCGCTAGCGGACGTCCGGCCCCCAAGCTCGAGGAGATGTTCGAGGGCATCAAGAACCGCCTCGCCTTTTGTCCCGACAACGGAGCCTGCGTCATCTATCGCGGCAACTATATCTATAAGAGCAACATCGATGTGGCGCTGTATCAGCAGGTCTTGAGCCGTGCCTCGGAGGACCCGCGCGCCGTTCCCGTCCTGTGCTGCTTCGACGAGTTCTACGTGCTTGCCCGCGACCATCAGTACCACGACGAGATCAGCGTCTACTACAACACAATCAACTACGTCGACAGCTTTGAGGGCATTGATTTCGAGTCCAACAAGATTTCGGTCTTCTTCCCCGGCTACGACGCCGAGCCCGCTTTCCGCGAGACCTATAGCCCCGAGTTCTCGGACAAGCTCTACGTCACCAACGCCGGGCGCGAGTGGATCGACTTTATGAACCTGGGTGTCGACAAGGGCGCCGGCGTCGCGCATCTTTGCGAGCACCTGGGCATCGATATCGCTGACGCCGCTGCCGCGGGCGATACGTACAATGACATCCCCATGCTGGAGCGCGTCGGTCACAGCTTTATCGTGGACAACGCCGAGGAGCATATGAACGCGCATGCTAAGTGGCGCATTCCGAGCAACAACGACGGGGGCGTACTGACGCTCATCGACGCCATCTTGGCGGCTCGGTAGCCGTCCCATCGGGCCTGGCCGGGCGGCACGGGATAACTTTTCGCTCGGTCAGGTCCTGCGCAAGACGAAAGCCACATTAAGTGGCTTTCTTTGCGTGCGGAATCTACGAAAAGTTATCCCGTGCCGCCCGGCCAGGCCCTAGGTTTACTTACCTGCCGCCTAGATGGCGTCTTGGCGTCTAGATACTTGGCTGAATTTTTTGGAACGAAGGGGGCTCCTTGTTGGCAAGGAGCCCCCTTCTGCTTTTGGTTATTTTGGAACTGTGGTTACTTTCCTATTTCGCGTCGGCCCAGGTTATGCCGGTGCTGGCTTCGGCGATCAACGGTACGCGTAGGTCTACGACGTGCTCCATGACGTCGCGGACCATGGCGGTGAGGCGCTCGACTTCGTCGATGGGGCACTCAAAGTCCAGTTCGTCGTGTACCTGCAGAATCATGTGGGCAGCAAAGCCCTCTTCTTCCAGGCGGCGGCTTACGCGGGCCATCGCGATCTTGATGATGTCGGCCGCGGTGCCCTGCATAGGATGGTTCATGGCCGTACGCTCACCAAAGCCGCGGAGCTGTGGGTTTTTGGCCTTGAGCTCGGGAATATGGCGACGGCGGCCATACATGGTCTCGGCATAGCCCGTCTGCTTGGCGCGCGCCACCACATTGTCGAGGAACGTGCGCACGCCCGGGTAGGCCTCGTAGTAGCGATCGATCATATCGCGCGCCTCGGCCATCGAGATATGCAGCGACCGCGACAGGCCGTAGGCCTGCTGGCCGTACACGATACCAAAGTTCACAGCCTTGGCGCGGCTGCGTAGGTCGGGCGTTACTTCGGACACGGGAACGCCAAACACGCGCGCGGCCGTCTCGGCGTGGAAGTCCTCGCCCTCGTTAAAGGCACGTACCAGATGTTCATCACCCGAAAGATGCGCCAGCAGACGCAGCTCGATCTGCGAGTAGTCCACCGCCAAAAAGACGCTGCCCTCGCCCGCCGAGAACGCCGTCTTGACGGTACGCCCCAGCTCCGAGCGCGTCGGAATGTTCTGCAGGTTCGGGTCGCTCGAGGACAGACGCCCCGTCGCGGTGATGGTCTGGTTGTACGTGGTGTGCACTCGACCGTCACCACGGCGCAACGGACCTAGCGTGTCCAGATAGGTCGACTTAATCTTGGACTTCTCACGCCAGTCCAAAATCAGGCGCACAATCTCGTGGTCGCGGGCAAGGTCGCTCAACACCTTGGCGTTGGTCGAATAATAGCCGCGCTTAGTCTTTTTGAGGCCCTTGGTCGGAAGCCCCATAACGTCAAACAGCACGTGCGACAGCTGCATGGGACTGCCAATATTGAAGGTCTCGTCACCCGCCAGGTCGCGAATGCTTCGCTCGACCTCGGTGATCTGGGTCGCCAGGCCCTCGGACAGGCTGTGCAGGCGATCGGGATCCACGAGCATGCCCGCGCGCTCCATCTTGGCAAGTACCGGCACGAGCGGCATCTCGATGCCATCGAACACGTTGGCGGCGTTCTCGCGGGCCATGCGGTCGCGCAGCGGTGCGACCAGCACCAGCGTCAAGGCCGCCGTGCGAGCGGCAGGCGCCGGAGCGTCCTCACCAGCACCCTCTGCGCCGCGCGCCGCAGGCAGCGCCATCTGCAGATAGGTATCGGCAAGATATGCCTCATCGAACTCGGAGCGATCGGAATCCAACAGGTAGGCGGCAACAACGGTATCGAAGATGCGCGTGGAATCGACTGCCAGCGGATCCATGAGCTCGGGCTCAGAGGAATCGATAGGCGAAAGCTCGTGCAGCAGCGCCTTCATATCCGGGCTCGCCACGCGGCCCTCCATAAACAGGCGCGCGAGCACGCCGGCAATCACGCCGTGGGCGAAGTTAAAGCCCTCAACCTCAACCGCCGCATCGCTGTCGCCCTCCTCGAGCGCGAACAGGCCCTTGGACGTCGCCAGCCACAGCGTGCGCGTCAGCCCAAAGAGCGCGCCCTCTTCCTTGTCGTCGTCCACCACGGCGGCGACCCACTCGCCGGCATCAACCGCGCGGGAAACCTCAGCCGCAACGGCACCAAGCGCCTCAGCATCGCCGGCGGTTGCGCGAACTATCGCAGGTATCTCAAACACACTGGAGGCAGCAGCAGCCCCGCCCTCGCCGCCGATCAGCGCCAAGAAACGGTTCTGCATAGCGGTGATACCAAGCGTACCCAGCGCCGCGGAAACCTCATCGGCAGAAAACGCCGGGAAGGACGTCGACTCAAAATCGAGCTCAACGGGCGCATCGGTGCGGATGGTCGCCACCTTACGGCTCAGCAGCGCGTCGTCGATGTGTGCGCGCAGGTTTTCGCCCATCTTGCCCTTGACCTCATCGGCGTGTGCGATGACCTCGTCCAGGCTACCGTACTGCGCAATGAGCGCGCTCGCCTTTTTGGGGCCGATGCCCGGCACGCCGGGGATGTTATCGGACGTGTCGCCCTTCAGACCATAAAAGTCGGGCACGAGCGCCGGCGTGATGCCGTGATACAGATCGTCCACGCTCTCGGGCGTCATGATCGCCACGTCGGACAGGCCCTTGCGGGTCGAGACCACGTTGACGTGCTCGGTCACGAGCTGATACATATCGCGATCACCGGTCACCAGCAGCATGTCACAGCCGGCCTGCTCGCCCAGACGCGCCATAGTGCCCAGGATGTCATCGCCTTCCCAGCCCTCGGACTGCAAAATCGGCACGTTGAGCGCGGCGAGCAGCTCCTTAATCATGGGAAACTGTGCGTGCAGATCGGGGTCCATGGGCGGGCGTTGGGCCTTGTACTGCGGCAGCATCTCCATGCGCACGCGCGGCTTGCCCTTGTCAAACGCCACGACAACGCCGTCGGGATTAAAGGCGTCAATCATCTTGAGGAACATATTCAAAAAGCCAAAGATCGCGTTGGTGGGACGACCGTCCGGCGCGTTCATGGTGGGCGGCACGGCGTGGAAGGCGCGGTGCATGAGCGAGTTGCCGTCGATGACGGCAAAGGTACGGCGCTTGTCAGACATATTGAATACCTCGCTTTGGGCTGGGCACGGTTTGCTCACACCAGTTTACACGCTCCCCGCCCCGCGGCCACCGCACATCAAGCTCCCCCGCCACCGTGAGCCCGCGCGTGATACGATGGCTCACGGTACATTAACCAGCACGATCGATCCGAAAGGAGCCTGCGTCATGGAGCGTCCCTGCGCATGGAAAAAGTACACGCCACAGCAGATCGAGGAGCTCGAGGAGCTTTGCCGCGGCTATAAGCAGTTTTTGAGTGAGAACAAGACCGAGCGCCTGTGCGTCAAGACCGGTATCAAGATGGCCGAGGAGGCGGGCTACGTCAATCTAGAGACCGTGATCGCCGAGGGCCGCGCGCTCAAGGCCGGCGACAAGGTGTACGCTGCCAATCACGGCAAGGACCTCATGCTCGTCAACCTGGGCACCGCCCCGCTCGAGCAGGGCTTTAACATCCTGGGCGCCCACGTGGACTCACCGCGCCTGGACCTTAAGCAGAACCCCGCTTTCGAGGCCGGCGACATGGCTTATCTCGACACGCACTACTATGGCGGCGTCAAGAGCTACCACTGGGTCGCTTCCCCGCTCGCGCTCGTAGGCGTCATCTGCAAAAAGGACGGCACCACCGTCGACATTAACATCGGCGACAAGGCGGACGACCCGGTCTTTACCATCTCCGACCTGCTGATCCACCTCTCGAGCGAGCAGATGGCCAAGCCCGCCAAGGACGCCGTCGACGCCGAGATCCTCGACGTGATCGTGGGCGGCCGCCCCGTCAAGTTTGACGAGGACGACAAGGACGCCCCCAAGGAGCCCGTCAAGCAGATGTTCCTGGACATCCTCAAGGAGCAGTACGACGTCGAGGAGGAGGACTTCCTCTCTGCCGAGATCGAGGTCGTGCCCGCCGGCCCGGCCCGCGACATGGGCCTCGACCGCTCCATGATTCTGGGCTATGGCCACGACGACCGTGTCTGCGCCTATCCGTCCATGCTCGCCCAGATCAACGTCGCCAACGTGGAGCGCACGAGCATCACACTCATCGTCGACAAGGAGGAAATCGGTTCCGTGGGTGCCACCGGCATGACGAGCCGCTTCTTCGAGAACACCGTCGCCGAGATCATGACGCTCGCCGGCGAGGATAGCCCGCTGGCCCTGCGCCGTGCACTCGCCCACAGCCGCATGCTCTCCTCCGACGTGTCCGCCGGCTTCGACCCGGGCTACGCCGGCAAGTTCGAAACCAAGAACGCAGCCTTTATGGGTCGCGGCCTGTGCTTTAACAAGTACACGGGCAGCCGCGGCAAGGGCGGTTCAAACGACGCCGACGCCGAGTACGTGGCCCTCGTCCGCGACATCATGGACGAGGCCAGCGTGGACTTCCAGACCTGCGAGCTCGGCCGCGTCAACGCGGGCGGCGGCGGCACCATCGCCTACATCATGGCCAAGTACGGCATGAACGTCATCGACTCCGGCGTTGCCGTCCTGTCCATGCATGCCCTGTGGGAGGTCGCCAACAAGGCCGATATCTACGAGGCCTATCGCGGTTACAAGGCCTTCATCGAGCGCGCCTAACAACCCTTCATCAGTTGCGGTGAAATACGGACTAAACTGGCCCATACACGGCCAAAACAGACCGTATTCCACCGCAACTTCTTTTTTGGCAGAGGAGAGTCCATGCTGCAGGTCATCATTTCGCCCGCCAAGCAGATGCGCGCGGCCCAAGATGCTTTTGAAGTCCTGGGCATTACACCCTTTGCGCGCGAGACAGCTCGCCTCCACCGCGCACTGCTAGATATCGAGCGGAATGAAGGCAGTGGCGGCCTGCAGGCGCTATGGAACGTGAGCGACAGGCTGCTTACAACGTGCCTGGATACGCTTCACGAATTTATGCCCGTCTTGAGCGATGCCGGCCTCGCCGATCCCGATATCGCGCGTCGAATCTCCCCTGCCGTCATGTCCTATCACGGCATTCAATACCAAAGTATGGCGCCCGAGGTCATGGATGCCGCACAGCTCGACTGGCTGCAAAACCATCTCTGGATCCTCTCGGGCCTTTACGGATGCGTGCGCCCCTTTCATGCCGTTGAACCGTATCGGCTGGAGATGGGCGCGAAGCTTGTCGTCGACGGCGCCCGAGACCTCTACGCGTTTTGGGGCGACAAGCTCGCACGGGCTATCGCTCCGGCAGGCTCCAACGCAACGATCGTCAACCTCGCCAGCGCGGAATACGCCAAAGCCGTTCTGCCCCGCCTCACCACCGATGTCACGGTCGTCACATGCCTCTTTGGCGAAGGCGTCCGCAACGGCAAGCCCATCCAGCGCTCGACCGCCAGCAAAAAGGCACGCGGCTCCATGGTGCGCTGGATGGCAGAAAACAAGCTCGAGGATATAAGCGGGCTCACCGCGTTCGACGTTGGTTATCGTCACTTTCCCGAGCTTTCAAATAAAAACACTTTGGTCTTCCTGAACGAACAGGCCTTGTAGGACCACTGCTACTTTTGAATGTGCTGCCTAGGCACGGCGTCTATTTCGCCAAGCCGTCGGCTTTGGCAATTTCATTTGTCGAGCCGTCCTGATAGGTAATCTTGACATGCTCCACCTCGGATACCTTGACGCCCGACGGGGGCTCCAGGCGCCATTCCGTCAGCGCGATATCCATCGTCGTGGGCACATCCCCTTGATCTTTGAGCTCAACCAACAGCGTCTTAAGCGACGCATCGAAGGTCACGCACTCGATCTCTTCACCAGGAATGGAACCACCGCTTAGCTGCAGCTGAACAAATCCATCGCACGGATACCAATAGTCGCCGGGAGCTGCCACCGTGTTACCGCCCGCGACCTTCACTGTCATGATCGGCAGGGCATCGTCGGCCTCAAACTCCCAGGCGGCGCCGCCGCGACCACCAAACGTCCAGACACAAAAGGCAATCACCAGCACGGCAAGCACCGCAAAACCAATCGCGACAAGGCCATGGTGCGCGCGGCTTTCCTCGGCCGATACATCCCATTGCGTCTCTCGATATAGATGCTTGTCTTCCATGTTCGCCTCCCCACAGGCACGCTCGTTGGCCCAATCGTACCCATTCAGGCTATACTTGAGCCCATGACATAATGGGGAGCTTGCAGGACAAGACGGCAGGCTGAGATTGGGCGCGCCCGCCCTGACCCGCAAACCTGATATGGGTAATGCCAACGAAGGGAGCCGTGCCAATGAGCACACAGACCGAGCCCAAGCTCGTCACGCAAATAGACTTCGCCCGCGCCGGGCAGATCACACCGCAGATGAAGGAAGTCGCCGAGCGCGAGCATCGCGACCCCGAGTACATCCGCGAGCGCGTGGCCGACGGCCGCATCGCCATTCCCGCCAACATCGTGCACATCAAAAAGGGCATGCGCGCCTTTGGTGTCGGCGAGGGCCTGTCCACCAAGGTCAACGTCAACCTGGGCATCTCGGGCGACAAGGCCGATGCCGCCGAGGAATGGAAGAAGGTCAAGATTGCCGAGGACTTTGGCGCCGACGCCATCATGGACCTCTCCAACTCGGGCAAGACGCGCCAGTTCCGCCAGCAGCTCATCGACGAGACGCCGCTCATGGTGGGCACCGTCCCCATGTACGACGCCATCGGCTACATGGAAAAACCGCTGGTCAAGCTTACCAAGGATGACTTGTTCGAGGTCGTGCGCGCGCACGCCGAGGACGGCGTGGACTTTATGACCATCCACTGCGGCATCAACAAGTCGGTCACCAAGACCTTTAAGGAGACCGGCCGCCTTATGAACATCGTCAGCCGCGGCGGCTCGCTGCTGTTTGGCTGGATGGAGGTCACCGGTAACGAGAATCCGTTCTATGAGTTCTACGATGAGTTGCTCGAAATCTGCCACGAGTACGACGTGACGATCTCGCTCGGCGACTCCTGCCGCCCGGGCTGCCTCTACGACTCCAACGATGCCACCGAGACCGCCGAGATGATTGAGCTGGGCAAGCTGTGCAAGCGCGCCTGGGCCGCCGGCGTCCAGGTTATGGTCGAGGGGCCGGGCCATATGGCGCTCGACGAGATCGCCGCCAACATGAAGCTGCAGAAGCGCCTGTGCCACAACGCCCCGTTCTATGTGCTGGGGCCGCTCGTGACCGATATCGGTGTGGGCTACGACCACATCACCGCCGCCATCGGTGGCGCCATCTCCGCGAGCTCCGGCGCCGACTTCCTGTGCTACGTGACACCGGCAGAGCACCTGTGCCTGCCCAACGCCCAGGATGTGCTCGACGGCCTCATGGCCACTAAGATTGCCGCGCACGCCGCCGATATCGCCAAGAAGGTACCGCACGCCCGCGACATGGACGACAAGATGGGCCAGGCACGCCGCAAGCTCGACTGGGATGCCATGTGGAAGTGCGCTCTCGACCCGGTCACCGGCAAGAAGCGCTACGAGGAATCCCCCGCCGCCACCGAGGGCACTTGCACCATGTGTGGCAAGATGTGCGCCGTCCGCACCGTCAACAAGGTGTTCGAAGGCACGACGATCGACCTGGGCATGGAGGATTAGCCTTTTCGAAGCAATCGCCCGCAAGCCCGCTGCGGGGCCCGTCAATTGTTGACGTGTGAACATTTGCTAACATTTGCGTAAAGATTGCACCACCCACCCGGGTTCGGAATACAGCCGGCCCGGGCATCTTTATAATGCGGGGTAAAAGACCCATTTGAATCCGACCGGACAAGGGAGCGAACATGGATCGCAGTAAAGTACCCGCCGTTCTATCCATCGCAGGATCCGATTCCAGCGGTGGCGCCGGCATTCAGGCAGACATTAAAACCATCACGGCGCACCGTCTGTATGCCGAGACGGCCATCACCGCCATCACAGCGCAAAACACACTGGGCGTCACCGCCGTGCAGGATATCTCGCCAGATATCGTAGCCGCGCAAATTGACGCCGTTTTTGACGATATCCGCCCGAGCGCCGTCAAGATCGGCATGGTTTCGTCCACCGAGATTATCGAAGTTATCGCCGACCGCCTGAGCGCATGGAACGCAACCAACGTGGTCGTCGACCCCGTTATGGTCGCCACTTCGGGCGCTCGCCTCATTGCCGAGGACGCCGCTGAGGCGCTCACGCGTCGCCTGTTCCCGCTGGCGACCGTCATCACGCCCAACATTCCCGAGGCCATGGCGCTGCTCGACTACGAGGTCGATTCCAAGCGCACACAGCAAAACGCTGCCATGCTCCTCACCCGCCGCTTTGGCTGCGCGTCCCTCGTTAAAGGCGGACATTTTGTCAACGAGGCCAACGATGTGCTAGCGGAGCCCGCGCCGCTCGATGACGAGGGCAACCACCTGGGCGATCCGCTCACCACGTGGTTCCGCCACAAGCGCATCGAGACCGGCAACACGCATGGCACCGGCTGCACGCTTTCGTCCGCCATCGCCTGCGCATTGGCACAGGGCATGGATCTTGCCGACGCCGTCAACGCCGGCAAGGCCTATCTAACCGGCGCTCTCGCCGCCGGCTTTGACATGGGTAAAGGCTCCGGCCCCGTCAACCACATGTGGCAGTATTAAGATTCGCAGCCCAAAACCGCCGCAAAGGCGACAGACACCTTTGCGGCGGCTCCCACAAACATCTCGATCTGTAACAGTTAGAGCCCATTTTTCGGCCCACCTGTTACAGATCGAGATATTCAAATTCCGCTGAGAAGACAATCTCGATCTGTAACAGTAACTCGGCAAAATCGACCCTAGATGTTACAGATCGAGACAAACGACCGATATCGACCTAAATAATCTCAATCTGTAACATCTAGCCCGTTTTCGGCCTTACAACTGTTACAGATCAAGACAAACAGACGACCCCAAGCCACCGCAAAGGTACCTTTGTGGTGGCTTGGGGTCGCGCTACTCACCGAGCATCTCTTTGAGCTTGGCTGCCACGGCATGTCCCAAGCTCTCATGGCTTTCGGGCATCATATGCAGATAGTCGATATCGCCCGGCTCGGCAAACTCGGCGGCATTCAAAAAGTCGCAGCCAAACTGCTCGGCCACGTGCGCATAGTACTCGCCAAAATGTTCAGATGCCTCAACGGAATGCTCGTCAAAGTCGGTCATATACACATCGGCGATCTGCGGCTTGATCTTGATAGGAGCCATCAGCAGAATGTGCGGACAAGGCGCAGCGTCGGTCCACGGAAACGCGCGGACGGCGCGAATCAGTGCCATGGCGCCACGGGCGATATCGGAAGCTGTCACGTTAAAGACCGTCTTACAGTCGTTGGTGCCCAGCATGATCACAATGGCGTCCAGCGGCTTATGGGCCTCGAGCAGCATCGGAAGCGCGCGAATGCCGTTGAGGTTAGTGTCCAGATGGCACATATCGTCGCGCACCGTCGTGCGGCCGTTGAGCCCCTCCTCAATCACATGCCAGCCCTCGCCCAGGTCACGCTGCGCCACGCCGCACCAGCGCACATCCTGCGCATAGCGCACCGCGGTGCCATCGCGCATACCAGCCGGATCATAGCCATAGGTATTGCTGTCACCAAAGCACAGAACGTTTTTCATCGTAAGCCCTTCCTTTAGTAAAAAGCCGACGGGAGCAGCCCTCCCGCCGGCTCGACCTATCTGTCGGCACGTACCGATTACACGTACTTGCGCCAATCGTCATCGTCCTCATCGTCCTCGGCGGCAGCCTGGGCCTGCTCGGCGGCGCGAGCAGCCGCAGCGCGTGCGGCAACCTGGGCATAGGACTCCTCGTTGCGCTCGGGGAAGCTTGCCAGCACGTGCTCGAACTTGGCAAAATCCTCATCCCAGCGCGTAGAGGGCACGGCAAAGAACACCTGCTTGACCTTAAAGTCACCCGATGCGAGCTCCTCGCGGAAGAGCTCTGCCACGGCCTCGGCGTCAAAGCCGTTGTTGTCGCAGCCCCAAGCACCCAGTACGAGCTTCTCGCGACCCAGCTCATCGCAGACGGCAAGGACAAAGCGGATACGGTCGCGCAGGGCATCCAACAGGGCGTCGTCGCTCACGCGGTACTCCTGGCGGGCACGCCTGACGTTGGGTGCGGCGGCAACGATTACATCGGCGTATGCGTGCACGTGGTTGCGATCGAAGCGCACGGCGGGCACCACCAGCGCACGATTGCGGTACAGCTCGCAGTTGATGTTGTGGCGACGGTTCTCGCCGTACCACTTGCGCTGCTTGTCGAGCACGTTGTACAAGTACGAATCGGCGCAGAGCGTCGCCTCCTGGCCCAGGTAGCCCTGGATATAGCCGCCGCCCGGATTGGTAAACGAGGCGAAGGCAAGCACGGCCATATCGCAGAACTGCGCATAGCCGCGGCCGTTATCGAGGATTGCCTGCGTGGCGGAGGCATCAAGCACAGTGACCTCGGGCAGGACCGGAGCAGCCTCCTCCGCGGGCGCGGACTCAGCCTCGTCGGCCGACTCGGTGAACTCGGGTGCCACCTCGGACTCGACCGCAGTCTCCACCTCAGCGGCCTCCACCTCGGCAGTCTCAACCTCGGCAGCGTCAGCCTCCACAACCTCGGCAACCGGCTCCTCGGCAGCCGCAGCCGCTTGGGCCTTGGCCTTCATCGCCGCGACAAAACCGGCAGGCATACCATCGAACTCGCGCACGCCGGTAAGCGAACGCTCGATGTCCTTGGCGCAGGCCTCGGACACAGCCGCCACATGGCGCTCGGCGGCCTTGGCACGCGCCTCGCGCTTGGGATTGGGCTGACCCGCTCGGTTAGACCTACGGTTACGGTTCCTGTTGTCGACATCTGCCATACGTGGCCACCTTTCCTGTCGCTGCCGCTATCGGCTTTTTCCCATCCATGATACCCCGCCACGCACAAAAAAGACGGCCCCGAAGGACCGCCTTTCGTATCGTTTTACCGTGTCCGGCAGGAAACGTCGCAACGCCGCGCTAGTCGCGACGACCGAGAATGTTCAGGATGCGCAGGAACACGTTGATAATGTCCACGAACAGATTGGACGCCATGAGCACCGCATTGGGCAGCGTGGACGGCACCGTCGTGGCAACATAGGTGTCGTAGCCAATAAACCCGGCGAACACCACGATCACGATCAGATCGGTGATGGACTGCGAGACGCCCATGAACATCAGCACGATCTCGACCAGAATCGTGGCGAGCAGAATGCCAAAGCCGATGCCGTACACACGCTGGAAGAACTTGGGGAAGGTCACGCCCAGCGCACCGAAGACAAAGGTGATGGCGGCCGTGGCGATAAAAGCGGTGTTGATGGTGGGCAGGTCGTAGTTGGCAAGGCCAAACGACGCGGTCAGGCCAAAGGTGCTCGCAAAGATTACGTAGCCCACAAGGGACAGGCCCACGGACTGTTTGCTGGCGGCAGCAGACATCATGACGATGCCGACAATAGTCAGGATAAACGAGCCAAAGACCAGTGGCAGGGCGGCCCCGCTCATCATCATGCGGGCAAACGCCATGGTGCTCGTAAAGTAAGCACCGGCGCCCATGGCGCAAAAGCCCAAGAAGATGAGGGCAGACATGGCAAGATTGTACGCGCGCGGCGACATCTCCTTGGCGCGACTTGTGCCGGTCTCGATGGGGCCGTTCTGATAGCCCTGGATATCGTTCATACTTCGTCCTTTCAAAAAGCGCACGACAGCGCCGTAGGTGACAAGATTCCTGCCATTGTACCCGAATGCCGCACGTCCTTACCTACGGCGCTCGCCCTCAAGCGTACGATCAAAGGCCCAGACCCACCAACGCATCACGTGCGCTTGCGAGCCGTCCGCCCGCTCGCGCGTCTGGTCCTCCAGATACAACTCGGTCGCGTGCCCGCCAAAACGCACCTTATATGTTGCCGTACGGATGCCGTGGACCATCAGGCCAAACCCGGTGGTCGAGATAATTTCGTCGATCGTAAAACAACGGCCGTCGACCCAACAGACGGTGACCGGCACGACCTGTCCGCCCGCGAGGATGCGAGCCACGACGTCCACATACTGCTTGTGCACGCGCCGAGTTTTGCCGTCTGTCTGTCGATATTCCATGCCCCCTATTATCGAACGCGTGTTTGCATGTTGTAAAGCGAACAGACTGTGGTTTTGGGGTGTTGGGGCGCGCACGCGTGTCCTCATGGCGTGTTAGCAAAAAGAATACCCGCGGTCAACAGGGCTAATATTCAATTTTAGTGCCAAAAAATTCACTTCTCCCATCAGAACTCGGTAAAGAAACCCATAGGAGGTGATACGATTTATCATGTTTTTGTAACGTGTCTGCAAACTTCGAGAAAGCCCATATATGGACGTAACGTTCTCAACCTTCCTCGGCCAAATTGTGTCGAACCCAGTCCTTGCCGTCACCGTGATTCTCGCGCTCGGCGCCATCTTCGTCAACGGATGGACCGACGCGCCCAACGCCATCGCGACCTGCGTCACTACGCGTTGCATGCCCGCCCGCGCCGCCATCCTCATGAGCGCCGCATTCAACTTCCTCGGCGTGCTCATCATGACGCACTTTAACGCGAGCGTCGCCAACACCATCTCACATATCGTCGACTTTGGCGGAAACAGCACCATGGCGCTTGCCTGTCTGTGCGCGGCGCTGTTTTCCATCGTCGTCTACGGTGCCACGGCATCGCGTTTTGGTATCCCCACTTCGCAAAGCCACAGCCTTATCGCCGGCCTGACCGGTGCCGCCATCGCCCTCGGTGGCGCGAACAGCGTCAACGTCCACGAGTGGATGAAGGTCATCTACGGCCTGGCGCTCTCCATCGGCCTGGGCTTTGTCATGGGCTGGATCCTGTGCAAACTCGTCTCGATTCTGTTTGCCGCCGCCAATAGGCGACGTGCCAATGTCTTCTTTAAATACGCTCAGATCGCGAGTGCCGCGGCCATGAGCTTTATGCATGGCGCGCAGGATGGACAGAAGTTCATCGGCGTGCTCTTTTTAGGCGTGGCCTTCGCCAACGGCCAGACGAGCGTCGGCGATGCCGGCATCCCCATCTGGATTATGCTGCTGTGCTCGGCCACCATGGGCATCGGCACCAGCGTGGGCGGCGAGCGCATCATCAAGTCCGTCGGCCAGAGCATGGTCAAGCTGGAGAAGTATCAGGGCTTCTCCGCCGACCTCGCAGGCGCCGCAAACCTGCTGCTTGCCACCCTTACCGGTATCCCTGTGTCCTCCACCCACATCAAGACCTGCGCCATCATGGGCGTCGGCGCCGTCAAGCGCCTTTCGGCCATCAACTTCGGCGTGGTCAAGGACATGATGTTCACCTGGTTCTTCACCTTCCCTGCCTGCGGACTCATCAGCTTTGTCATGGCCAAGCTGTTCATGATGTTCATCTAGTCAAACCGAGCGTCCATCTGGACCGCAATACTTCGCCCACCCGTCTTCGCCTCGAAAGGACCCACCCATGGCAAAGAAACCCGATTCGTTCTACTTCGACAACTACGTCGCCTGCGCCGACCTTGCCGTCCAGGCCGCTGAGCTGCTCACCAAGATTTTCGAGAACTTCGATCCCGCAAGGATTCACGATATGCTCAACAAGATGCACGCGATCGAGCATGCGGCCGATAAGAAGCACCATGAGCTTGAGGACGCTCTGCTCACGGCCTTTATCACCCCGCTTGAGCGCGAGGACCTGGACCTGATGAGCTGCTCGCTCGACACCGTGCTCGACCGTATCGAGGGCGTCGTGCAGCGCGTCTACTTCACCAACATCCAGAGCATCCATCCCGATGCCATCGTGATCGCCCACAAGGTGACCGACGCCTGCCGCGCCATGAAGGACCTGATGGTCGAGCTTCCCAACTACCGCAAGTCCAAGACCCTGCGCGAACTCGTCATCCAGATCAACACGATCGAGTCCGAGGCCGACGAGCTCTACATCAACGCCATGCGCAACCTGCATGTCAACGGCAAGGATCCGCTCGAGGTCATCGCCTGGCGTGACGTGTACGCCTTCCTGGAGTACTGCGCTGACTGCTGTGAGAATGTGGCTGATGTTGTGGATTCGATTGTCATGAAGAACAGTTAATTAGCGGTACGCATCCCACCGGCGAAGGCCCGGCACCTATTTGCTTTCTCACTCCGGCTGCACGGCAGAGTCGTTCGAAAGTAAATAGGTGTCGGGCCTTCGCCTTGCGTACCACCATTGGGAACCTTGGCTAATAGGCGGAATGCACGGTGGCTTTGGTTGAAAGCGCCTTTGGCATCAGTCATGACTTTGGGCAGCGTTGAGCGTTTGGCTGGATGTTGCTCTGGGTAACCTTTGGTCATCTTTTATTTCGTTATTAAATTATTGGAGGGCTTGTATGTCTTATTTGGATCTGGCTCGGTCTCGGTATTCTTGTCGTTTGTTTGAGGACCGTCCTGTGGAGCAGGCTGTGGTGGATGCCATTGTTGAGGCGGGGCGTATTGCCCCTTCTGCCTGTAATAATCATCCAACCCGTGTGATGGTGCTTGATACTCCGGAGTTGTTGGAAAAGGCTGCTGCTTGTCAGCCGCGTTTTGCTCGTGATGGGTCTATCTTTGGGGCTCCGCTTATCTTCCTTATCTGCAGCGTTACCGACGATGCTTGGGTGCGCCCTTATGACCAGATGAACTCCAGTGCCATCGACACCTCGATCGTTTGCGACCAGATGATGATGGAGGCCGAGGAGCAGGGCCTGGGTACGTGCTGGGTGTGCCATTTTAAGCCCGAGGTGGCCTGTGAGCAGTTCTGCCTGCCCGAGGGCATCTATCCCTATCACATGCTCGTCTGCGGCTATCCTGCCGACCATATCGCCGATCCCGAGCATCGCGAGGCCCGCACCATTCCCCACACCGACTTCCTCCTCAAGTAGATTTTTGGGACATGCCTTAAAATCTACCTTTGACCGCTCACCCATTCGCCGAGTTCTGTGCCCTCAAACGCAGGACTCGGCGTTTTGTTTTGCAGGCTGCATACAGCCACAAAAAAGGACCCGCAAGCTGCGGGCCCTTTCTAGGCGCTACATGATAGCTGGATGTTAGTCCAGGTCGTCGGCGGCGAAGTTGTCGATCGGTGCGAAGGGATCGGCAACGGGGATAACCGGCTCGGCGACGGGCAGCGGCTCGGCAGCGGGAACGGTCACAGCCGGAGAAGCGGCGGAACCGACCGGCGTAGAAGCCATGAGACCGGACGGGAAGGAGTTCTGAGCATCGTCCATGAAGTGCTGGATGAGCTTGAGGTACTCGGCCTTAAACTCCTCGCGGGAAGCCTTAAGACGGTCGATCTCCTCAAGCTCGGCCTGCTTCTCGGTCAGGGCCTGGCGGATGACCTCGCGGGCCTTGGCGTCGGCCTCGTTACGGATACGGTCAGCGTTCTCGTTGGCGTCGTTGACGATGCCCTCGGCGGTCTGCTGGGCAGCAATCAGGGCAGCGGAAATCTGGCGCTCCTGAGCGGAGAAGTCGGGTGCAGGAGCGGCCACAGGGGCGGCGGGAACGGCCTGTGCGGCAGCGTCCTGAGCCTGAGCAAGCTGGGCCTGCGTATCGGCGAGCTGCTGCTCGGTGGCGGTCAGACGACCCTTAAGATCGACAATCTTGGCGAGCATGGCATCGACCTCAGAGGACAGGGTCTCCAGGAAGACGTCGACCTCGGCGGGATCGTAGCCGCGCTTGGCCTCAGAGAAGGTCTGAGCCTGAATGTCAGCAGGGGTAATAGCCATAACAAGTTCTCCTTTATCTTCGCCTTGGCGCCGTGCGCCCGACGTGAGTTACTAAGCCAGTTTTATATGAGTATACCTATAAGAAGTTGCAGAACCAGCTTCTGCACCAACTGCAACGCAATAATCGCAACGACCGGTGAAAAATCGACGCCGCCCATGGGTGGGATAAACCGGCGGAACAAATTGAGCCACGGGCCGCACACGCTATCGAGGACGGCGGCGATATCCTGTAGCAATCCGCCCTGCTTCATAGGGATCCACGTCATAAGGCAGTAAACCACGATGAGAGTGGAGTAAAAGTTGAACAGCGTATTGACCAGCTGGACAATGGTGTAGATGTTGATGAGAATCTCCTCGTCTTGTCTTTACTTAAGGTAGCCGTCGGCACGGAGCTTTTTGAGGTCCGAATCCTTGACCTCGCAACCGGCGGGCAGCACCATAAACACGCGATCGCCCACCTCTTTGACGGTGGCACCCAGGCCGCAGGCAAAGCCGTAGGAGAAGTCCAGGACGCGCTTGGCGACCTCGGTACGAACGCCCACAAAAATCAGCGCGACAGGCTGCTTGGTGCGCACGCGGCGCACGACGGTCTCCACGTCGTCATAGCTCTCGGGGCGCAGGACATAAGCCGGCAGCTGCGGCGTAGCGTTGATGATGTTGCTCGCATACGCCGAGGCATCGCTCGGTGAGGGAGCAGGTGCGGGGGCAGCAGCGCGGGCGCGTGTGCTCTCGGCATAGCTCGACGGCGTGTCGTAGGCACCGGGACGATAACCGCCCGCAACCGTCTCCTGCGAGCGCGATGGCGGGTTGTAGGTCGTAGCATGGCGAGAATCATCGCCGACCAGCTGACCGGAGCGTGTGTACACGGCCACCGACTCGGCCTCGCCGCGGCGCGTCTGACCCAACAGGCCGTTGCTCGGCTCATCCTGGGTGTAGAAGCCCTCGCCCGAGGCACCGCTGTAACCGTTGTTTTGGTAGCCGTCGTCATAGCCGTCATCGTAGCCGTAGTCGTCGTCCTGACCATAACCCTGGTCGTAACCCTGCTGGCCGCCCAGGTGCATCTTATTTTTAATCTCGTCAAGGAAGCCCATGGTTGTGTCCTCTCGCGGTTTAGTGCAGGCGCTCCGATAATCAGTGCGCACTTCAGAGCCTTATTTTACTGCAAACTCCGGGCTAAATACTACCCTGCCCAGGCGAACGAGCGTAGAGCCTTCCTCAAGGGCAGGCTCAAAGTCCTCGCTCATGCCGCAGGAAAGTTCGGGCAGGCTCAGGTCGGAGTGGGTCGCCTCAAGCTCATCCCTTAGCTCGCGAAGTCCGGCAAAGGTGCGGCGCGCCACATCCTTATTCCCCCGGGGTGCCATAGTCATAAGGCCCTGCACACAAATTCCCTCAAGCTCCGCAAGCTCACCTGCGGCGTCTCGAACCTCGTCGGGCGAAAAGCCGCCCTTGGACTCCTCGCCGCTCACATTGACCTCGATCAGCACGCGCTGGGGGCCGAAGAGCTCGCCCGCCTCAATCTTGCGGACCGCACGGCTCGAGATAGCCTGAGCCAAATGCAGCGAGCTTACCGAATGAATCAGCTCGGCCGAGCCCAGAACCGCATTGATCTTGTTGGTCTGCAGGTTGCCGATCATATCGAAGCGCACCTCGGGTAGCTCCGGATGCTCCGCGAGGCCCGCAAGCTTGCGAACGAGCTCCTGCGGGCGGTTCTCGGCAAAATGGCGATACCCCACCTGAATAGCGGCAACGGTCTCATCGACGCCAACAGTCTTGGAGACGGCAATCAGGCGCGCGGCATCGTGGGGACGGCCCGCGCGATCGAGTGCCGCATAAAAACGCTCCAGAATCTGCTCGCGGCGAGCGCGCATCAAGTCCAAATAGTTATCCATTGCCAATCGCCTCCGCTGACAGCCAAACAAGTAGTCCCATGCTAACGCAAGAGCGCGGCCTCGCATGTGCAAGGCCGCGCTCACTTAGGTATTTACAATCTTTCGACGAACGGGGCCGCCCTACTCCTCGTCGTCCTCGGCGTCGTCCTCGTCCTCGAGGTGCTCGAGTAGGTAGCGGAGACCCTCGCTCACCTCGTTAGCGGGCACTTTGGCAACATAGTGCGCATCGACGGCAGGCCTCATGATGACGCCCTCGCCCGAAGGCACGCGCATGCTCTCAAGCTCATCCTCGTCCGTACGGGCGATATCGCCGGCAGTCATACGCTGTCCGGTCAAAAGGAAGGTCAGACGGCAGGCGGCATCGATCGAAATCGAGGCGATGCGATCGAGATAGCGCGAGACCATGATGGCGCGGCGCAGGTCGTCATAGTTGCTGTCGTCGTCCATAAAATCGCCCGTGTCCATGCGGTTAAAGGTGCGGAAGAACTTCTCGTACGCCGCATGCACCGGCTCGTCCTCGCCGGCCAGGTTGCAGATGATGGACATGTCGTTGGTGACGAGCGCGGAAAGTGACGAACCCAGCACCTGGTAAACAGCCTCGGCCTCGGCCTCGACCGTAGCGACGAGTTCCTGGGGCAGCGAGATGTCGGCCTTGACCATGTGACGCGTGGCGCGGCAGATCTGGCGAACCTTATCGGTCATGCGCTGCAGGTTAAAGTCGACGTAGATGATTGTCTGCAGCAAGCGGAAGTCGGAGGCGACCGGCGACTGCGTAGCGATCAGGTTGTAGCACACGGCCTCCAAGTTGGCGCAGCGCGCATCGATCGAGAGCGTGCGCTTCTTGGTCTTGGTGGCGAGCTTGCGATCGTCGGTCACATAGGCCTTCACGGCGTCGTGAAGCGCCAGGTCTACAGCCTCGTAGATGCTCAGCATCTCGTGACGGGCTTCGATGAGCTGACGGGAAAACAGTTTGCGCATGGTTCACTCCAATCAGTTGGGTGCGGTCATGCCGCCCGCACAGTGAATACGCACCGGACCAGGTCCGATCGGCTTGGGACTAGTCGCACCGATCAGCCAAAGCGGCCGGTGATATAGTCTTCCGTCCGTGAATCCACCGGGCTGGTGAAGATCGCGTCGGTTTGACCATACTCGATGAGCGTGGCGGGCTCGCCGGCAACTTCCTGCAAGAAAAATGCGGTGTAGTCGCTAATACGAGCGGCCTGCTGCATAGAATGCGTGACGATGATGATCGTCATCTCGGGCGCCAGCTCGGCCATCAGATCCTCGACCTTGGAGACGGACGTGGGGTCGATGGCGGAGCAGGGCTCGTCCATCAGAAGGACATCGGGCTGCACCGCAAGCACACGCGCAATGCACAGACGCTGCTGCTGACCGCCCGAGAGCGCCAAACCGTCCTTGTTGAGCTGATTGGATACCTCTTTCCAGAGGTTGGCGCGCTTGAGCGATTCTTCCACGATGTCATCGAGGTCGCTTTTGCTAGTCACGCCCTGCAGACGAGGGCCAAAAGCGACATTCTCGTAGATGGATTTGGGGAACGGGTTGGGCTGCTGAAAAATCATGCCCACGCGACGGCGAAGGTCGACCGGGTCGACGCCCTCGGCATAGATATCGTTGCCGTCGAGCGTCATGGTGCCCTCGACGCGGGTGCCCTCGATAAGGTCGTTCATACGGTTGATGCAGCGCAAAAACGTCGATTTGCCGCAGCCCGAAGGACCGATAAACGAGGTGATGGCGTTTTTGGCGATGTTGAGGTCGAGCCCCGTCAGCGCATGAAAGTCACCGTACCAAAAGTTGAAATCCTTGGCCGTGATGGCCGCTTGCTCCGGCGTGGGAGCGGACTGATAGACGGACATGGGACTCCTTAACTAGCGGCGTTTGCGCGACAAATAACGCGCAAACAGGTTGAAGGCCAGAATAATCGCCATCAGCAAAAGCGCAGTGCCGTAGGCTGCGTTCATGTTGATGCCGTCATTGGCAAGCAGATACAGGTGAACGGTCATGGGACGACCGGAATCGAGCGGCGAAATAGGCAGGTTGATGGCCTGACCCATGGTGTAGAGCACCACGGCGGTCTCGCCGATGGCGCGGCCGATGGCAAGCACGATGCCGGTGGCGATGCGGCCAAAAGCCGAAGGAAGCACGATCTTGGAGACGACCTGCCACTTGGTGGCACCCAGGCCATATGCACCCCAACGGATATAGCGCGGAACGGCGCGGATTGCCTCCTCGGTGGTACGCATGACAATAGGCAGCATCAGAAGTGCCAGCGCCAGGGCGGCCGAGACCATCGAAAGGCCCAGACCCATAGCCTCGACAAACAAGGCGTAGCCAAAGAGGCCCATAACGATGGAGGGCACCGAGGCCAGGGCATCGGCAGCATAGCGAATGATGTCGACGACCTTGCCCTGTTTGGCGTACTCGGCCAGATAGACCGCAGCCAGGACGGCAACCGGCGTGCAGATGAGCATGGCGAGCGCCGTCACGTAGATGGTCGAGACGATCGTGGGCCAAATGCCGCCCTCGGCGTTGACGCCCTGCGGCCAGCCGAAGATAAAGTCGAGCGAGATATGCGGCAGGCCGTTGATGACCACGTAGGCGATGATGGCGATCAGCACCAGCGTGGTGATATAGGCCGCGGCGCGAAACACGCCGAGCATGATCTTGTTGGACAGATCCTTGTTGATGCGGCCCTTCTTGCCATGGGAAAGGGCACGCTTGATGCGCTCACGCGACGAGGTCGTATCGACCGTCGTGTCAACGGAATCGGACATAGCCTACCCCCTCTTCTTGGAAATCAGGCGGACGATACCCACCAGTGCAGCGGAGATGATAAACAGGACAACGCCCATGCCAAACAGAGCCGAGCGGTGCAGGCCCGAGGAATAACTCATATCGAGCGCGATCTGACTCGTGAGCGTTGAGATAGGGCTCGAGATGCTATCCGGAATGACCGGGGCGTTGCCCACGACCATGAGCACGGCCATGGTCTCACCGATGGCGCGACCCATGCCCAAGACAATCGCATCGACGATACCCAACTTGGCTGCAGGTAGCACGACTTTGTAGATGGTCTGCCACTTGGTGGCACCCATGGCATAGGATGCCTCGCGAATGCCCATGGGAATGGAATTGAGGGCATCGATGGTGAGCGTGGTGATGGTGGGAACGATCATGATGGCGAGCACGAACCACGCCGTCAGCGCGCCAAAGCCAAGACCGCCGGTCAGCTGCGCGATAAACGGACGGATGATGACCATGCCAAAGAAGCCGTAGATGATGGAGGGGATGCCCGCCAGCAGGTCGACGGCGGGGCTGATGAGCCTGCGCACGCGCTTGCTGGCGATCTCGACCAGATACACAGCCGTGCCCACACCCAGGGGCACACCCATGGCGAGCGCACCGACAGTCACCAGACCAGAACCCGCCAGCAGCGACATAATGCCGTAGTGGCCCTCAGAGGGTGCCCATGTAAAGCTAAAGAAGTCCGCCAGGCCGATGTCGGTAAAGACCGGCAGCGCCGAGTACGTGGTAAAGACAAAAATCAGGATGACGGTGACGACCGCCAAGAACGCGCAGGCAAAGAAGATCCACTGCAGCGCCTTCTCCTTAAGATAGGTGCTGCGCGACACCAACGCCAACTCACGCTTTTTGGGCACCCGGGTCTCCTGCTCAATCTGGGGGGTTTCCTGTGCTTCCACGCTACTCACTCCCCTTTCCGTCGTTGGTGACGGGAATAAAGCCCGCCTCGCGAATCTGCTTGTCCATCTTTTCGGACGTCACATAGTCGATGTAATCCTGCGCCTGCTGCGAAGGCGTCCCCTTCACAAAGAAGTAAAGGTCACGCGAGATGGGATAGCCGCCACTTGCGACCGTCTTCTCGGATGCCTCGACATGGTTGACCGAAACGGCCTTGACCGAGGTCTTAGCGTTGAGGCTCTCGACAAAACCCAGCGAGATGTAGCCAATAGCGCCACGCGAGCGGGACACGACATCGCGTACCTGACCCGTACCCGAAAGAACAGCCGAGCGGCGATCGAACGGCGTGCCGTCCATCACGATAGTGCGGAAGGCCTCGCGCGTACCGGACGCCTCGTCGCGGTTGATAACCTGAATCTTCAGGTCCTCTCCGCCGACTTCTTTCCAGTTGGTGATCTTGCCGGCGTAAATATCGCGGAGCTGCTCGGTCGAGAGATTGTCGACCGGGTTGTCGTCGTTCACGATGACTGCAATGCCGTCGTGTGCGATTACGATCGGGGTCAGGCCCAAATCCTGCTCGTCGGCATTGAGGCCACGAGACGAACTAGCGATGTCGGCGGTGCCGGCGCTAACAGCTTCGATGCCAGCAGATGAGCCAAGGCCGGAGACGAGCACGTCGATGCCGGTCTCCTCTTTAAAGCCCTCGGCCGCGATCTCGGCAATGGGAAGGCACGTCGTAGAGCCGGCAACGGTGATGGAAGAGGTAGAAGATCCCGAGGAGCAGGCGCACAGCGTGAGCGTGAGCACTGCTGCACTCAGGACCGATGCGATCTTTCTCATAGCATCACGCCGATCGCAGCATGGCGCCCACAGGTGCCGCCCTCGTTGCGGTAGGAATAAAAGCGGTCGTTCTGACGAACGGTGGAAAGTTTGGTGTCCACAATGCCGTTCACATCGACACCGGCATCCACCAGCGCCTCGCGAATGGCGGCGGAAAGATCGAGCATGCGAGAAGCAGTAGCATCGATGCACGAGAACTCGGCAGCAAAGCGATCCATAAGTTCTTGGGACACCTCATACTCGTCGCCCAGGATATGGGGCCCAATATAGGCAGAGATGTCCTCCGGCGTGCAGTCAGCCGCCTCACAAAGCGCCTGGCAGGCTTTGGCGGAAATACGCGCAATCGTGCCCTTCCAGCCAGAATGCACCACGGCAAAGCCGCCGGGAGCCACCAGCACCACGGGAACACAATCGGCAAAGCAGAGCATCACGGGCACCTCATGGGCCGTACAGACGAGGGCATCACAGCCCTCGGCAATCTGCTCACGAATGTTCTCGAGATCATCGGCACCGTTCGAGGTCACCGTCACGACGTGGTCACCATGTACTTGATTGGGCACGAGCAGATTATGCTCGCACTCAGCGGCGCCCATGGCTTCGAGCGCTCGACGACGATTTTCTTGAACGGCAAAGGGGTCATCGCCTACATGCGAGCCCAGATTGAGTGAGGAGTACGCATCTTCGGAAACACCGCCGGTGCGCTCGGTAAAGGCAAAACGAACATCGGTCGTCGAACCCTCCACCAACGTAACTCCATCATGGTCGACACGCGAAACGTTGTCCGCACGTGCTGCCATACTAAAGCCTCCTATTACAACAAGTACCGCGGCGTCGCCGCGCAGTCCGTGTTTATACGGCTGTCATACTTCTTTAAAAGGATACCCGCAGCGGTAGGGACCAAACGTAAAGGGAACGTAAGGAGATTGGAGGCTTTCGTTTACAAACGAGAAACAAAAAGGGCGCATCCATACGGACGCGCCCCTGTGCAAAACAATGCGAAGAACGACTTAGAAGCTGCCGCGCTTGAGGAAGTCGGGAAGCTCAAACTGATCGTTGCCAAAGTTGGGCAGCTCGGTACCGCCGACGTTGCGAGTCGGGGCAGCCTGAGCGGGGCTGGCAGCCGGAGCGGTGCGCTGCGGCTCAGCGGAAGAAGCGGCCTTGCTCTGGGACTGCTGAGCAGCGAAGAGCTCGTCCTGACGGTTGACGTTGGAGTCGGAGAAGCCCGTAGCGATAACGGTGATGCGCACCTGGTCGCCCAGGGACTCGTCAACAACGGTACCGAAGATGGAAAGCAGGACACGCGTGGCGCCATCGATGGAGCTCTCGAGCAGCGGACTGGAAATGGCCTGCTGGGCAGCGTCGACGGCACGGGTATCCCCAGAAGCGGTACCGATACCCATCATGGCGGTACCGGCCTGCTTCATGATGGTCTTAACATCGGCGAAGTCCAGGTTGATGATACCCGGGACGGTGATGAGGTCGGTGATGCCCTGGGTGCCCTGGGAAAGGACGCCATCGGCAATTGCGAAGGCCTCGAGCATCGTGGTCTTCTTCTCGGCGATGTCGAGCAGCTTGTCGTTAGGGATAACGATCATGGTGTCGACGCAATCGGAGAGGGTCTTGATGCCCTCCTCGGCGCTCTTCTTGCGCTTGCGACCCTCGAAGGTGAAGGGCTTGGTCACGACGGCGACGGTCAGCGCGCCGACCTCGTTCATTGCGATATCGGCAACGATGGGAGCGGCGCCGGTACCGGTACCACCGCCCTCGCCGCAGGTGATGAACACCATATCGGCGCCAGCGAGCGCCTCGGCGATATCGTCGCGGGACTCATCGGCAGCCTTGCGACCAACCTCGGGGTTGGCGCCGGCGCCCAGGCCGCGGGTAAGGTCGGTGCCGATGTGCACCTTGATATCGGCATCAGAGATCGCGAGTGCCTGAGCATCGGTGTTGATGGCAACAAACTCGACGCCGCGGATGCCCTCTTCGATCATTCGATTGACCGCGTTGGTACCGCCGCCGCCGACGCCGACCACCTTAATGACGGCAAGGTAGTTGTTGATCTCTGTCTCGTGCATGTCGGTCCTCCGAACAAAGGTTATAGCCATAGCATGGGTTGACCCCTGCGCACATTAACCTTCAGGTTGAAAGTAAATGCAAAGGTAAACCGTATTATGTTTGCACATTATGAACGTATCAGTCAAATAATTGACCGTGAAAACCAAACAAACCAGATAAACGGCGTGGTATGGCCCCTCAACAAAGCCGTTTAGGATGCTAGGCGGTCGGTGCGTTCCTAAACGTGTAGTTGCCTGGAGAGCGCACATTGATATAGGTTACGCCCTCTACCTGCGAAAGCAGCTTGGTCACGATGCGTTCTTTCTTGGCGATATCATCCGAATCGCCCAGCGACACCTCGACGCCGTTGTCGAGATTTGCCGAGATAGCCTCAACGGAAGGCGTGGAAATATCCTTCACCTGGTCCAAGAACTCGCTCGAAAAACCGCGTGCGTAATCCAGGCCGGCCTTGACGGCCTTGGAGCTCACCGCCCGACCCGAAACCGGTGCGACATCGGCCGAGACATCAGTCAACAGCACGGCGCCGTAGTGCTTGGCAAGCGCCAGGGCCGCATCGATGCCGGTCAGGGTGTTGGCACCCTCCCCCGATGTAATGACGTTTCCCTGGTCGTCCACCTCGACAGACGTCGACAACGGAGCAATCCAGGTGTCATCGTCTCCGATAGCCCAGGCAAGGTCGTCGGAGCTGATATAGGCAATGGCGATAACCTTACGCTCCGTCGGCGTGATGATAAGCGTATGGGGAAACTGGCGCTGGACATCCACACCCGAGACCCACGGGTTTTGCTTGAGGCCCTCGGTAATCTGATCGGGATCCACGTTAAAGAGCGACGTGTTCTCGGGAAGACTGATGAGCTGCATGGCGTCGTGCTTGGTCACATGCTCGCTGCCATGAATCTGAATATCGGTGGCGGCGAACAGGCCAGAGTTGATGACGACGATGGCAATAATGGCAAGTACGGCCACGGCTGCCAGGATACCGCCCGCGATCTTGCCCTTACCCTTGATGGCAGAAGCGGCGTCGGTCGCCTTACCCGCCATGGCACCGAGCGATGACAGAGGATTGAGGCCCTTTTTTGCCGAAGACGCCTTGGCGGCGGGTACCGATGTCAGCGAACGCGGCTTAGCGCCAGGCAACGTACGACCGGCATGCGGCGCACGAGCTCCCAGCGAAGGCCTGGGCGTCGCCATGGGTCGGGAGGTCTTGGTGCCCATCGCCGGCTTGGGCGTCACCGAAGGACGCAGAGCCGGACGACTCGTCTTTTTAGAAGCGGGGCGTCCTCCCAGCTGCGAGCCGACGACCGGGGGCTTGGCAGGACGAACGGGGCCAACAGACTTGGAGGGCATGGCGGGCTTATGTTGAGGCTGGGCAGGTGCGCCGGAACGCCCTCCGGCGCGGCGGAAGGTTGGTTTCGATGCTCTAGAAGCCGAGGAATTTAACTTCCGGTCTGAGCTCGATGCCATACGCCTCCCTCACCTTTCCGTGCACATGCCTGATAACCGCGGCCACGTCATCGGCCGAGGCGGTTCCGTTATTAACGATAAAATTAGCGTGTACGGGCGAAACTTCCGCACCGCCAACCGAAAAACCCTTTAATCCACAATCCTCAATCAACTTGCCCACGCTTGCGTCGGGCGGGTTGCGAAAGACCGATCCGCAGGATGCACGGCCCATGGGCTGCGTGCGCTTGCGGCGCGTCAGGTACCGCTCCATACGCTCGCGAATGTCTGCCTTGGGCGCGGGCTTGAGTTTAAGCACGCACTCGAGAATGATCTCGTTACGCGGCAAGCTGCACTCGCGATACCCCCAAGCGATCTCGGACCCTGCATAGTGCTTAATACCGGACGCCGGATCAAACGTGACCACGTCCTCGATAAGAGAGCCGATCCACTCGGTCCGCGTACCTGCGTTCATGGACACGGCGCCGCCGACCGAACCGGGAATACCGACCGCGAACTCAAGGCCCGAAAGCCCGCGCGACAAGGCGTCGTTGACCAAACGCGCGAACATCACGCCCGCGCCAACGGTCAGCGTGCAGCCGTCCTCGGCAACAACCGTGCGCTGAAACTCACGTCCCAGCGAAATAACGGCGCCGCGATAGCCGGCATCGGCAACCAACAGGTTGGACCCCTTGCCGATAATCACCCACGGCACCTGCTCGCGGTCAAGCACCGCCACGGCGCGACGCAGGGCATGGTAGCTATGGCACGTCACAAAGAGGTCGGCCTTGCCGCCGATACGATAACTCGTATGACGCGCAAGGCGTTCATCCTCGACTACGTCCGTGTCGATCATGCCCGAAAGCGCCATGACGGCGTTAAACAGACCCATAGAGGTTAAGCGTCTTTCTTGGCAGTCAGATACTCGATGAACTCGGGGCCGACGGTCGTAACGTCGCCGGCACCCATGGTGAGCAGCAGGTCGCCCTCGCCCACGAGCTTCTCAAGCTCCTGGTTGAGCTCAAGACGGCTGGAGCAGTACACGACCTCCTTGCCGGGATGCTTGGCGCAAACAGTATCTGCGAGCATCTTGGAGGTAACGCCCGGAATCGGCATCTCGCCGGCGGAGAACACATCGATCAGCAGCAGCTTATCGGCGTTGGCAAAGGCATCGGCAAAGTCATCGCACAGAGCCTGCAGGCGCGAATAGCGGTGCGGCTGGAACACGACGTCGACATGCTTGTAGCCCAGCGAAGAGGCAGCAGCGAGCGTCGCCTTGATCTCGGTGGGATGATGGCCGTAATCGTCAACCACCGTGATGCCGTCGATATCGCCCACGTGGGTAAAGCGACGGCGGACGCCCTCAAAACTCGAAAGTGCCTTAGCGGCGGCGTCGATATCGAGGCCTAGGACATGGGCGACGGTCAAGACGGCCGTGGCGTTGAGCATGTTGTGACGACCGGGGTTGCTCTTAATCTCGACAGCGTGCTCGGTGCCGTCCTCAAAGCGAACGATAAAGTTGCTCTGGATGCCCTTGACATCCGGATGCACGCAGACGATGTCGTTGTTCTCGGCAAAGCCATAGGAAAGCACATGACGGCCCGTCGACTTGGCGAGCTCGACCAGATGCGGGTCCTCGCCGCAAACGATGACGGTGCCGTCCTCGCCCACCAGCCCCATAAACTTTGCAAAGGTGGCCTCGATCTCCTCGATACCCGAGTAGTGATCGAGATGGTCGGCCTCGACGTTGGTCACGATGACCACGTTGGGGTTCAGGAACAGGAACGAGCTGTCGGACTCGTCGGCTTCGGCGACAAAGTAGTCACCCGAGCCGTTCTTGCCGTTGGTGTCGTAGCCCTCGACGATGCCGCCGATTAAAAAGCTGGGGTCCAGACCCATGCGATCGAGCATCGTGGCGCACATCGAAGACGTCGTGGTCTTGCCGTGCGTGCCGGCAACGGCGACGGTGGTGTAGCCGTGGCCCAAGGCCGAGAGCATCTTGGCACGGGGCCACACGGGAATACCGAGCTCGCGGGCACGCACGAGCTCGGGGTTGGACTCGGGAATTGCGGTGGAGACCACAACCACGTCAGGCTTGACCTCGTCGATTGTCGAAGCTTCGTGGCCCACGTGGACCTTCACGCCGGCGCGGGTAAGCTGGCGAATATAGCGCGACGTCTTAAGGTCGGAGCCGGTAACGGTGTAACCGCGCTCGTGCAGGACGAGGGCGATGCCGCTCATGCCGGCGCCACCGATACCGATAAAGTGGGCGCTCTTGAACTCGGGCGCGGAGGTTGCAGTCTGGGAATCAGCCATGTGCTCGTGTACTCCTTGCGTAAACACTGCCTGTAACCCGTTAACTGTACCGCACCTACCGCATCCGCGCGAGGGCGACCGGCGATATCCCGTCTAACTAACGCAATCCCTCTACCGCGTCGGCCAAAAGTGCGGCGGCACGGTCCTGGGCCAAGCCACGCGCCGCCTGACGCATGGCATCACGCGCCGCGGCGTCATCGATCAGGTGCAGCAGCTCGTCGGCAAAGGCAGGGGCATCGATATCGGCATCGGCGCAAAGCACGCCGGCACCGGCATCGACCAGGTAACGCGCATTCGTGGTCTGGTGGTCGGCCGTGGCGTGCGGATACGGCACGAGCACCGAGGGCACGGCAAGCGCGGCAATCTCCGCCACGCTCGAGGCACCGGAACGCGAGAGCACCAAATCGGCCGCAGCCAGCATATCGCCCATGTTGTCGATGTAGGGCTGGACACGATAGCGCTTCGCCTCCTCGGGCGTCAACGCCAAAACGCGCTCGGTCTCCTCAAAGCCGTCGGCACCCGTCGAATGCAAAACATAGAGATTCTCGCGGGTCAGCAGCTCACTCTTGAGCGAGGCAACGCGCTCGTTGAGATGCTGGGCACCGAGTGAACCACCGAAGACGAGCAGAAGCGTCGCGTCCTCGGGCACCCCGAGCGTCTTGCGACCGCGAACGCGATCGCCCTCGATTACCGAACGACGCACGGGATTGCCCGTCATGAGCACATGGTCGGGGTCGCCCTCGCGCTCAAAGACCGCACGGGCCGCAGGTACCGAAATGCACACGCGGGCGGCATGTGAGTTCATCATCTTATTGGCCAGACCCGGAACAGAGTTCTGCTCGTGCAGCAGATACGGAACGCCGGCGCCCTTGCACCAACCCAGCAGCGGGACCTCAACGTAAGCACCAAAGCCGATAGCGGCATCGGGCTTACCGACCTTTGAGAAGTGACTGGCAAGCGCGCGCTTCGCCTTGTTGACGCGCCACAGCGAGGTCAGCGCCGTCCAGGGACGGGAGCGATCGAAGCCCGTGACCGTGATGGGCACAAAATCGAATCCGGCCTCGGGAACCAGACGGCCCTCGAGCTTGCGCGATTGGCCCACGAACACAACGTGATGACCGCGGTCACGCAGCTCCTCGGCCAAGGCGAGCGCGGGGTTGATATGTCCTGCCGTGCCGCCAGCTGCAATAGCAACGGTCATCTTATCGGTCATGGTAATTCCTTCGTACACGCGGTCCCTGGTCATCGGTGCGCAAACGCGCCGACGGGTCCGAATTCAAATCGATTCGATTATATCCACCGCCCGCATTACGAGGAGTGGGGCGCTGCGGACGACCTTGCGGCGCCGTTCGCTGACGCGGACGGGCTGCCGGCTCGGTCGCAGAGCCGTCCAGGACGGTAAAGCCGTTACGCGAAGATCGCTCGCCGCGCACGTGGGGCACGCCGGCGGTACTCTCATCCATAACGGCAAAGCTCTCGCGGCGACGGTCGTACTCATCGCGACGGGCGCTCTCATACGAAACGCGCAGGATCAGACCGGCAAGCATAAGCGACACAATAATCGACGAGCCGCCGTAGCTAATAAACGGCAGCGGCTTGCCCGTCATGGGAAACACATTGAGAATGCCCAGCGCGTTGATCAAAAACTGCACCGCAAGGATGACCGCGGAACCCGATGCCATAAGTGCTCCGCGACGGTCGGTCGCCTGCTCGGCAATGCGAAACGCCGAGTAGATCAGCATCGCAAACACCAAGAAGAACAGCACGGTACCGATAAAGCCAACTTCCTCGCCGATAATAGCCAAGATGTAGTCGTTATGCGCCTCGGGCAAATACGAGTACTTCATGGTGGAGTTGCCGATACCGCGACCGAACAGACCGCCCGAGGCAAACGCCATGATGGCAAGCGTGGCCTGATAGCCGTCACCATATTCGTCTGCCCAAGGATTCCAAGCAACCTCGACACGCGTCATACGATACGGCTCGGCGATAAGGGCGATCGCAATGACGGCGATGCCGGCAACGACCGTCCAAACGATATATTTGGGGTCCAATCCCGCAAACAACGCCATGCACATAAGGGTCAACAAGATGATCAGAACGGTGCCAAAATCGGGCTGAACAAAAATCAGAAAGAGCGAAATGCCCAGGTAGGCACCCATCTTGCGAAGAAACTCGTTGATGTTGCCGCCGGGCGAAAAGATGCGGTCGAGCATGATGGCCGAATACGCGATGGCGAACGGCTTTAAAAACTCAGACGGCTGGAACTGAATACCGGCGATGTTGAGCCAACGCGTGGCGCCACGACTGCCGCTACCCATAAAGAACACCAGAACCAGTAGCCCTATCATGCCCATGAGAAAGATCCTGAGCACGTCTTCCCCAAACCAACTGTCCGGCAAGACGCGCACGATGGCAACCATGGCCAGCACGCCAACCCCGGCAAACGCGGCCTGTCGAAACAGGAAAAACGTCGCCGTACCATTCTCGTGCAGCGCCTCGACCGAAGATGCCGAGTACACCATCAGCAAGCCGAAGCAAACCAAGCTAAACAGGCAAGCCATAAATATCAAACGGGGGCGCATGATGCGGGCGGGGACGCCGGCAATATAGCGCTCACCGAACGTCTGCCCGCCGCGTCCGGAACGCGGCGTGCTACGCAGCGAGGAAGCACGGTCCGAGTCGGGCCTCCTCATATCACTTCGGGGGCTCTCCTCTCTCACCGGCAACCCCTATTCCGTTTGCGATTTCGCTGCCGCGGCAAGCTGGGCCACGTAGTCCTTAAACACGCGGCCGCGCTCCTCGTAGCCCGAGAACTCGTCGAACGAAGAGCAAGCGGGCGAAAGCAGGATCACGTCGCCGCGGCTCGAGAGCGAGCGGGCAACGTCAACGGCATCGCGCAGATCATCGGCCTGGGCGATATCCACGTCACCATCGACATCGGCCTCGTCCATAGCGGCGGTAAAGCGCTCGCGCGCATCGCCAAAGCAAACGACCGAGCGCACGTTGTCCATAACGACGCGGGCAAAGTCCGCAAGCGGCGTACCCTTATCGTGACCGCCGAGCAGCAAAATCACGTCGTCATCGGGAAACGCCGTCAGAGCCTTTTCGACCGCATCGGTGTTCGTTGCCTTGGAATCGTTGACGTAGTGCACGCCATCGATCTCGCCACAGGGTTCCACGCGGTGCTCGAGCGGCTGGAACGATGCCAAACCGCGGCAAATGCCCTCGGGATCGGCACCGACGGCCAGAGCAGCCGTGGCGGCACATAAGGCATTGATGACATTGTGATGGCCCGAGATCTTGAGCTCGGACGTGGCGACAAGCTGAGTCTCGACGCCCTTCAGGCGCACGACCATCTTGCCGTCGCGCACAAAGGCGGCGTCTGCACCCTCGGGCTCGTCAAAAGCGACCTTGCAGATGCGGCGACCCGGTGTGTAGATGTACTCATCGAACTCATGGATGCCGGCATCCTCAACGTCGATAACCACGAGGTCGTCGTCGACCATATTCTCGAACAACTTGATCTTGGCAAGCGCATAGTTCTTGTGGCTCTTGTGCCAGCCCAGGTGGTCGGGCGTGATGTTGAGCAGCACCGCCACGCGAGGATGAAGCTCGGCTGTCGTAGCAATCTGATAACTCGACAGCTCGGCCACAAACCACTCATTGTGTGCGCGGCCGTCGATCTCGTTCACCGGCGGCTCACCGATATTGCCGACGGCCACGCTGGCTTCACCGGCGGCCTTGAGCAGATAATCGGTCAGCGACGTGGTAGTTGTCTTGCCGTTGGTGCCCGTGATGGCGATCCAATTTTGGGGAGACAGGCGGTAGGCAAACTCGGGCTCGCCCATAATCTGAGCGGCATGCTCACGCCCAGCCTTAAAGAAGGCCGAGAACTCCGAGATACCCGGGCATGTCACGCACACGTCATAGGCGCCCTCGACCTGCTCGGTGCCGTAGACAAACGACGCGCCCTGCGCCTCGAGCGCACGTGTGGCGTCATTGGGCTCGGAGGTACCGCCGCCATACACGGTCGTGGCGCTCACGCGCTCGGGATGAGCCAACGCCCAACGGGCGACATCGAGACCGGATTTACCCTGCCCCAAAACAAGCAGGCTAAAGACATCAGCAAGAGGCATGAAAGACCACTATCCCAACTGGAAGAACAGGGCGAGGCCAACGGCGCCAAAGGCCGCGGCGATAATCCAAAAACGGATAACGACCTTGGTCTCGGCCCAGCCCTTCTTTTCGAAATGATGATGGATGGGCGCCATAAGGAAGACGCGCTTGTGCGTAAAGTGGAAATAGACGACCTGGATCATGACCGACAGAGTCTCGACGATAAACAGGCCACCGATGATAAGGGAAACGACTTCGGTGTTGGTCATGATGGAGGTGCAGGCAAAAGCGGCACCCAGTGCAAGCGAGCCGGTATCGCCCATAAAGATGCTCGCCGGATAGCAATTGAACCACAAAAAGCCCAGGCAGGCACCGGCGCACGCCGTGCAGAAGATGAACAGGTTCACGTCACCGTGCAAAAACGCCATGGCGGCCATGGCGAGCATGGCGATCATGGAAGTGCCGCCGGCAAGGCCGTCCAGACCATCGGTCAGGTTCACGGCATTGGAAAGACCGGCGATCATCAGCCAGCAAAATACAATGTAGAGCCACGGAAACGAAAGGCCGCAGATGGTGGTCGAAAGAACACCGAGGTCAATCGTCAGGCCGCCGGGAAAACGAATCTCGGGGGCGACGCCGCACCAATTGACGGCGAGCACGGTAAAGGTGACGCAGATGATGGTCAGACCGATCATCTTGGCGTGAGGCGTCAGGCCGAGCGAGCGACCATGCGTGACGGAGGTCAGATCGTCGATGAGACCCAGAACGCCGGTGGCCAGCGTTGCAAGCAGCACGAGCACAAGCTCGGTGGTGAGCTTGCCCATCAGCAGGCAGGTCAGCGAGATCGCGACAAGGATGATGACGCCGCCCATGGTCGGCGTACCTTGTTTAATCAAATGACGCTTGGGGCCGTCGGCTCGGACCTGTTGGCCGATACCCTCGACCTTCAGCAGCTTGATCCACCACGGCATAAGCAGCAACGCAATGGCGGCAGCGATGCCAAGTCCCAAAAAGGCCTGATACGTAGGATACGAGGGATTGCCGAACATGGGCTAGCACACACCTTCCACAAAGCGGTCGAGCTCAACAAAACGGGAACCCTTGACCAGTACAACATCATGATTTTCAAGCGCGCCGCCCATGCGGTCGAGCACCTGCTGATAATCGGAGAACACCTGGATGCGGTCCTCATCCATACCCATCATACGTGCGGCATCGGCCATGAGCTGAGCCAGCTCGCCGCCCACGCACGCGAGCATGTCGAGCTTCTTGGCGGCGGCATAGGCGCCCACGAGCTCATGCATGCGGGGAGCCTCGTCGCCCATCTCGCCCATCTCGCCAAGGATCGCCATGCGCGAACCGTCACAAATAAGCGAGCACAGTAAATCGAGGCCGGCAGCCATAGACTCGGCACTGGCGTTATAGGAGTCGTCGATGATGCGCGCTCCGCTCTTGGCGCGCTTGATCTCCTGACGGTGACCGGTGATCGTAAGGCCCCTAAAGGCAGCATCGATCTGCTCGGGCGTCACGCCCAGACGATAGCCGACAGCGGCGGCCTTGACGGCATTGGGCACGGACTGCACGCCGGGAATGGCCAGCATGGTATCGACCGTGTCGCCCTGACCAAAGTCGAGCGTAAAGACCGGATGGCCCTCGTCGTCGACGCGAATGTCGCGTGCGCGGACCTCGTCGTCGTCCGAGACGCCGGCCAGCATCACGTCAATACCCGCAGGCTGGGCGAACGTATCGCGAATGAACGGCGTAAAGTCGTCCTCGCCGCCCAACACCAGCAACGGCGAGAAGTCGCCGGCGGCGCACATGCCCTGGACAATCTCGGACTTGGCGCGGGCGATGTTCTCGCGGCTGCCCAGGATACCGATGTGGGAGGTTCCGATCTTGCTCACGATGGCAAGATTGGGGTTGGCAGACTGGGACAGGCGCTCAATCTCATAAAAATGGTTCATGCCCATCTCGAGCACCAGAACCTCGGTATCGGCCGGAGCGGAAAGCACCGTGAGCGGCATGCCGATCAGGTTGTTGAAATTGCCCTTCGTGGCCCAGACGCGATAACGCTTGGAGAGCACGGCGGCGAGCACGTCCTTGGTCGTCGTCTTGCCAATCGAACCGGTAATGCCGACGACCAGGCAGCCAAGCTCCAAGCGATATACATGCGCCAGACGCAGCAAGAACTCCTCGGGGTCGTCGGTCAGCAAGATGGCGCATCCTTTGTCCTGCGCCAGCGAAACCAGCTCGGCATCGGGCTCGCGCGTCATCACGACGGCACCGGCACCCGACTCGATGGCACGGGAGGCAAAATCATTGCCGTCGACCTTTTCGCCGGGGAAGGCGACAAAGATCGTCCCCTCCTCGACCTGACGCGAGTCGATAACGCACCCGCGGCATACCCGATCGACTTCTTCCGTCACGGTTCGGGCCCCCGTTGAGGCCGCGAGGTTGTTGACGGCGATCTCTATCATTGCAGCTCCCCTGTAAACCTAATAATGCTTCGGCGTATTGTATCCCAGTGCCATGCGCGCGTGGTGCAGGGCATGTGAACACCCTTCAGATCAAACGGCAGACCACGCTCAAGATTGTAACCCCCTACTTCGTGCGCGGGATACCCAGCACGTCGAGCGCGTTGGCCATAATGGACTGGAATGGCACCGCGGCGGCATCCGAGCCGCTCGGCGTTCCATCGAGTGTGATGTAGCACAGCACCTTGGGCGACTGTGCCGGCGCAAAGCCCATAAAGGACGACATGTAGTTCTCCTTGAGGTAACCGCCGTTCTCGTCAGCACGCTCGGCCGTACCGGTCTTGCCCGCCACGTCATAGCCATCGACCGCACCGCCAACGCCCGTGCCTTCGGACACGACCGTCTGCATGCACGATGTCACCTGGGCGGCAGCGTCCTCCGAAATCGCGCGCTCGCCTTCGCCCCAGTCCTTCTCATCGCCCTTGCTGGACTTATAGAAGTGCGGAGTCATCATCACGCCGCCGTTCGCGATACCGCCCACGGCACGTGCGACCTCAATCGGCGAGACGGACAGCGCCTGGCCAAAGCTCATCGAGCCCAGCGTGGCGCCGTCGTACTGGTCGCGCTCCTTGACGATGCCCAGACTCTCACCCGGAAAATCGACACCGGAGCTATGACCGATACCCCACTTGTCCACATAGGTGGCAAAATCATCGGCACCGATCTTGCGTCCCACCAGGACAAAGCCCACATTGGAGGAACGGCGCATCATCTCGCGCACGTCCATGGTCATGGTGTAGTCGCGCTTGTCGGCGTCGGTAACGGTGTCGTCGCCAACCTTAATGCTCGCCGGCACCTCAAACGACGTGCTCGAACGCACGGCGCCCAAGTCGAAGCCGGCACCGGCCACGAGCGTCTTAAAGACCGAGCCGGGCTCATAGGCATCGGTAACCAGGCGCAAGTTCATGTCCTCGGTCTTGGCATTTTCCAGATTGGTCTGGTCATATGTCGGATACGAGCATGCCGCCAGAATCTCGCCCGTCGTGGGATCGGTGACCAGGGCCGAGCCATTCTTGGCCTTGGTCTTTTCGACCGCCTCGGCCAGGGCGTCCTCGGCGGCACGCTGGATATTGACATCGAGCGTCGTCACGATATCCACGCCGTCCACCGCCGCCACCTTCTTATAGGCGCCGCCCGCGATATAGCTACCGTCCCTCGCCCGCTCGCGCACCAGCGAACCGTTGGTTCCGGTCAAAAGCTTGTTGTACTGTTTTTCGAGGCCCGTCAGACCGTCGTTGTCCACGTTTACCACGCCAAGCACCTGCGATGCCAGGTTGCCGTAGGGGTACACGCGCTTCATGGCCTGCTCAAAGAGCACGCCTGGCAGGTTCTTCTTCTCCAGCGCCGCGACATCGTCCTCGTCCACCTGGCGTTTGATATACACCCAGGTGCCATCCGACTCAACGAGCTCGCGACAGGTCTTTTTATCGATTCCCGTAGCTTTGACCAGCGCTGACACCGTCTTGTCAACGTCCTCGATAAGCTGAGGATTCACGGCGATGTTGCGGCATTCGACCGACGACGTCAGCACGTTGCCGTTACGGTCGTAGATGGTACCGCGCTTGGCATACAGCGTCTGCGCAAGCAAGCGACGTGCATCGGCGCGGTCGCGTAACTTATCGGCTTCCACGATTTGATAGTCGGCAAGGCGAAGGGCGCCCAAACCCAAGCCAAGCCCGATGAAGCCCATGACAGCTTTGCGCCGGGGCAGCGGCGTGCCCGTGAGCCATTCGGTCGACGAGCTCTTGCGCGGTCTGGTGTTATGCATCTGAGGACTACTCGAGCCACGGAGACGCGACGCGGGGTCGTTGCCATAGGACGGCCTCGCGTTGTAAGATGGCCGACCCGTTCCTTGATAACCAGAACGTCCCCGCGATGAGGGACGTCCAGAACCGCGACCCCCGTCGGAGCCGCGGCGATAGTCATTTGTCATACTCAGCTACCGTCTTGTTACTGAGCGGTCGCGGTCGAGCTAGCGCCCGCGGCTGCATCCTGCGAAAAATCAAGTGTAACGCTCTCGCTGGGCTCCACCATGCCATAAGCGCCCGCAAGGTCGCGAATGCGCGTGTCGGCACCATAGACCGAATGCATGACCTCCAGGTCGGAGCTCTCGTCGGTCGCCTTCTCGAGCGTGTTGGTAAGCGCGGCGTTGCTGTTGAGCACCTGGGCCGTAACGCCGGCGAGCGCCACACGGGCGACACCGATCGTCATGAAGATGGCCGCAATGATGCAAAACGTTCTAAGAACGCTCATGAAAACCGGGCTTACCGCCTGGTTTGCCTGACGGCCCGCGCCCGTGTAGACATCAAAGCGCGGCGTGCGCTGCTCGCGGGGAGCAACGGGGGCCTGCGGTGCCTCACGATAGGCGGGCATGGCGTTCATATCATAGGCGAGCGCTGCGTTTGAGGTGTTGTAGCCCATGATATGCCGCCTCCCATCCCGAGTACGTTGGTAGTGTGTTTAAGCTTCGTTTGTGGTACGAGCGGGAGGTCCAATATCGCGCGGTCGCGTCTACAGACGCTGCGCCACGCGGATCTTGGCTGATCTCGCCCGAGGGTTGCGCGCAACCTCATCGGGTTGGGCAACCAGGGGTTTGCGGGTGATGACCTTGAGTATCGGCACGTTGCCGCACACGCACACCGGAATCTCCGGCGGACACGTGCACCCCTGGCTCATCTCCTTAAAGTGGTTCTTTACGATACGGTCCTCGAGCGAGTGATACGAGATGACGCAGATGCGTCCGCCCGGGTTGAGCCACCTTGTGGCGGCGTCAAGCCCTCGCTCGAGCACATCGAGTTCGTGATTGACCTCGATGCGAATGGCCTGGAAACTTTTCTTGGCTGGGTGTCCGCCATGCCGGCGAGCGGCAGCGGGGATACCAGCCTTGATGATCTCGACAAACTGGCCGGTGGTTTCGATCGGCTCATGCTCGCGGCGGCGCACGATCTCACGTGCGATCTGCGAGGCGAACTTCTCTTCGCCATAGACGCGTAGAATCCGGGCGAGGTCGTGTTCGTTATAGGTGTTGATGACCTCAGCTGCGTTTAAGGTGTTGTTACCCGGATCCATCCGCATGTCCAATGGGGCGTCCTCGTTGTACGAAAAGCCCCTGCCAGGGATATCGAGTTGCGGCGACGAAACGCCCAAGTCGAACAGGAAGCCATCGACCCCGGGCACCTCGGCCGAGCAAAGCAGCTCGTCCAAGTCGCCGAAGTTGCCCTTCAGCAGCTGGTGTGGTACGCCGGGAACCTCGCGGTCCAGACGGGCGCCAGCGGCCTCAAGGGCCATGTCGTCCTGATCGACGCCGAGCAAAAGGCCGGTCTCCCCCACCTGCGCGGCCATCTTTACCGAATGGCCGGCACCGCCAAGGGTGCAGTCGCAGACGACGGAGCCGCTCTTTAGCTGCAGCGACTCAAGCACTTCGCCGAGCATGACAGGTTCATGCCGATATTCTTGTGTCAAGATCCCACGCTCCATCCGTTACTCGTGCCTTGCCCTTACGAGAAGAAGAGGTCCAGCAGGGCCTCGTCGTCATCGTCCTCATCGGCCGTAGCGCGGTCCCAAACCTCAAGGTGGTCGTAGTTGCCCACAACCGTGACCTCGCGGTCGAGGTTCGCCTGCTTGCGGAGAGACTCGGAAAGACCGATACGACCCGCGCTGTCCACATCCATCGACGTGGTGCGCTTGTTGATCGCCCTCATGAGCTTCTGGTCGTTGATGTCACGCGGGTTAAAACCCTCGTGGCCCTCACGACCCGCGAAGAGTCCTTCGACCCACTTATCGAAGGCCTCGGCAGAGAACACGTACAGAGCATCGACATCCAGGGCTTTGAACACGCGAACGTGCTCTCCAAGCTCCTCACGAAGGGGTGCAGGCAGGGATAGACGACCTTTTGCATCGAGATTGCGCTCGTATGCACCCGTCATTCCCATGTGCGCCCTCCCCTCGGTTACTCAGATGGCACGTACGCGGGGAACCACCCCGCCTGTCGACGTCATCAATAATATGGGGAACCGCCCCATTTTTCAACACCTTTCCCCACCCCTTCCCCCACCCCGCCCCACCACTCCACTCCCAATATGTTGTAAAACACCCCCGAGCATATGTTCGAAAACACAATATGTTGTGTTTGCAGCAAAGGCGGGATGCCACCTGTAGAACCACGTCCGTGAACCTCAACCTTCAAGTTGACCTTGAGGTGATTTTTACGTCCCTTTACACGCCGTTCACATCGCCCCCAAACTCCCCCACCCACGGCACACACGGCCCACCACCGCGTCGATGTCTGACGAAAAATGGGACGGGCCCCAGATTGCCCATGCGCGCAAAAGTGCGTCTCGGCAATCTGGGGCCCGTCCCCTTTAATATTTATAAATATGCAGGTCAGCGAGGTGCTAGCGATGTGCCAGCGGATGCGCCGCCAGATAGACCTCGGTCAGTTGCGTGCGGTCGACATGCGTGTAGACCTGCGTGGTCGACATATCGGCATGGCCCAAAATCTCCTGCAGCACACGCAGGTCGGCACCGCCCGCGAGCATATGGGTGGCAAAGGAGTGGCGCAAGGTATGGGGATGGAGCCCCACCAGCCCCACCTGGCGCCCATACCGCTCGCATATCGCATGCACGGCCTGACGCGACAGGCGACGTCCGTTCTTATTTAAAAAGACCGCCGAGGTCTCTATCCCGTGAGCATGGGCGGCCAGGAGAGCGCGCCCGTCACCTATATAGTGTGTCAGGGCACGCGCCGCGCTTCCCACCAACGGGGCCAGACGCTCCTTGGAGCCCTTACCGCGCACCAGGACAAACCCGTCATCGATATGGATATCGCCCACATCGAGCCCAACCAGTTCACTCACGCGCAAGCCGCAACCGTAAAGCACTTCCAAGATGGCGTGATCGCGCAGTCCCATCTCGCCCTCGGGAAAGTCTTGATCCAGCAGTGCCGAGACGTCCTCCACCGAAAGGTATTCCGGCAGGCGATCTGCCTTTTTGGGCAGGCGCAACGCCGCCGTCGGGTTTTGGGCCACGGCCCCATCGCGCACCAAAAAGGCATGCAGGCCCTTCACGGCAGCAAGCGCGCGCTCCACCGAGGCGTCGGAATAGCCTCCGTCGCGGCGATCGGCAACAAAGCCCTCCACGACCTGACGGGTCGCCTCTTCAAAAGACACAATGCCCGCCCGCTCCAGATAGGCGCAGTACGTCGTCAGGTCACGACGATAGGCCGCAATCGTGTTGCGCGCCAAGCCCCGCTCGACCGCGAGGTAATCGAGATACTCCCCCGCCGCCACGGCGAGCGACGAGGGAGTAGCTTCGGTATGTTCCTTATTCGCCGGCACCCTTAGTCCGTAGCGAGGTTCTTGGGCGTCACCTGCAAGCGATCGACGCCCTCATGCTGGCCGATCGAGGCGCGTACGAACTCGCGGAACAGCGGCTGCGGGTTGGTCGGGCGGCTCTTGAACTCGGGATGAGCCTGGGTGGCCACATACCACGGATGTACGTCGCGCGGCAGCTCGACCATCTCGACCAGACGCTCGTCGGGCGAAAGACCCGAGATAACCAGACCGGCGTCCTCGAGCTGGTCACGGAAGGCGTTGTTGAACTCAAAACGGTGACGGTGACGCTCGTAGACGAGCTCCTCGCCGTATGCCTCGCGCGCGAGGGTATCGGCGGCGAGCTTGCACGGATAGGCGCCCAGGCGCATGGTGCCGCCCTTCTCGGTCACGTCCTCCTGCGAGCTCATCAGGTCGATGACACTATACGGGCCGTCCGGATCGAACTCGGAAGAGCTGGCGCCGGCAAGGCCGACCACGTTGCGGGCGAACTCGCACACGGCTACCTGCATACCCAGGCAAATGCCCAGATACGGAATCTTGTGCTCGCGGGCGAACTCGGCCGCGAGGATCTTGCCCTCCAGGGCGCGCTTGCCAAAGCCGCCAGGGACCAAGATGCCCGAGGCGTCACCCAGGACCTCGGAGACGTTCTGCTCATCGAGGCTCTCGCCATCGATCAGCTGCACATCAACGTGGCGATCGTAGAACACGCCCGCGTGGTGCAGGGCCTCGATAACCGACAGGTAGGCATCGGGCAGCTGCGTATACTTGCCCACGACGGCGATCTTCACCTTGTCGGCGTGCTGGTTGGCATGGTTCTGCTTGCGCAGGAACTCGTTCCACTCGCTCATGTCGCGCTCACGCGGGTCCAGACCCAGACGCTCGCAAATGCGCAGGTCAAAGTCCTGCTCGGCAAGCAACTGCGGAACATCGTAGATGCTCGCGCAGTCCTCGTTGGTAAAGACACAGTCGGTGTCGACGTCGCAGAAGCTTGCAATCTTGCCGCGGATGGCATCGTCGATATGGTGGTCGGAGCGCAGAACGATAATATCGGGCTGGATACCAAAGCTGCGGAGCTCCTTAACGGAGTGCTGCGTCGGCTTGGTCTTGACCTCGTGGGCGGCGGCGATATAGGGAACGAGCGACACGTGGATGTAGCAGACGTTCTCGGGGCCGGCCTCCTTGCGATACTGGCGAATGGCCTCGACAAACGGCTGCGACTCGATGTCGCCGATGGTGCCGCCCAACTCAGTGATGACCACGTCGGAGCCGGTCTGCTCCTCAATACGACGGAACTTATCCTTAATGGCGTTCGTGACGTGCGGAATCACCTGTACGGTGCCGCCCAAAAAGTCACCGCGACGTTCACGGGCGATCAGGCTCTTATAGATGGCACCAGTCGTAAAGTTGGAATCGCGGGTCAGGTTCTCGTCAATAAAGCGCTCGTAGTGGCCCAGGTCCAGATCGGACTCGTAACCGTCCTCGGTCACAAAGACCTCACCATGCTGGAACGGGCTCATGGTGCCGGGGTCGACGTTCAGATAAGGGTCGGCCTTTTGCATCGTTACCTTGTAGCCGCGCGACTTGAGCAGACGGCCCAGCGAGGCCGCGGTAATACCCTTGCCCAGAGACGAAACCACGCCGCCGGTCACGAACACATGCTTGGTCATATTGAGTTACCTGCGCTTCCCGTAGAAGTTGTCCATACACATCTTACGGGTCTTCATTGTAATACTCGCGACGCGCGCCGCACGCATTTTTTCTTACGCGCAATCGCATTTCTCCATCTCCCTTGATTCTCATTTTCATTGCAACAGCCTCAGGACTCAGCGCAACGCGTTGCGC
>CABSKX010000012.1 GCA_902478365.1 uncultured Collinsella sp. | reverse complement strand
GCGCGGCAAGGAGATATATTGCCAGACCGGAGGGCCCCCGCGGGCGGGAATCTGGCACTCCATATTTTGTTCACAAATAAATAGATCCCTCAGTCGCATCACTGGGGTTAAAACTGAAGCATTGGCTTCTGATATTGGCGATGACCAGCTGTTTTATGGGTGTTGAGACATCGGTCATCTCTGGAGCGCTACTTTACTCCAAAGGCATCAGCTATTTGTTTCCCGTCGGTAAAAGGCAGGTTTTGTTCGCCAAGCGTTCTTATATATAGAGAAGTTCGGGTTCGAACCCGTGTCGCGGCATCAAAAAAGCGACCAACCGGAGTCGATCGCTTTCCATTCTATGGTGGAGCATCCAAGGGATGTTTCCGAACTCACTTTCTCGCTGCCATTCATGCTGTCGAAGCATCGTTCGACCTCCGCAGCCCCATGTTTTGAGGATCTGCCGTGTTTATCACTGTTATTAATGAGTGTGCGGAAGTGATCCTCATACAGATACGCGCGATCCGCCAGAGAGCTGAGAAGCATCTTCTGCAGCCCTCGTTGTCTATCCTCGCATCTCTCAGGTCTTCCGGAAATTCACAAGCAGTCTTAGGGTCAGTTTGTTTCTGCTTTCAGAGACTTGTTTGAGAGTTATTAAAGACAGTTCAAAACAATAATTGAGACACCATAAATCAGAGCAAGATGTGCCGGATAGAAAATGTAGAAGAAGTATTTCAGCTTCAGCCCTCGCTTGCCATTATAAAGATTGATAAGCAGCAACGAAACGACCGCGGCAGCAACATCAGGATTAAATACATTAGCTGTAGCAAACTCAAATCCGCCGCCAACTATATGGCATGACGAAAGGAGCACTGCGCATACTGCAGCAAAGGACATCTTGGCCTTGCTGTCGTGGAATATATAGAATGCAGCCACAAGCAGAATGCCATACACGCCGCCATCTAGTTTAGTGTATTCAGCTGCCAGTGCTGTCAAAACAATCAGAGCAATTTCTGCGATGTGCCTCTTCCATTTTGAAAGACTTTGTATCTTTTCCAGAATAATCAAAAAGACCAAGGAAAGCAGGAGCTCACACATAACATTTTGTTGCCGAAGGTCAAATAGTTGCCCGGTTTGAACGAAATCGTATATGGGCTCCGCAATGATTGCGAAGACAAGCATATTTCGCAGGTACTTCTTTATGTCATGAGTATGCAAAAATCCCTCAACTATCAAAAAGCAAAATAAGGGAAATGCAATTCTGCCAAGAACATGAAGCACATCCGAAGCCTCGCTTAGAATCGCCCACTGCTCGTCTGATATCTGATTGTACGATGCGTGAGTCATGATTCCATTGGTCAGGACGATCCTGCTTACATGATCGAGAACCATCGAAATGGCCGCTATTATCTTTAATGTGCTGCCGCTAATTCCGTATCTATCTGTTTTCATTTCGTTTCCCTTTCTTTGGGTGGGCCGTCGGGGGTTCAGCCTGCTCCGCAGGCGGCCGCTGCGGCGCTTTCGCGCCTTGCGCGCTGCGCTGGCAAACGCTCACGCGTTTACTCAGCTCCGCGCCCCGACGGGTTCGAACCCATGAAAGGGCGACAAAAAAGACGGCCAACCGAAGTTGACCGTCTCAACAATCTTTGGGTGGGCCGTCAGGGGTTCGAACCCTGGACCTTGGGATTAAAAGTCCCCTGCTCTGCCAGCTGAGCTAACGGCCCGCGGGTGGCATTGTACCACGGTCTGGGACTATTCCCAACTCCATTGGCCGTTCTGGAAAATCACAACTTCACGTCCATCAGGCGTAATGCCCGTAATATCGATGTCGTCCGTGCCGATCATAAAATCGACGTGCGCGCTCGAGACGTTAACGCCATGCTCCAGGAGCTCTTCCTTGGACATGTCGTACCCACCCTCGATGCATTCGGGGAAACCGACACCTAGCGCGAGATGGCAGCTAGCGTTCTCGTCATAGAGCGTGTCATAGAACAGAACGCCGCTTTCGCGGATCGGAGTGTTCTTGGAAATGAGCGCGACCTCGCCCAGATGAGCGGCACCTTCATCGGTGTCAATAATGCTCGCAAGCGTCGCCTTGCCCACACGGGCATCGTAGTCCACTACGCGGCCGGCCTTGAACTTAATCCAAAAATCGTCAACCTTGTTACCGTGGTGAATGAGCGGCATAGCCGAATACACGATACCGTCGGCACGCATACGATCAGGCGAGGTGAAGACCTCCTCGGTGGGGATGTTGGGGAAGAAGGGGTGTCCATCGGGCGTCTTACCCTTGCCGCCGGCCCACTCGTGACCCTTCGTCATGCCAATCGTCAGATCGGTTCCATTTGCCGCGGTGTAATGTAGGCGGTCAAAACGATTGTCGTTCAGGAAACGCAGGTTCTTTTCGAATGCCGCGTCATGAAGCTCCCAGTCGCTCTCCGGGTCCTGGCCATCGGCACGAGCGGTGTGCAGAATCGCATTCCACAGCTTATAGATTGCAACCTCGTCGGCGTCTCCCGGGAACACCTCGTGTGCCCAAGCCACGACCGGAGCGCCGGCGATGCACCACGGATTGATGTTGTAATCCAGTCCACGGCGGAAAACTTTGCACTGCGTATTCCTCGCCTTGGATGCCGCGGCCGGCTTGGCTGGATCGATGCCCTTGAGGGCCGCAGGATCCGCACCCTCGATAAAGATAAAGCAGGCACCGTCCTGGGCCAGGGAATCCAGTTGCAGGCGCTTCCACTCGGGCGTCTGCTCAAAATAGCTTTTCTCGACATGCTCGTACGTGAGCCTCGTCACGGCATCATCGGCCCAAATGACCGTCACGTGGCCAGCGCCGGCGGCATAAGCCTCCGCAACCACCACGCGGGCAAAGGGCGCGCACTCGACCGGAGACTGAACGACAACCTCCTGGCCGGGCTTGACGTTTACGCCCTTGCGGACAACCAGGCGCGCATAGTTTTTAATCTTGGGCTCCAGGGCCTTCATGCCCTCCAGAGCTTCTTCGACCGTCAGGGCAGCTCGAATCATGTGCCACTCCATCTATCTATAGAACAGTAAAAAGGCGCGCCGCTAAAACGACGCGCCTTATATCTTAGCGATATGTATGAATACAAACGCTACTTCTTCTTGGAGTCCTTCTTGTCCTCCTCGGCAGCCGCGCGCTCGATAAGAGCGTTGAGCTTGTTCTCGGACATGCCCTCGGCCTGCGTGCGGTACATGTTGCGCAGGGGACGAATACGAACGAAGTCGTAGATAAAGTCACCCAGAATGATGACATAGGACAAAACGATGCCGACCATCTGGACGGGACTGGACACCGTGCCGCCGGGAGCGAAGTAGAGCGAAGCCCAAATTGCCACGACGAGCACCATGCCGATGGCGAGCACGGCCCACCAGATACGGCGGCGCTTGGTGTAGTCCTCATCCTGCTTAAGGAGGATATTCGACACCGTATAGATACGATCCTCGCGAGCACGCTGCTTGGCCTTGCGGGCGCGTTTTTCCTCCTTGGAAAGGCCTTCCAGGTTTTCACCCTTCTCGAGCTCTTTGCGGCGTGCCTTAGACGAAGCCGGCACGACGCGAACGGAGCTCGCTGCCTGGCGAGCGGGCTTAGCAGATGCGGCGGACTTGCGCGCAACCCCGGTAACTTCGTGGGATTGCGTGCGCTTGTTCGTGGCGCTACGGGTACTCACTTATGCGTTCTCCTTCATGCTTGTGAACTGGGAGCCCGTGATGATCTGGAAGGCCTCGCGATAGCGCTCGGACGTGCCATCGATGACCTCGGCGGGCAGGTGCGGGGTCTCCCCCGTCATATCCCAGTTGGCTTTGAGCCAATTGCGGACGAATTGTTTGTCGTAGCTGGGCTGAATTTTGCCCTCCTCGTAGCTGGCGGCGGGCCAGAAACGGCTGGAGTCGGGCGTGAGGCACTCGTCGATCAGCGTAACCTTGCCATCAATGACACCGAACTCGAACTTGGTGTCGGCGATGATGATGCCACGGGTCGCTGCATACTCGGCGGCAGCCTTGTAGATCTTGAGAGACAGATCGCGAATCTGCGTGGCGATGTCCTCGCCCACGATCTCGCAGCAACGCTCGAACGAAATGTTCTCGTCGTGGTCGCCAATCTCGGCCTTCGTGGACGGGGTGAACAGCGGTTCGGGAAGCTTGGAGGCTTCGGTTAGGCCCTCAGGCAGCTGAATGCCGCAGACGGTGCCGTTCTCGTCATAGGTCTTCTTGCCCGAACCGGTCAGATAGCCGCGGACGATGCACTCGATAGGAATCGTCTGGGCCTTCTTGACCAGCATGGCGCGGCCTGCGAGGTAGTCACGATACTCGGCAAACTCCTCGGGGAAATCCGCCGGGTCGATGGAGACGAGGTGGTTGGGAACGATGTCGGCAAACTTATCGAACCAGAATGCCGAGATGCGGTTGAGCACCTCTCCCTTAAACGGAATCTCGTCGGGGAGAATAAAGTCGAACGCAGAAATGCGGTCGGTGGCGACCATCAGCAGGTTTTCACCGGCATCATAGATATCACGAACCTTGCCACGGGAATCCGGACGACGCTCCATCGTTGTCACGTGAGTCACTCCTTACCAAAATACGACAGTAATGCGGGTTCTTTCCCGCACGTTTTCGCAAACTCGGAGCGGCAGGGACGAAACCCCCTCCTTCACCGAATAGCGAAAAGCTAGTGCTCCATTGTAGTAGATGCCGCGTCCGCCGTGTGCTCGCGAGGCAGATGAATCGTAAAAGTCGTACCCTTTCCAAGCTCCGACTCCACGGATATGTAGCCGTGATGACGCTCGACAATCTGCTTGGTCACGGCGAGGCCCACGCCCAGGCCACCCGCCTCGCGGGCGCGACTGGCGTCGGCACGCCAAAAACGACCGAAGATGCGCGACAGGTCTTCCTTGGCGATTCCAATGCCCGTGTCCGAGACCGCAATATCGACGTGTTTACGGTCACTGAGCACCGACACCACGACCCATCCGCCCTCGGGGGTATAGCGCATGGCATTACTCATGAGGTTGATGACGCATTGCGTGATCATGTCGGGATCTGCCTCGACAACGTCATCGTGGCCCTGCGTCTCATCTGCAAAGCGCAAACGCAGGTCACGGTCGGCAAACAAGCGCTCCTGGCCATTCACAATCGAGCGCACAAACGGCACCATATCCACCGGCTCCAGGTTGAGTGGCGCGGTACTGTTTTCCATGCGCGACAGGTCGAGCATCTGCTGCACCAGACGGGCCAGACGACGCGTCTCGGATGCGACCGTTTCCAGGTGTTCGTCATCGGTGGGATACACACCGTCTTGCATGGCCTCGACCGTTGCAAGCATGGCCATGAGCGGCGTGCGCAGCTCGTGGGCAACATCAGAGGTCAGGCGCTTCTCGTGCTTCATATCCTTTTCGAGTGAGGTGGCCATCTCGTCGAAGGTCTCTCCCAGCTGATCGATCTCATCATCGCCGCGCAAGCCCGTACGAGCGGACAGGTCTCCATCGCGAATCTGCTTGGCGGTGCTGGTAATACGATGAATCGGCTTGGTGAGCATGCGCGACATGAGCGCTCCGATAACGACCGAGATGCAGACGGCCACAACCGCGGCAAGGGCCATGGCGTTAAAGGTCTTCTCTCTGAATGCCGAGTCTGCCCTGGTGAGCAGGGCATCGGAGCCAACCGCCCACAATTTGACCTGACCCACGTGCTCGCCGGAGGACGTCACGATCTCAACGTTGGCAACACTATTGGAATCGGTGGGAGCAGACGAGACTGGGCTGTGCGATGCCCTCTTTCCGCTCGCATCGTCGGTCGTCGCCTGATTTTCGCGTACATCGGCAGTAGCGCTTGCCGAGGGCCACGAGTCGTCGTAGACGATGACGCCCTTTTTATTGACGACCTGCATACCAAGATCGTCGGACACCAAACTCGATGTCGCGACCGTACGCAGCTCCCCCGCAGTCCAAGAACCGTTTTCCTCATATGACGTTGCCAACTTTTCGGCAGCGGAATTGGCGATTTCGACAATATTGGAGCGCGTGTAATCCGTAAAAACCGTGCCCCATACAACGGAGACTACGCCCACCAGCACCAATACCGTCATGAGCGATGTCAGGGCAAAAGCCAGGGCCATGCGCGAGGGATAGCTCATCGTTGGCCGTGAATCGGAACGAGGCGTGTTCCAACTAGCCTTGGAACCCGCCTCGTTCTCCTGCTTATGCTTTTGCCCGATTTCAAAGCGCGCAGGTGTCATATGTGATTTCCTTTATTTCTCGTCCGACTTATCGGTCTTGGTCGGAGCCTCGAAGCGGTAGCCGACACCGTGGACGGTGTAGAGCCACTTGGGCTTCTTGGGGTCGTCGCCCAGCTTGGCGCGAAGGTTCTTCACGTGGCTGTCGATAGTGCGCTCGTAACCCTCAAAGTCGTAGCCGAGCACCTTCTCGACCAGCTCCATGCGGTTGTAGACGCGGCCGGGGTGACGGGCAAGCGTGGTGAGCAGCTTGAACTCGGAAGCCGTCAGGTCGACTTCCTTGCCCTCGACCAAAATCTTGTGGCCCGAGATGTCAATGACCAGATCGCCAAAGTCGAGCACCTCGACGGCCGGCTCATCAGCCTGGTGGGCACGGCGGAACAAGGCGCGCACGCGCGCGACAAGCTCGCGCGGCGAGAACGGCTTGATCAGGTAGTCGTCGGCACCGAGCTCGAGACCGATAATACGGTCCTCGATCTCGCCCTTGGCCGTCAGCATAATGATGGGGACATCCGAGGTGTCGCGAATGGTGCGGCAAACGCGCTCGCCGGGAATCTTAGGGAGCATGAGGTCGAGCACGACCAGGTCGAACTGATGCTTCTCGAACTCCTCGATAGCGGACTGGCCGTCGCCCACGCCCACAACCCAATAGCCCTCGCGCTCGAGATAGGCAGCGACGGCGTCACGGATTGCCTTCTCATCCTCGACCAGCAGAATCTTTTTTGCATCTGAAGCCATAACACGGCCCCCCTGTCTCAATTAGCTAAGAACAAGCTCATTTTAACGCACCTGAGCCCACCGGGTATCGCATGGGTGCGATAGCTCGGCGGGCGGTACTCATAGTCACAACGCGCTTATTCCCCTGTCGACGCCTTTTTAACCCCTCGGAGACTAAAGAGAGAACAAGCGAGCGGTAACCGTCTCGGGAATCCCCTGACTGTTACGCACCGTTGCGTACGTTAAGAACGAGCTCGATTTACCCGCCGTAGCAGGATAATCGCCATACTCCAAGGCTCGGTCGGGCGACAGAAGCGAGCCGTAGGTCTTAGCCGAAGTGTCAATCAAAAAATGCGACGCCTGAACTTTAACCAGGTATTTATTTTTCCTTCCCGCGGCGCACGCGAGCGGCTCACGCGAAAGGAAGAGGTACGGCCCGCCCTCGCTACCGATATAGGTGCCCATATTGCCCAAGCTACCCACACCGCTATACGTCGCCTCAATGGAGAACACGAAGGTGTCGCCCATATACACGGCCTCGAAAGGCGAAACCGACGAAGGCAGCACCAGCTGAGCTCGCTTCGTGTTGTTGCCGTCAGTCAGGTCGATCGCCGTCATACCGTAATAGACGCCCTCATCATTGTGCACGCGGGGCGAGATGGTCAGGATGCCGTCGCTCACACGCGGGGCGGATGCGAAACGGCCCGTCGACTTCCAAATAGTCTCAGGCTTGGACTCGCTGGGCGACTGACGGTAGCAGTACGAATCGTTACTCGTCTTGGTGCCGCCGGACGAAGGCATCTTATACCAGATGACCGACGACCCATACGCTGTGAAGAGCGGCGGATCGTAGTTTTCGCCACCGCGGTCGAGCTCGACGGCGTTGCCGGTAAGGGAGGAGCCTGCAAGGTTTTGCGCATAGAGTTTCCAGGACGCATTGGCAAAGTTCATCTCGACCCACGCGAACACGCCATCACCCGCGCGAACGTCGTAAAACGCATAACCGGTTCCCTCAATGGGATCCTCAATAAGTGTGGTAAGCGAGCCATCGCCTAGGTTGAGCACACCAAGCGTATTGGCATGCAGGGCAGAAGCAGGCGCCATCATCGCGGCAGCGTAGTCGCCATCGCAGTAGTACAGCAGCGTGCCCAGCGGCAGCGTCCACGAGGATGCGGGCTCAAGATCGATATCGACAGCCTCGTACTCATCAGTGATCGAGACAATCTTCGAATCGTCCTTGATAACCTGCGGCTCGCCAGCGGCGTCATCACTCGTGCCCGTTTTTTTCGAGCAACCGGCCAGTACGGCAGCAGCACCGGTAGCGGCACCACCCAGCACAAAACCTCGACGCGTTATTCCATTCTTAAAGCGATCAGCGATGCTCATTAGGCGATCTCTGCGCGAGCAGCCTCGATAGCGCGCGTAAGCTGATCGGCGCATGAGGTCTTTTTCATACCGCAGGTATTACCGGCGAGAACCTCGATTACGCGATCGGCGGGAGCGCCCTCGACCAGCCTGGAGATGGCCTTGAGGTTGCCATCGCAGCCGCCGGTAAACTCGACGCCCAGCACCTTGCTGCCATCGTCAGAGAGATTGAGGTGAATATTGCGAGAGCATACACCCTGAGGCTTGTAGTCAAAACTAATCATTGAGATCCCCTCTCAGAAAGAAATTTCAGACGTCTATTATCCCCGCCTGGACCGACTTATTATCGCAAGCACCGATTCAACATCCTACGATGCTTGGACTGGCGGGGGCAAGATTAGCAGTCCGCACCCTGTACGTGGACCATGCGCTTCTCCCGATACATATTGTGGTCGGCGACGCGATATACATCGGCCAGCGTATTTCCAGCCGTCTCGACGGTCGCCACGCCAATCGATGCGCTGACCGTCAGGGTCTCATCGCTTACCGCGGCAAGACCGAGACGAAGATCCTGTTCCAGCCCGAGCGCAGACTCGTTGTCAGTATGGGGGCAAACCAGCAAAAACTCGTCGCCGCCAACGCGCATCGGCAGGTAATCCGCACCAGCCACCCGCCGCAGCACGGACGCCGTCCGTCGCAGCAGTTCATCCCCCATCTCGTGACCATAAATGTCGTTGGTCCGCTTGAGATAATTACAGTCCACCATAATCACGCTCACTGGCAAGTCCTCGTTTACCAGGCTATCTCCACGCGATTCCAGATAGTTGCGGTTGCGAAGCCCCGTCAGTTTATCTTGGTATGACAGCTCCTCGGCATGCTTGACCATCGATATGTTGTGCGTCGCCACGACGACCGAATCCAGGCGGCCTTGCTCATCGCGATGCTGGGGGACAACCTGTAGCGAGTACCAAGTGCCTCGACAATCTCGCACCTCGGCAGCCAAGTACGGTACGCCCTCCATGCGTTCACGAAGCGTACTTATATCTACGAGCCCCACAACCGCTTCGCGGCTTTCGGGGCTCACGATATCCCGGCAGACCGTGTCCATAAAGTCATATGCCTCGCTATGCTCGGCAAACATCTTCGCTATCGCCGGCGACATATTGATTCCCTCGATCTCGAGGGTGTCAAGATGCAAAAGGAAGGTCGAATCGTAGATGGCGCTTATGGCATTGATAATGCCGAGCTGTTTATCCTTTTCGACCAAATTGCGGTGGTCAGCGATATTTCGAGCCAACAGTACCACGACCCAAAACGCAAGGCACACCAAGACGCCGACGGCGACAAATGAAATCCTGTCAGACATGACCTCAGATTTGGGATATAGCGCAAACAGGCGGTAGCCCTTATATGCCGCACGCACGGCATATAAGGTGGTCCCCCGATATTCGATACGTGTTACGCCCTCGTCTTTCCAGTCAATTCCGCTATCGGCGAGAAGCCGGGCAAGGGTTATATCGACGGTCGAATCGTTTGAAGAAACGATTTGCGCATCGCGCATCACAAGCACCGTTGGACTCTGATGGAACGTGTTGTTCACAAGGACGTCGGCGATCGTGTATGAATAGTCATCGGCGGGCTCAGCCGCAAGGGATCGATACCCCAACGCCACCCCATCACCGTATGGAACGGCACTCACGGCAAAGTCGACACCGCGGCGCTCGACAGCGGTCGAGTAGGAAACTTTGGACCCTCGATACATCGATGCGATCGACGAACAGGCCAGCTCCTCTCGCCACAGCATGAGTGGATCGCGGCCGTCGATATCGTAATGGGCGACCATATGACCATCGGCGTCCATGACCAACATTCCCGAAAGGCTCTCGGTATGGACATATTCCTCGACCAGATCGTCGTTGACTTCAAATCGATCAGGCGGCAAGAACGTCGCAAACGACTCGAGCGCCGCATCCAAATTGTGCGTCGCCTCGGTTTTTCTTCCCTGTTCATATCGGTCATATTTTTCGCAGGCATTTTTTAAAAACACCATGGTTTCCTGGCCGAACCCAAGCGTTTTATCAAGGCAGCGATGCGTGCCAACCATATAGAGCAGACTCAGTAGGGCAACGCTGGCCACGATGCCGATGCCCACTGCGGCTAAACTCTTTCGGCGAAAGCGGCGCTCGTCATTTGTCATGATTCCGCTCCTTGCCCGCCTGTCGTCGCTCCTGCTTTGTAATTGTCCACAATGTGCTCTATCGTGCCGTCTCGATCCATATCGGACAGTGCGGTATCGAGGTTTTTGACGTACTCCCCCTCATAGCTATCATCAAACGCGACGCCCAGGTCAACCGTCATAACGTTGCCGGCGAACACACGATAAACGCCAGGATACTGGGCAACGAGTCGATCAAGCGACTGAACGTCTGCCATCCAACAGTCGACATACCCTTTGGCGAGGGCGGCTTTGCAGAGTTCGGCAGAACCATACGATTTGATTTGCACGTCCGGCGAGATATCCAGATCCCCTGCGAGCAATCGGCGTTCGCTCACCGAGCCCGCAATCACCGCAATGGTCTTGCTTCCATCGAGATGCGCCAAGGAATTGATGCCACTCGTTTTCTTGGCGGCGACCGAAACCGTCAGGGTCAAATACGGCTCAGTCCAGTAATACTTATCCTCGCGATAACAGGGAGAATAGTCGCACCACAGGCAATCGATATCGCCGTTTTTGAGTAGGCGGTCACGGTCATTCCAAGAAATGTCGATAAATTGCGGCTTGATCCCCGCGCGCTTGCAGGCCTCGCGGGCGATGCCGATATCGATACCGGCGTAATCGCCCGTGGTATCGACATACACATAGGGGTCGTTATCCGTAACGCCGATTTTGAGTACCGGGAGGTCTTTGTCGGCTTCATTCGGGGAGGAAGAACTGCTTCGAACGATATACGTCAGGGCGCCCACACAGACGGCAACAAGAAGTATGAGCGTAAACGAGACGATGGCGGCTCGCTTGATACGTCCGGGCACACGCCTCCCTTCATCGAAACAGCAGTCGGATTTCATTTTATACCCGGGGCTGATGCGGCGATAAAAAAGCGCCTCACCCAAGATGGGCAAGGCGCCAAAGGTTGAAATGCATCCGCAAGCGGTCGAATTAGGTTAACCCTACTCGAAGCTCAGCTGCTCCAGGCGGTCGAAGACCGTGTCGATGCGGGTGAGGAAGTCCCACGGATCAAAGATCTCGTCGAGTTTTTCCTGGCTAACGGTGCAGCGCGGATCGGCCTCGAGACGCTCCTTAAAGGTGGGGCCGGAGACACAATCCTGCACCTCGTGCCAGGTGGCCATGGCGTTTTCCTGCACGATAGCGTAGGCGTCCTCGCGGGTGATGCCCGTATCGACGAGGGCCAGCAGGACCTTGGAGGAGAAGATGAGGCCGCGGGTCTTGTTGAGATTGGCCATCATGCGGGCCGGATACAGCTGCAGGCCGTCGATAACGCGAATGAGGCACTGGAACATATGGTCGAGTGCGATGAAGCTATCGGCCTGGGCGACGCGCTCGGCGGAAGAGTGCGAAATGTCGCGCTCGTGCCACAGGGCAACGTTGTCAAAGGCGACCTGAGCGTTGGACTTCACGACGCGCGACAGGCCGCAGACCTTCTCCATGGTGATGGGGTTGCGCTTGTGCGGCATGGCGGAGCTGCCCTTTTGGCCCTTGCGGAAGGGCTCCTCGGCCTCGAGCGTATCGGTCTTCTGCAGGTTGCGGACCTCGGTCGCGATGCGCTCGCAGGTGGCCGCTGTAGTGGCAAGCACGCCGGCAAGGTAGGCGTGGTGATCGCGACTGATGACCTGCGTGGACAGCGGATCGTGGACCAGGCCCAGGTGCTCGCAGACGTACTCCTCGACGAACGGCTCGATGGAGCTGTAGGTGCCGACGGCACCGGAGATGGCACCGAAGGCAACGTTCCTGCGAGCATCCTCAAGACGATCGAGATCGCGCTTGAGCTCCCATGCCCAGGAGCCAAACTTCATACCGAAGGTCATCGGCTCGGCATGGATGCCATGGGTGCGGCCAGCGCAGAGCGTATTGCGCTCCTCGAAGGCACGACGCTTGCAGATCACGCCGAGCTTCTTAACGTCCTCGATAATCAGGTCACACGCCTGAGTAAGCTGATAGCACAGAGCCGTATCACCCAGGTCAGAGCTGGTCATACCGTAGTGAACCCAGCGGCTAGGCTTGGGCTCGCCCTCGGGAACATCGGCGTCGATATATTCCTTCATGTTGGTCAGGAAGGCGATGACATCGTGGCGCGTGACCTCCTCGATCTCGTCAACCTTCGCCTTCTCAAAGTTGGCGTGGTCGCGAATCCACTGGGCCTCTTCTTTGGAAATACCGATCTTGCCGAGCTCCGCCTGAGCCTCGCAGGCCAGGACCTCAATCTCCTGCCAAATGGCATACTTGTTCTCGAGGGAGAAGATATGTCCCATCTCCGGGCGGGTATAGCGATCGATCATAGCGGCTCCTTTTTGGTTATTGGCACGTTGGTCGTAACCCAACCATTGTACCGTGCGCGGGCGCGAGTATGGGCAGCAGGCATTAACCTAACATTTTGAAACAGGAGCGGCCATGGGGACGTCCGCGTATTTGCTTTGCAAATACGCACCGGCTGCGGGCGAGCCCCTCGGCCTCACAAAGCCGCGGAGGAAGACTTTGTTGAATTGGCCGTCCCCATGTCTCCCATGCTCGATGGAGCGGGCAACGGGACGTCCGCGTATTTGCTTTGCAAATACGCACCGGCTGCGGTCGCCTATCGGCGACCTTGCCTGCTCGCTATAAACGCTTCGCGTTTATTTAACGCTCGCACCCTGGCGGGTTCGAGTCCCGGCACTTTATTGAAAAAAGCACGGCACCGTGATGGTGCCGTGCTTGTGCTTTTAACTGGAGCGGGCAACGGGACTCGAACCCGCGAGTGTCAGCTTGGGAAGCTGATGCCTTACCACTTGGCGATGCCCGCTTGTGTGTTGGCTAGTATAACGCGGTTGTCTTGTTTGATACAAGGGTGTCGATGCTTGTTTTAGCTGTGGAGAATCGTTTGAAAACCGCGCCAATTGTGGAGATGAGGACCTTTGTCTTTCTTTTCTTACCATCTTCTACCTGCGCTTTTATCTGATTATTGTATTTGAGCTCGATTTGTCAGAAATCGGGCAAGCTTTTGGTCAGCTTCCGGTACTTACCCGCATGAACCATGGCAGTAGCCTCATCCCAAGCGCCGCGGCCTCCCCGTGCGGCGCACGAGGGATAAGGAGCAGCCATGTCCAACGCACCCACGCACTCTGTCCACAGCGCAATCGCAACAGGTCCGCTGCTCCTGCTCCTCTTTTTTCTGATCGGCTGCCTGGCCCCAGGGGCCGCACTCGCCGTCGACGGGAACGACGCCCTTAATTTCCGCACTATAAGCGACGGCTGCGGCCCCTTCGGCGTCGGTAAATATGAGGCACAGGACACTTCGATTTCGTACTGCATGAATCAAGACTGCCCCGGCCCCAGCAAGCCGGGAGGGCCATGGCGCACATACAACCAGGGCTGGACATGGCTCGATGACGAATTTGCCGCCATCGTCTGTCACGGATACCCCTCCAGCACATCCTTTGGGGGCCACAACCTGTCGCCCGATCTCGCCCGTGCCGCCACCCAGATTGCCGTGTGGATGCTCAAGGGAACCACGCGCCCCGACGGCACCTATTCGTATACAAATAGCAAGGGAGTTGCCAGGAGCGGTAGGTTTTACGAAAACGCCGAGGCCGTAGCGGCTGCACGTTGGCTCTACGAGAGCGCTAAGTCCGGATCTATTAAGGCAGCCCCACATCGAGCCAGGCGTTATCACGGCCCGGTCTCGGGCGAGGGTCGACACCAGGACATGCTCTATGTTCTGCCCGCCGTCTCCGTATCTTTCCAAAAACAATCGTCCCAGGCTGGCATCACCGCCGGCAACGACACCTACAGACTCGGTGGCGCAACCTTCGATATCTTTGAAAGTGCGGGCGATGCACGTGTCGGCACTATCCAGATGGACGAAAACGGGCGTGCACAAGCAACACTTTTGCCCAATACGGCATATTACCTGGTCGAAACCAAAGCCCCGGCAGGCTATATCCCTCGAAGCGACCGAATAGCCTTCACCACACAAAACAGCGGCGAACATGTCACTATTAACGAGCAGCCCGGCACCATCACCTTGCGTATTGCAAAAATCGATGCCGCCACGGATGCCGGCGCCCAGGTTGGAGCGTCGCTTGCGGGCGCTGAATTCACCTGCGTCTCGCAATCAACTCCCGGCTGGACTCGCACCCTTACGACTGACGAAAACGGACGGGCGATCCTCAATGACGTTCCTCTGGGCACCTTTACCATCTACGAATCGAAAGCGCCCGAGGGCTACCTGATTTCAAACGACAGCTGGAGCTACACCGTCGGTGCCGAGCAACTCGGAGATACGGGTATCGTTGAGCTCGAAAGCCGTATTCCCAACATCCCCATCGCCTTTGACCTTGAAATCTCGAAGTTTAAGGATCATGGCGATAACAATGAGTCCGGCCTAGAGCAGCCGGCGAAAGGCGTCGTCTTTGAAGTTGTCAGCAATAGCTCCCAACAAGTCGTCGGCACGTTGACCACAAACGTTTATGGCTTTGCCTCCACCAAAGACCAGCCCGAAGCATGGTTTGGCGCAGGCAAGCGACCCGCCGGCGCTCACGGTGCCATTCCCTACGACCGCGCGGGCTACACCGTTCGCGAGGTTGCAGAAACGGTCCCTGAAGGATTTAAGCAAGCAGGGGAATGGACCATCACAGCAGAGCAGACCGCAGACGGCGCCGAGCTTCAGTACATCGTTGACAACCATGCCCTATCGACACACCTTCAAATCGTAAAGCGTGATGCTCAGACCGGCGGCACCGTACCACTTGCCGGCTTTACGTTCCAGCTGCTCGATAGCCATCACGAGCCCGTCTCGCAAACATGTTGGTATCCGGCCCACAATGTAATGAATACCTTCACAACCGATACATCCGGCGCCGTCACGCTGCCTGAATCACTTAATCCCGGAACATACTACGTGCACGAGGCGTCGGCCAAGGAACCGTATCTGCGCGGAGAAGACCTGGAGATAACGATTCCCGCCGACAGGAATCTGACACCGGTCGCCGTCGCCTCGTTCTATGACGACGCCGCAACCGGAAGCATCGAAATCATTAAGACGGATGCCGTAGATGGGCACACCCTCGCTGGAGCCACGTTTGACATCCGCGCTGACGGCGACATCGTGCGAACCGACGGCAGCATCGTCGCCCTGGATGGCGAAACCGTCGCCACCGTTACAACCGACGAACGGGGGCATGCGCGAGTCGACCATCTTTCGCTGGGATGCGGTACCGCCACCTACGAGGTCGTCGAGACACAAGCGCCCGAAGGTTATCTGCTCAACCCGACCCCACATACTGTGAAGTTATCGTACGCCGACCAGCAAACGCCTGTGATCGAAGTGCGCCTTGACGTTTCCAACGACTACACCAAGATCGATGTCTCCAAAGTCGACGCGTGCGGAGGTCAGGAAGTGACAGGCGCCGAGCTTGTCCTCTGCGACTCCAATGGCAACGAAATCGATTCTTGGACTTCATCCGGCAAACCGCACCACATTGAGCACCTTTCGCCCGGCACCTACACCCTACGCGAAACGATGTCTCCGCGTACCTACGACCTCGCCGAAGAGATAACGTTTGAAGTAAAGGCCACGGGAGAAGTTCAAACCATGGCCATGAAGGATACCCCCATCGAGATCAGGGGAAGCGTCGATAAGCGCCAAGAGATTGCACAGCCAGTCGTAAGCAAACTCATTGCCAACGGCGACGGAAAAAACCGAGCCAAAGCACGGGCCAATACGCAAGGCGCCTTCTCCTATACCATCGACGCCAAAAATGAGTCGAGCACCTGGGTCGACGAGTTAACCATCACCGACGACCTTGAGTGCGTCAAAGATGGTGCAGCGAAACTCGTTGCCGTTGAAACCCCCATTGCGGTCGGTGATCTAAACGGGCTGTGCAACGTGTGGTATCGAACGTCTCCGGCAGGAACAAGCGATACGGGCAGGCAGGTCAATGCAACGCTTGACGACGGGCACCACAATCCTTGGCTCGAAACGGAAGAGGTTGCAAAGCTGCTGGGCGACGATGTGCGTCTCGTCGATTACGACGGGTGGCACCTATGGAAAGCAGATATCCCGACGGACAAGTCCGTCACGCTCGATACGAAAGAGCTTGATCTTACAGACGGCGCCGTCATCACGGGCATCCGTTTTGAATACGGTGCGGTAGCCGCCGACTTTACAACCAGAAGCGAGGCGGGTTCTTGGACCCGGGATGACCTTAAAGACGAACACGACGATCTTGACGATGCCAAGGCGATCCTTAACTCGGATGCCCGAGGCGCAGTCGTGCATATGCAGGCAACGTCGTCCTATACGCCCCAAACCGCACTTGCCAACAGCGCGCGCGTCGATCTTTGCCGCAACGGCGGTGGCGATAAACTCGAGGCGTATGATGAGGACCGCGTCATCCAACGATGCACCCTGCCTCAGAACCTGCCGGCAACGGGATCTGTTCTCGTCGCCGCATGCATCACCGCACTCCTGACCTCGGGCGCTGCAGCCATATGGTTCGCTCGCCTTAGGTCAGCCACAAAGAGGCGCTAGCACGACGAAAAAGCGGGCGAGCCAGTCTCCCGGCTCGCCCGCCTTGGGCATAAACGATGAATCGGCTATTCAGCAGATGACGAACCGCCATCGATGGCTGCCTGATCGGACTCGGAAATACCGTCGGCACCCAAACTTTGCTCTTGCTCCACCTCTTCGTTCATTGTCGTCTCGGGCGTCGAGCCCTTAATGCCAACGACATACGCGGCCCCAAAACCCAATGCGATAGCGATCAGGGTCAAAATCAGATAGATGGGCCAATGGCGCTTGATGTACGAAAACACGCTGACTCCTTAGCGGGTCTGTCTACGAACGACGAATGACCTCGGTCACGACCTCGGACACCGTAGCGATATTGGTCGGATTGACGTTGTACGGCAGGTCATCCTCGGTGCGAGCGCAGGCAAGGCGCGGGCCGTCCACACCGGCGATCGTAAGGGCGCGACGGCTCGCCTCGAGCGCTGCGGATGCATCGGTTTTTGCATAGGGCATCTCGAACGCGCCGCAATCGACGTGGAACGACTTACACACCTTGCTGACAAGATTCATGATGCGGCGATCGCCCTTAAACAGCTGCTGCTCGCCCTCGACCGTTACCACCGAAAGCCTGCCGGCACCGATAGACTCGAGGTTGATGAAGAACACACCGCGGAGCTTGTCACGATGCGAGGCCAAAAACGCCCTCATGCCGGCGCCGTCGCAATCGGACGCGCCCGTTGCGACGAACCAGATATCGTGGCCGAGCAGCTCATCGTCACCCATGGAGGCAACGGCCGAGAGCATATCCTCGGCAGAAGCACCATCGGAGGAGGTGGCACCGCCCTTCCAACCGTCGTCGTCATCCTCGAAGTTATCCCACGAGCCAATGCCGCGGCCGGACTTCTTGGCATCGTAATCGTCCTCGACGCCCAGCCAGTCGCTCATGCTGTCCTGCTCGTTCTTCTTTTTGCGACCGAACAAGCCACCTAGGCCACGCTTCTGCGGCTTGGCGCCCGTCGAAGCAGGAGCCGAGATGGTCTCGAGCGGCTGTGCGCCCGAGGAGATGGGCATGGGGGTCGCGACCGGTGCCGATGTGGGCTCGGGGCCCTGCGCCGTCGCAAAGGGATCATTTGTCTGTGCCGAAGGATCGGGAAGATCGAACAGCGACGTGCGGGACGCGACGTTGGCCTGTTGCATCGAAGGCAGCGACGGATCGGGGACCGAGGCCAGCGGCGACGAAGAGGGTGCGGGCGCGGAGGCCGGATCGGGGATATTCATTTGCTGGCGCGGAGGCACCTGAGACGAAATCTGCGCCATGAGGGAGTCCACTGTCTCGTCCTGCGTGGGAGCGACATTGGCCACCGTGGCACCGGGGTCGCTCGGCGCGGGCATGGTAAAGATCTGCGTAGAATAAGGCCTGGACTCATCCGTCTTGGGAGCCTCGTCAATCGCAGGGGGCTCCTGCTCCATAACAGGAGCCTCGACCTGCTCGGGTGCGCTGGCCTCAACGGAATCGGCCTCGTCGACAACCGAATCATCGGCGGCATCCTGGGCATCATCGGAGATGGGAAGAGGCTCGGCAATTGCGGTGCCCTGCTTCTCAAACGTCATCGTGGCATCGAATGACATGGTGCCATCGACCGGCTGCTGCGCCTCAAAAGACGTCGTAGCCTCGGCAACGTCAGCGGATGTCGGCTGCGGAGCCTCGAAGGACGTCGTGGCGTCGGCGGCATCGACAGGCTCCGGCTGCTCGGCCTCGCTCTGCTCGAACTCCTGCGCCGCACGCTCACGCTCGGCCTCGGCGGCCTGCTGCTGGGCGATGGCCTCCCGCTCGGCGGCCTCGCGGGCAGCGGCACGCTTTTCCTCAAAGTCGTCGACGAACTTCTTGCCCTTCGCAAAGGCACCCTTAAAGAAGCTAGAAGCGCTGGCACCAATCGAGGAGAACGCGGAAGCGATATCGGCATGGGGCGTTGTCGAGGGAAGCTCGGCCGAGAAATCGGTGTCACTCTCATAGGACACGCGCTGCGGATACTCGTCATAGTCTTCGTCGGCGGTCTCGTCTTCAACCTGTGCCGGAGCGGCAGGCGCCAGAATATCCAGACCGGCTGCAGAATCGAGCGCGGGCTCTGCGTCAGGCTCCGCGGCAGCAACAGGGGCAGCGACCGGCTCGGCGGGAGCAACAGCCGTATTTGCCGCGGGTGCGGGCTCCTGCGCAACGGGAGCAGGCTCCGGCTCGAACGTCGGCTCCTCGCCCTCTTCGTAATCGAGCGCGCAGGACTCGGGAAGCATGCCGAGCGCACGGATGGCATCCGAACCAAAGCGGATATTGCCGGCGGCATTGCGATAGAGCTTGGGCTCAGCGGCTTCGACCACCGCGGGCTCCTCCGCCGGCTCGGCGGTGGACGTTTCCTCGGTGGACACTTCGGCCTGGGCAGTCTGGTCTTGAGCCTCGGGGGCGATAACGCCGATCAGTGTCTCGTCGGCAGAGGCACCCTCAAAACCATCGATCTGTCCATCAAAAGCCTCGTCCTGCTCGGGTACATCGGCAGGCGCCACCGGCTGGCCAAACTCGTCCTCGTCGTAGGAAGGCTCCTCATATTCAATGGTGTTGCCGTAGTCGTTTTGCTGCTGGGCCGCGGCATACTCGGCCGCCGCGCGCGCCATTTCCTCGGCGCGACGTTTCTGCTCGCCAAAATAAGTATCGAATGGAATGTCGTCGGGGAACTCGTTTTCGCCCTGATAGGGGGCGACGTTGTCCATGACACCGAGCATGGCGGCAACAGAGGACTTGTTGCACACCGCGCCAGACGTGTAGGGGAGCACAAAACGGTTGGAGATGATATTGGCGGCGTTGGCCAGTGCCACGAGGGAGGCCAAAATCGCGACAACCCACAACAGCACCTTGAGCACGCCGGGAAGCGGCAGGATGCGCAGGATGGCGACAGCCGCGGGCGCGATCGTGGCGACAGGCAGGAGCTTGGCGATGAGCGCGCGATACGGAGCATAGGGCTCGCGAGCAAGGAGCTCGGCGCGGGGGGAATCATAGTGGGCCACCACGACGACCGGGCGGTTGCGCGGAGACGCAAGCGGGCCCGAGGCCTTGTGATAGGCGATGACATTTTGGCTCACACCGGTCTTTCCCAGGCGCGAAACCACGGGATGCCCCGTGCGCTCGAGCACGTAGAGCACGGCGCCGACAATGGCCAGCAAGGTGCCGACCAAGCCGATACCGCCGCCGATGCCCATTAGCAGGGCGCCGGCAAACGCCAGAATACCGGTAACGGCAAACGCCAACCTGCTGGGCGCGGGAGCATTAAATTCCTGCACCTCGGGGTCAAAGCCGTGGTTGCGGAAAATCTGGGCGATATCCTCGGCAGCCAGGCGCTCTTCTTCGCTGCACGCCGGCGTGATGCCAGTGCTCTGCAGCAGGTGGTTAATATAGTTCTGGGTGTTCGCCATGTGCGCTCCACATCCATAATCCGACAAATAGGCCCAATGCATGCACATTAGAACCGTATATAGTCGAAAGTATACCCCGAGCGAGCGCAAACGACCGAATTCGGGCCATCTTAACGCCGCGAGCGGACAAGGATATAGCCTAATCTCCATATCGGACTAAAATCATGGCATCAAACGACCTTCTCATGCGAGGATTCTATGACGGCAAGCGACGCGACCGCGACAATTAAAAAGGGTGCACCCGAGCCCGGTTTCGATAAAACGGCTCAGCGCATCCTCAACCTTTTCTTTGTACTCAACAGTTCTCCCGAACCGCTGACGACCGAGCAAATCGTCCTGGATTCCGATTTGGGGTACGGCTCGGGCAATATCGACTCAGACAAGCGCAAGTTCCGCCGCGATCGCGACAAGCTGCTCGAACGCGGCATCGTTATCAGGGAAGTTCGTGCTGCCGGAGCGCAGGAAACCGAGGAGAGCGCGTGGACGATCGACCGCGAGCACACGTTTGCCGCGGGCGGTCTCATCACCGCAGACGATGCCGACATCCTGCTCAACGCCATCGACCAGACACTCGCGGCAGGCTCATCCACCTTTGCCGCGCCGCTTGCCGACATTCGCTCCAAGATTGCCTACCTCACCGGCATGTCGACGACAGGAGAGGCACCGATCCGCCGCTCTCCCGCCGTCGATGCGGTATGGAGTGCCTTTGCCGAGCGTTGCGCGCTGCGCTTTTTGTACCAAAACGGACGCGGTGAACAACGCGAGCGGACCGTTTGCGTCTACGGCATGTTCGAGCGCGAGGGTGCGGCATATTTCTGCGGCCTCGACAATGCCACCGACAATATCAGAACATTCCGCTGCGACCGCATCATTCGCGCCTGGAGGCCTTCGAAAGCCTACGCCATTCCTGCGGATTTCAACCTCAACGATTACTTATTCTTTGAGTTCGATTTTGCCGACCGCCCACCCGTTGCGGCTACGTTCTCGTTTGCGCGTGAAGCGCAGGCCGATATGATCAGCGGTCTCACGCGCGGACGAGGCGAACTCATGCGCACTGAAGCAGGCTGGACATGGACCGTTGACGTACGCGACTTTGAGGCCGCAGCCTCGTTTTGCATGGCCCATGCCATGGATGGCATGAGGCCTGTCGCCCCCGATGCTCTCAAGCGGGCGTGGAATCACCTCATCGAAAGGACGGTGCACGAGTATGCCCGTGCGTAAACTCACCAGCGAGCAAAGACTCTCGCGCGCCATCGACATCATGGAGGCCCTCTACGCCGCCGGCGAGAATGGCATGACACGAGACGAGCTTTGTAGCCGTTTTGATATCACGGGGGCATCGCTCGACGAGATTCTCGAGATTGTCTCAACGCTTGCGGACCGAGAATCGGGCGCACGTATTATCTGCGAACGCCGCGGCGAGTGCGTGGTCCTCACCGGTGATGCGGGGCGCGTGCTACCGCTGCGTCTGAGTGCCGCCGAAGGCGCTGTGCTCAACCATGAACTTGAATCATTGGGGATCGAACCCCAAGCGGCGGCTCGAATACGGCACGCCCTTCTTCCCGAAGAGCTCGGCTACAACCAGCGCGTCTTTGACACCGTCGCCCACGGATCGCACTGGCAGCAGCTGAGCTGCGCCATTCGGGACGGCGTTCGCTGCCGCATCTCGTATCGCTCGATGGATGACGCACAAGCACGCGAGCGTTTGGTCGACCCCTTGCGCATCACAACAAACGGCGACCAAACGTATCTGATTGCCTGGGATGTCGCGGTCGACGAGCAGCGTACCTATCGCATGGATAAAATCGAGGGCCTGGTCTTGACCGACGACTCCGTCGTGCGCCACGCACCGGAGCCCGCGACCCTCCACGACTCCCTCGCCCAGGCGGAGCGGAACGCGAAGCTTCTCATGCCGCGCGCCTTGGCAGAGCGCCTAGACTGGCCCGGCATCATGTCGATTGAACCCAATGGGGCGGACTGCTCAACAGTGAACGTGCGCTACGGCTCCGAACGCTGGCTGTTAAGCCAGGTAATCGCAGCAGGCGGGGCCATCCGCATCTTGGATGACCCCGCCCTGTCAGAGCGTCTGTGCGATATGGCAAAATCCCTCGTCTGTCCGCTTTAGCGGCGCCGCTCGTGGCGTGCGCGCCACAGCTGTAGATAGTGCCCGATTTGTGCCGATTCGATGCGCTGATAGGAACTCGTGGGCAGCGACGTTAAGAATTTCTTGCCGTAGCCCTTCGTCACCAGGCGCGGGTCGGCCAAGATGAGTACGCCACAATCGGTCGATGAGCGAATGAGGCGACCGGCTGCCTGCTTGACCTCGAGCACGGCCTCGGGCAGCGAATAGCGCGCCCAAGCGCGGTCTTCACGCAGATTGCGCTCGCATGAGAGCGGGTCTGTGGGGCTCGAGAACGGCAGCTTGGGGATGATGACGCAGCGCAGTGTCTCGCCGCTGGCGTCAAACCCTTCCCAAAAGGCCTTAAGCGCAAAGAGCGACGAGGTCGGTTCGTTGATGAAGCGATCGCGCAGACGGCGAGGAGACGAGTTGCGCTGCTGGCAGTTGAGTTCCAGACCCGCACGAGCCATCTTGGGCTCGACGCGAGCGTACAGTTCCTCCATGTCACGCCTGTTGGTGAACAGCGTGAGCACCGAGCCGCCCATGGCAAGATGAGCGTCGACCAGCACACGCTCGAGCGCCGAAAGATAGCTCTCACGATCGCGCGGATCGGGAATATCCCCAGCCACGACCACGGCCATATTCGAATCGAAGTCGTAGCTCGAATCCAAGTGCAGCGACGATGATGTCGAGGCACCGATGCGATCGAGGCCGACGGCGTGGTTAAAGTGCTCAAAGCTCTTGGAAACCGTCATGGTCGCCGATGCAAAGATAGCCGTGTGGACCTCGGGCAGCCACTCGGTTGCCAAGGCCTCACCAATATCGATGCGCTCCGCGGTCATCGACTCGCCGCCGGCGCGCAATCTGCGATTGACTTGCAGCGAGTACACGTAGTGTTCGTCTGTACCGTCAATGATGAGCTTGAGGTTCTCGACCAGCTCGTGTAGGCGGCGCGAGATATCACCCAGGTCGACAACAACCTCGGGCTTGTCGGCGGCGACGGCTTGCACCAGCGCGTCGACGCTCTTGTCAGCTTGTTCCAATGCGTCGATGGCAGTGTAGGCCGACTGTAAGAAATCATGCCAGTCGTCAGATTCGCGCAGCTCGGGGCCAATCCATAGGTTCGCATTGTCATAGCCCCCGCGCGCACGGCGGCCAAGCTCGCGAACACCGTCAAACACATCGGCGATTGCCATGCTCGCGCGCGCAACCGTCGACGTCGCCTTGGCGGTTAGACCCAGGTAGAGCGTAGAGCCCTCCGAAGCTGCCAAATCGCGGGAAACCTGGCTCAGTGCACCGGTGCTCGAGCCACCCAGGCGCTCAAACAGAACGCGCGATTCATCCGCCGACACCACGCGCGCCCATTGACGGCGCGCCTCGCGCTCGATGGAGTGGGCCTCATCGATCACCCAGTGACGAATTGGAGGCAAGATTCTGCCCTCGGCCGCAACGTTGCGGAACAGCAGGGAATGGTTGGTGACCACCACATCGGCATGCGCCGCGCGACGGCGGGCGCCGTGGACCAGGCATTTATCGGGGAAAAACGGGCATAGGCGACGGGCGCACTCGCGCGACGCCGTCGTAAAGTCGGGACGGTTGACGCTGCGCCAGCGAATGCCGAGCGAGTCGAGGTCGCCATCGGCCGACTGACACACGTACGCCATGATGACCGCGACTGCCGTAAGCGTGTCGGCAGGATCACGCTTAGTCGTAATTTCGACTTGGCTACGGCTCATGCGCTCAAGCTTGCGCAAGCATGGATAGTGGTCATAGCCCTTGAGGGCGCAAAACGATAGGCCTCCTTCCAGCTGCTCGGCAAGTTTGGGCAGCTCATGATACATGAGCTGGTCGGCAAGATTATTTGACTTAGTCGCGATACCAACCGTGATACTGTTGCGGCGCGCGGCCTCGGCAAAAGGCACCAGATAGGCCATCGATTTGCCGACGCCCGTCCCCGCCTCAATCACGCGATGCGTTCCCGTAACGAGCGCGTCACGGACCTCGAGCGCCATCGCGATTTGCTCATCGCGCGGCTCGTACGTGGGATACATGCGATTAACCAGACCGCCCGGGGCATAGTCCGCCTCGATTTCCTCGCGGCTCGGCATCTTAAGGACCGGCAGCTCGTCCGCATCAATGCGATCATCGGCCCGATCGGCCTTGAGTACGTCGGCGCGGGCGGCGCTGAGAGAGAAGATGGAACCGGGGTTCTGTCCCGCCAAGAACGAGAAGATGGGACGATAGGACCAGGGTACGTCGGGGTGCATGTCGGCCAAGCGCGCCATTAAGCCCTGGGGCAAGTCGGTGAGCGCCACGAGCAACACGCGCCATACGCCACACAGGGCGTCGACATCGGCGTTGGCGCGGTGCGACACCGAGTCACAGCCAAACAGGTCGGCCATAAAAGACAGCTTGTGCGAGGCCAGGCGCGGAAGTGCGATGCGCGACAGTGCCAGCGAATCAATCCAGATATCGCTGACGTTGACACCGCCCTTGACCGACTCGATAAACGAACGGTCGAAGGTGGCGTTATGCGCAATCACCGGGCAGCCGCCGACAAAATCGGCGAGAGCGGCCACGGCCTCGACGGCCGATGGGGCATCCACCACATCGGCGTTTGTAATGCTCGTGAGTTCGGTAATCTCGGCGGGAATCAGCTGTTTGGGATTCACGAAGGTATCGAAGCGGTCGACGATCTCGCGGCCCGAAAGGCGGGCCGCCGATATCTCAATAAGCTCGTTGTCCTGCACCGAAAGACCAGTGGTCTCGGTATCGAGGACGATAACATCTTCCTCGATGAGACCAAACGATTGGGTTTTGGCGCGCTCGGCAAGCGTGGCATAGGAGTCGATGACAAACTGCGGCGTTCCTGACGAAACCGCGTCCTCGATTAGCATGCAATGCCCGCTCGACGAAGACCCATACGGATCAGGCTGTCACAGACCTGCGGGAACGTCATGTCGTCGGTGTGGCGGATCTCATCCGGATACAGCGACGCATCGGTCATGCCGGGAATCGTGTTGGTCTCGAGGATGACGGGGCCATCCTCGCTCACGATAAAGTCGCTGCGCGAGATACCCAGGCAGCCGAGTGCCCTATGGGCGGCACAGGCGAGCTCCTGGGCACGAGCGTAGTTCTCGGGCGAAATCTGTGCCGGAATGCGATGGATATCCGTGGGGTCCACATACTTCACGTCCAGATCGTAGAACTCGCAGTTCTCGGGCTTACGGATCTCAACGATCGGCAGGGCGCGCACGTCATCCTCGCCGTATACGCCGACGGTGATCTCGGTACCCTCGATGCACTTCTCGACCAGCACTTTGTCGCCGTACTCAAACGCCTTGGCGATTGCCGCAGGTAGCTCGGAGGGCTCATGGACCAGGGAAATGCCATAGCTGGAACCGTTTACCGCCGGCTTTACAAAGCAGCGCTCGCCACAAACCTCGACAATGTGATCGATATCGACTTCATCGCGCACTTCGAGCGCAAGGCCGGGGGCAATGGGAATGCCCGCCTTGGCGTACAGGAGCTTCGAGACCTCCTTGTCGGCACCGCAGGCGCTGGCAAGCACGCCCGAGGCCGTGTAGGGGATACCCAGGGTCTCCATGGCACCCTGCATGGCGCCATCCTCACCGCCGGCGCCATGCATGGCGATAAATGCCACGTCAAAGCCGCCGGTCGCCATGGTTACCATAAAGTCATCGGCAGCCGTGTCCAGCAGCTCCACCGATGTGTAGCCGGCTTCCTTCAGTGCCACCACGACGTTCTTTCCCGAATTGAGCGAGATCTCGCGCTCAGCGGAATGACCGCCCGCCAAGACCGCTACGTGCATGTTCTCTAGGCTTTTACCCGGCATGGGCAGACTCCTCCTCTATAATTTCTGCAGCTGATACCATATTGTAGCGATACCCTCTACGTTTCCCCAAAATCGAAAGGCTTCCATGAATCCCAGGACTAAATCTCAGGACATTCGCGACTTGAGCCAAAACGATATTCGCGAGCTTGTTGCCGAACTTGGCCAGCCCGCCTTCCGCGCGAAGCAGCTCATCGAATGGGTCTTTGAGAAGAACGTTTGTTCGTTTGACGATATGACCAACCTTCCCAAGGCTTTCCGCGAGCAGCTTAAAGAGGCATTTGCCTTCGACACGCCGACGGAGCTTACCAAACAGGTTTCCAAGGACGGCTCGCGCAAGTATCTGCTCGAGTATCATGACGGCATTTCCGTCGAGACTGTCGGTATGCCCCGTCGTAACAAGCTTTCCGTCTGCGTTTCCACCCAGGCAGGATGTGGCATGGGCTGCGCCTTTTGCGCCACCGGTCTCAACGGCCTCAAGCGCTCTCTGACCGCTCAAGAGATCGTCGACCAGGTGTTGCACGTCTCGAATGATTTTGGCGAGCGCGCCACAAGCGTCGTTTTCATGGGTCAGGGCGAGCCCTTCGCTAACTACGACGAGGTTCTCAAGGCACTGCGCATCCTTAACGATCCCGACGGTATCGGTATTGGAGCCCGTCACCTTACTGTCTCTACCAGCGGTGTTATTCCTGGCATTCGCAAGTTTGCCGACAATCCCGAACAGTTTACGCTCGCTGTGTCGTTGCACTCCGCCATCCAGTCCACGCGCAACAAGATTATGCCTGGCGTCAAGAAGCACACGCTTCTGCGCCTTCATGAGGCGCTGCAGCTCTACACTGAGAAGACTGGACGCCGCCCGACCTATGAGTACGCCATGATCGAAGGCGTCAACGATACGAATCCCGAAATGCAGGCGCTCTGCGACTTCTGCGAGGGAACCCTGTGCCACGTTAACCTAATTCAGCTTAACGACATCGAGGGCAGCCCGCTCAAGCCGTCTCCGATTCATAAGGTTGAGGATCTTCAGCGCCGCCTTGAGTCCCGTGGCATCGAGACCACGATTCGTAATTCTCGCGGCAATGATATTAATGCCGCCTGCGGTCAACTGAAGCAACGTTTCAAGGTCCAGAAGAACGCATAGGGGAGTCTGCACCCCATAACGTTTCATGTGAAACATCCGGCAGCCCTGGTTGTAAATAATGCAACCAGGGCTGTTTCATTTGTTTTCATCCTAGTGGACTTGATTTACGTGAACTTAATTTTATGGCCAAAATAAGGGGTCCTTGTCTCATGAATCAGACAAGGACCCTTTCAAAATAGGCACGTAATTGTTAGGTACCTAATAACCAACATTTTCCCACTGATGGTTAACCCAGTCTTGGTTAATCTTGGGATTCTTAGTCACCTGAGCAGTACGCATGGCGACATCTTCGGTCATCACATCCATTTTCTTTTTGGATGTATCGACGATATCCTGAGCTCCGCGCAGCAGTCGACCACGCAGTTCATCATCTGTCGCAAGCTTATATCCAACAAAAGCACCAGCAGCGACAGTGGTTGCCAACGCAATGGCCGCGAGAACCTTATTCTTCATCCTGATCCTCCTGCCCAAATTGAATCATTTCGCCAAGGATACGGGAGAGTTCCTCTTCGTCTTTGAACTCGATTTCAATCTTATTCTTGCCACGCGAGCTCTTCACGCGCACATTCGTGTTAAATACTTGACGAAGGACTCGAGCGGCCTTTTTGAATGACTGAGGTGTTGCTGGCCTCGGAGTCTTAGGTGTTTCTCCGGCAGAAAACAACGGAGCAAGATTTTCTGTCGCTCTGACGGAAAGGCCTTCTGCAACAACCTTCTCAGCAAGTCGAATTCGAGCATCCTCATAGGGAACTGCAAGGATCGCTCTCGCATGGCCGGCAGTAAGTTTACCCTCGAAAATCATCTGCTGTACGACTTCGGGAAGATCAAGCAAGCGAAGTGAATTTGTAATTGCCGAACGAGACTTACTGACAGCCTTTGATAACGCCTCCTGCGTCATACCGCTGGCATCAATGAGCTGACGATAACCCTTCGCCTCTTCGACGGGATTCAAATCAGAACGCTGAAGATTCTCGATAAGAGCAAGAGCGAGCATTTCCTCATCATTAACTTCCTTAATGATGACAGGCAGCTCCTCAAGACCAGCAAGCTTTGATGCTTGGTAACGACGCTCACCAGCGATGATCTCATAGCCGTTTCCATGCTTGCGAACCAACAACGGCTGCAACACGCCATGTTCTTGGATCGACTCGCTCAACTCACGAAGTTCAGTTTCGTTAAAGTTAATTCGCGGCTGATTAGGGTTGGGAACAATATCCTCAATAGGAAGTTTTGTTTCAGATGCGGCATTTGAAGCCGATGCAGCCGAACCGCCGGTCTCATACTCGGCTTCTGAGACCAAAGCATTGAGTCCACGTCCCAATCCACCACGTTTCTTTGCACTAGGCACGCTTGATCACCTCTTTTGCAAGGTTCATATACGCTTTTGCACCCTTATTTTGAGGTGCATAGGTAATTACCGGCTCTCCAAAAGACGGAGCCTCAGAGATTTTTACGGTACGGGGAATTAGGGTCTTAAAAGCCTTATCACCAAAGTACGACTGAACTTCCTCAACGACCTGATTCGACAGTGAAGTACGCGAGTCATACATGGTCATAAGCACACCATAGGTGTCTAAGCCCTTGTTCAGACGTGATTTGACCATCTTCATTGACTCAAGCAGCTTCGTAACGCCCTCGAGCGCGTAATACTCGCACTGGATCGGAATCAAAACGCTATCTGCTGCGGTCAGAGCGTTGATAGTAAGCAGGCCAAGCGAAGGAGGACAGTCGATGAATATAAAATCGAACTCCTCTTGAATGGGCTCAAGCAAATCTTTGAGGCGGGTTTCACGAGCAATTGCGCTTACGAGCTCAATTTCGGCGCCCGCAAGCTGAATTGTCGCCGGGATAACGAATACCTTTTTGCAATTTGTATCAAGAACAAGTGATTCTGCCGGCACGTCATTCAGCAATGCATCATAGATGCACTGATCAAGGTCTTCTTTTTCAATTCCGAATCCACTGGTGCTGTTTCCCTGTGGATCAAAATCGACAATCAGTGTCTTGCGACCCTGCTCACCCAGTGCTGCTGCAAGGTTTACAGCCGTCGTTGACTTACCGACGCCGCCCTTTTGATTGATGATTGCAATAATACGCGTGTCTTTTGCGCTCTTCGAACGCTTAACGTCGCGAAATCCCACGGTCCCTCCTGGTGTGTATTAAAGCTGTCAAACGGAGGATGTTTCACGTGAAACATTCCGATTCGATATCAACTACCTTGTTTCACGTGAAACACTGCAAGTTGTTAGTATCCATTATGTTTCACGTGAAACATCTAGGCAAGCGGATTCTTCTTTGCCATGCCATTTGCACGAGGCAACGAAACGGATGCTGGGTGACTTTTCTTAAGAACAATGAACTCCCTGTGGCCCAAACCCTCAGGCAAATCGATTGTGTCATTCAGAAGCAAAGTGAAGCCGCAGATCTTAGCTGCTGACATGCCGGAAGCAAGCTCGTCATCCGATGGATTGCCCTTCGTGATAACAAATAGCCCTCCATCCCTGAGGTATGGAGCCGCATACTCAACAAGAATAGGTAGCGGAGCCAGTGCGCGGGCGGTTACGACAGAAAACTGCTTCTTATGGCTTCGAGCATATTCTTCAAGGCGGTCATGGACTGCATGTCCATATTTCAATCCAAGTGCATGAACAAAAGAATTGACAGCATCAACCTTCTTGCCAACAGAGTCAATATAAGTAGCTTTACGATGCGTGGTTATCGTTAATGGAATACCAGGGAAGCCTGCGCCTGTTCCCATATCGAGCAAAGCTCCCTCAGGGGCCTTATTGATATAAGGGAGCAAAACAAGTGAGTCGAGGATATGTAGTACCGCAGCATCTTCTACGTTAAGAATACGAGTGAGATTGGTTGTCTTATTTGTTTCCAGAACCAAATCCAAATGCTGAATACATTTCCTGAGCTCAGCATCAGTTACGCTCAAGGAATACTCTTTGCAATAGGAAGATAGATGACTAAGCATCTCGTCAGCCTGCTGATCTGTAAGTACAAACAACAGAAGCTCCTTTCTGACAAAAATCAGTGTACCGAGAACTTTTGACAAAAAAAGGGGACGTGGAAACCACGCCCCCTTAGCATAAGCTCGAGTAGATTATCGAGCAACAATCACCACATGGCGATCAGGGTCAGAACCCTCAGAATGGGTATCGACAGCATCATTGCCACGAAGTGCAATATGAACCAGTCGGCGCTCATAGGCATTCATGGGCGGAAGCGAAACACTCTTATGAGTGCGGATGGCACGCCCTGCGGCCGACTGAGCCATAGAGGCAACCTTGTCCTGACGACGGCTCTTGTAGCCCTCAACGTCAACCACAACCGGATACCTAAAGCCAAGCTTGCGGCTCACCAGCAAAGAGAACATGACCTGAAGAGCATCAAGGGTACGACCATGACGGCCAATGAGAACAGCAAGATCAGGAGCCGTAACATCCAAAATCAGCTCGCCCTCGTCGCCCTCGTACTCATCAATAGGAGAGTTGGCGGCATCGAAGTGCGAAAGGATGGAACGCAGAATGGAAATCGCAACATCGGCAATGTTGTCGAGCTCCTCATCGGTCAGCTCTTCACCGGCCTTGTAGCGCTGTGCAATCTCGGGATAATCGCCCGCAATCTGCGGGGCAACCTCCTCAAGCATATCCTCGATGATCTCTTCAGACATAACGTACTCCAAAAGTTAGGTACCTAAATAAGATTGATATCCCGACTACTTCTTCTTGTGCGGACGCGGCTTCTTCTCGCGACGGGTAACCTCGACCTGCAGCGGAGCGTTCTTGAGGCGCTCCTCCTCATCGGCCTTGGCCTTGTCGATAACCTTCTGCGTCACGAAGATCTGCTGGATAACCTGCCAGGCAGAAGACACATCGTAGTAGAGCAGAACGCCGACGGGCAGGCTCCAGCCCATCCAAAGCATCATGACGGTCATGACGACGGCCATCATGCGCATGCTCTGGGCCTGCTGACCAGTCTGATTGCGAGACATATACAGCTGCGGAATCAGGGTCAAGACAGCGAACAGAATCAGGCAAACCAGCGCAGGCAGCGCAACCATAAAGCCATCGGCAAAGGAAGCGCTCGGCGTGGTGGTAAGGTCAGGCAGGATGTTGAAGAACGAGAACGTGCCGTCGCTAAAGTAGTTCGGCAGGTTACGCAGCAGCGTAAACAGGGCGAACAGGACAGGCATCTGGATCAACAGCGGCAGACAACCAGCCATGGGGTTAAACTTGTTCTCACTGTAGAACTTCTGCATCTCCTCGGCCTGGCGCTGGGGATCGTCGGCATAGCGCTCCTGGATCTCGAGCATCTTAGGCTGCAGCACCTGCATGCGAGCCGTCGACTTGGTCGACTTGAGCATAAGCGGCGTCAGCAGCAGACGGATGATGACCACTAGAATGATGATGGACAGGCCCCAGTCGACCGCAAAGGTCTGGATGAGCTTGAGCAGCTCAAAAAGGATGTTAACGATCCAATCCCACATGTAAGTTTTCCTCCGATAGCGAGTGCCCGCTAAGGCACAGGGTCATAACCGCCGACGTGCAGGGGATTGCAGCGAGCGATGCGCCTCACGGCAAGCCAGCAGCCTCTCAAAACACCGTACTTCTCAATCGCCTGGATAGCGTATTGTGAGCACGTTGGGTAATAAATGCAGGCGTCAGGCAATAAGGGCGAAATAACCTGTTGATATATGCGAATAGGAGCGATGGCAACACGTCGCAAAACGTGATTGCTCATCGCTCCTCCCCGGCAACGCCGGCGCGTTTCATAAGCGAACGCAATGCCTTGTTCATCTCCTGCGGCGAGGAAACCCTCGTCTTGGGAGTCGCGAACAAGATGATGTCATAACCCGCAACGGGAAATCCACAGCTGCGGGCGGCCTCGCGCATCACACGCTTAGATCGGTTGCGCACGACAGCACAACCGAGTCGTTTAGCACCAACGAAGGCGACCCTTCCGGAGTCGCCTTCGCCAACCGATTCACATATGGTCATTCGAATCAGAGGGTGATTGAAACGACGCCCCTGACTGAACACATGCTCGAAATCTTGCCGAGACTTAATAGTCTTCATGCGAGATGTGTGTATCGCTGCTAGACAGTGAGACGCTTGCGGCCCTTGGCGCGACGACGGGCGAGCACGGCACGACCACCCTTAGTGGCCATACGGGCACGGAAGCCATGGGTCTTGGCACGCTTACGCTTATTAGGCTGATACGTACGCTTCATCTTAAGTTCCTCCTGCTGCATTTCGAGTGTCCGCGGGGGCGCGGACGCAGATATAGACACGTGAGCTTGAAGATTGTAGGGAAATCAATGTTCAAATGTCAAGAAATCAAAGGTGAAAGGTTGCAAAGAGTACACGGTTCCCCCATAAGCAGAACCGGCATTTGAGGCAGCAGACAACTTTTCACGATATTTCATCGAGTTTTCAACAGGTCGTGTTGGAAATGTTGAGAACTTTTCGTCCGTTTTCCAAAGTTTTCAACAGGTTTTGAAAACTTGTCGAAAGATGAGAAACATTGCGTGGTGAGCTACTATTTGTTCAAAACCTTTTGAAAGATTGCGAGCGGCATGTCTGACGACTTCTACACCATGGTCGATTCCGGTGATCCGGCACCCGACAACGAGCACATCACCGGCGTGCGCGAAGAACGCAACGAGAGCGAGCAGGTCACCGCACAAGCACCAAAGGCTATGTATGCAGCGCGCATCGCGGTCTACGACGACATGCTGTCGACACCACGTGTCATCGTCATCGAACCGCAAGACGTCCGTACCTACTTGGAAGAGACAACTAACACCGTCTATCAGTGCATGAAAGAACAGGGAGGACGCATCTCGCTGATGGTTATCCGCGAGATTGTCGAAAACTTTATCCACGCGCATTTCGCAGAGCCCATCATCTCAATTCTCGACGGTGGCGATACCATCCGCTTTGCCGATCAGGGTCCGGGCATCGACGACAAAGAGCATGCCTTCGACTTTGGCGTAACCAGCGCAAACAGCAAGATGAAACGGTATATCCGCGGCACCGGCGCCGGGTTTCCCATGGTACAGGAGTACTTGGAAAACGCCGGCGGCGCCGTCTCCATCGAGGACAACATGGGCAACGGCACCGTCGTGACGGTAAGTCTGGACCCCAAGCGCGTGCAGGAAATCGAACGTGCTGGCGGGCGCGGGGCAGCCGTGCGGCCCGAAACAGAGCAGCAGGCATATCCCATGCCGGGCGCCTTCACGCAGCAACCCGCAGCGATGCAACAGGTGCAACAGCAAATGGCCCCCATGCAGCAGCCTGGCATGGCCCCCATGCAAGAGCTCCAGGCACCCTCGGGCGCGATTCCCCAGAACATACCCGATGCAAAGCCAGCGATGGGCCAGGACGCGGGAACCTTGCAGCAGATGGCGGGCGCATCGGCCGCACAGCAGATGTCCTATCAACCGAACCCGCAAGGGTATCCGGCTCAATACGCACCGCAAACGGGATATGCGCAGGCATACCCCCAGCAATACCCGCTGGGATACCAGCAGCCGTACCAACAGATGCCCCAGGCGCAGTACAACCCATGGGCCCAGCAGATGCCCCCGCAGCCTTACCAACAGTGGCCTCAAAGTTTTCAACAGCAAATGCCGCCAATGCAGAGTTCTCAACAACCAGCAGCTCAAATGATGTATCCTAATGCAGCAAATCAGTATGCACAGCCACAACCGGACGTGTTCGTAAGCGATCGCGGCAACGCCGCGCTGGGCTATCTGGCGCAAAATCAAGCGTGCGGTGCAACCGATCTGGCGAGGGCATTTGGAAACTCGGCCCCCACTTGGTCACGCACGCTCAATGACTTGGCGCAGGCCGGCTTGGTCATCAAGCATGGCCAGAAATACCATCTGACCGAACTCGGCGCCGCTCGCGTGCGAGCTCAGAGCTAAAGAACGGGAGAGACAGTGGACGAGGAAGCAAGCATCATCCTGGGGGATGCCATCGCCTTTTGCCAGCGCGACGGCCAAGATGCACGCCTCATCAACATGCTGGGGCAATCGCGCGCCATAAGCCTGACCGAAGATACGCTCACGATCGAGGCCCCCTCGCGCTTTGCCATCGCGAGGCTCAAAAAGCATCAGCCGACTATTGAGGCTTATCTGGAAGAAATCGCCTTTGCACCGATTGCGCTCGACATCGTGGCACCGCAAGGCGCCGCGACGGAATCCACTGCCGCGACGGCGCCCGCCACGGCTCCCGCCGCTTCCCCGTCGGTGCCGGCCTCCGCAGACGACGTGCCGACAATCGAGCACCAGCACAGCGATGTTTCCCGTGAAACCATGGCACCGTTGCCGACCGCGGCGGCGACGTCAACGAGCGCACCCGTCACGCACATGCCCATCGCTCACGACGCAGCGGCGGGCGCGGATTCGGGCATTGCAATCAAGAACACGCTCTCGGCCGACGATTTTCGTCGCATGATGAACCAGATGAAGGGCGGAGCGCCGACCAAATCCACGCAAGCTGCGACCCCCGCTTCACCCATGCCAGCACCAACCGTGCCGGCCGAGCAGAATACGGATGGAGCCCCGCTCGCCGCGAACTCAAAATTTACCTTTGAGAACTTTGTCTACGGCCCCGAGAACAGCCATGCCTATCGCTCGGCGCTCAAGTTTGCCGCCCTCGCGGACGAGCGCGGCACATGCACATCACTGTTCATCTACGGCAAATCGGGCCTGGGCAAGACGCACCTGCTGCTTGCCATCAAAAACGAGCTCGCCGAGAAGTCGCCCGAGATCAAGGTCAAGTATGCCAACTCCCAGGCATATCTGGACGACCTGATGACCGAGTTCGACCGCCAAAAGAAGAGCAACGCCCCCATCATGCAGGCGTACCACGGTGTGGACGTGCTCATCATCGATGACATCCAAAACATCATCGGCAAGCGCGCGAGCGTGGACTACTTTTTCCAGCTCATGGACGAGTTCATCCGCAACAACAAGAAGGTCGTCATCGCGGCAGACCGCGCCCCCAAGGACCTGAGCATGGACGAACGCCTGACCAGCCGCTTTAACGCCGGTATGCTCTGCCTGGTCGCAGAGCCCAGCTACGAGATGAAATACAAGATCTTGCAGCGCTATTACGAGAACACCATCGTCGCCGCTCCCGAGGCAGGCGACGACTCGCTGCTGGCGGCCTATGGGGGCGACGGCGGGCACCTGACCGACGAGCACTTTAAACACATGGCCGAGGTCTCGGGCACCAACATCCGCGAACTCGAGAGCTTCTGCGAGCGCTGTGCCGGCGAGGCGGGGGACCGCGAGCGCGAGGGCGGGGAGCTCACCTTTGACGATATCGACGCCATCGCCGGCCAGTACTTCGACACATCGGCCAAAAAGATCAACGTGCAAACGGTTCAGTCCGTCATTGAAGAGCAGTACGGCGTGACGCACGAGGAGCTCATCGGCCCGCGTCGCAACGCCAATATCGCCAAAGCACGCCATATCGCTATCTACCTGGCCATCGAGATGTGCGAGATGACGACCACGGCGGTGGGCGCCGAATTTGGCAACCGCAACCACTCGACCGTCAGCACGAGCTATAAAAAGGTTCAGAAGATGATTCAGGAAGACCGGACTGTTACCGAAGACCTCAAGTCGCTGCGCGATAAAATTACACTGCGCTCGTAGGTAAATGGACACAGTTGTTGAAAACTTGTCGAAACGGCGGTTATAAGGTGTCAAAAACTCGAGCCGCGGTGATGAAAAGTTTTGCGCAGGTTTTGAACGTGGAAAACATACCCGGTTGCACACAGGTTCCTGTCGATTCTCTTTTTAGGGCTGACCTGCACTTTTAGGAGTAATCAACAGTTTCGTCAGTACTATTACTATTATTAAGATATTTATATCTATAGAAAGGTATTAAAAGATGAAGTTCACCGTCAGCCAGAGCTCGCTTACGCAAGCCATCGGCGTCGTTATGAAAGGCGTCGCTTCGGCATCCACCCTTCCCATTCTGTCGGGCGTGCTCGTTAAGGCACAAGACGGCATCTTGGAATTCCAGACCTCCAACTACACCATCTCGATTCGTCACCGCATTGCGGCTCATGTCGAAGAGGAGGGCGAGATGGTGATTCCCTGCAAGATGCTCTCCAACATCACCAAGACCCTTCCCGATGCCCCGGTCACCTTTGAGCTGTCCGAGCGTCAGGTTTTGATTGGTTGTGAGAAGAGCTCTTTCCGCCTGAACACGCTCGATGCCAATGACTTCCCCGAGTTTCCGGCCTATGCCATCGAGAGCGCCGTGGAACTGCCGACCGATATCTTGTCCGAGATGGTCGGCCGCGTGTGGCGCGTCACCTCGACTGACAAGGCCCGCCCCATCCTGGGTGGCGTGCACATGAAGGTCGAGAACAACACCGTGCGCCTGGTGGCGACCGATTCCTTCCGCTTGGCCGTGTGCGATACGCAGGTCGAGACCTCAACCCTCGAGGGCTCCTTTGAACTCAACGTTCCGGCCGACGCCTTTAACGACGCGCTGAACATCATGGCCAGCCAGGCGACCATCATGATCGGGGCTACCGACACCCAGGTCGTCTTTGAGGCCGGCAACACCACCTACGTGTCGCGCCGCATCGAGGGCGTGTACCCCAACTACAAGCAGCTCATCCCCGATTCGTGCGTGACGAGCGTCAAGATCGACGCCGCCGCCTTTAACGCCGCCCTCAAGCGCGTGGCCGTTATCGCGAGCGCCAACCCCGCCGTCAAGTTCGAGATCGATGTCGAGAACGGGCAGATGGGCCTGTCCTCCATTTCCAATGACCAGGACCTTGCGCAGGAGACGATCGATGTCGAGGCCGAGGGCGAGTCGGGCACCATCGCCTTCAACTACCACTACATCTTCGGGTGCCTCAATGCCCTGTCCAGGGAGAAGGAGATCACGCTGGAGCTCAAGAGCTACTCGCAGGCGGGCATCTTCAAGTCCTACGACAAGATCAACTACCTGTACCTGGTCATGCCGGTCCGCATCTAGCAACTGCCCTATGACCATGTTCGCCCGCGATCTTTCCGTCGCGCACTACCGCAGCTTCGATAGCTATCGCCTTGCCCTGGACGAGGGCGTGACGATACTTGCGGGACCCAACGCGGCGGGAAAGACCAATCTCATAGAGGCGCTGCAGCTGCTGACGAGCGGCGCCTCGTTTAGGCATCCGACCGCAGCCGAGCTCGTCCATGACGGCGTGGGCTCGTGCAAGGTCGAGCTGAGGCTCGAGAGCGACGGCCGCGTGCTTGATATGGGATTGAGCGCGGAGGACGGTAAACGCTCGTTTAGCCGCAACGGCAAGAGATGCTCTGCCGCCGGTGTGCGCGGGGTTCTGCCGAGCGTGCTGTTTTGCCCCGACCATCTGGACATGGTTAAGCGAGGCGCCAGTGTGCGCCGCGCCGCCCTCGACGACTTTGGCATGCAACTGAGCGCACGCTATGCCGATCTTGCGAGCACCTATGGTCGCTGCGTGACCCAGCGTAACGCCTTGCTCAAGGAGGCCTGGTGCTGCCGCGAGATGCTCGGCGCGTGGAACGATTCGATTGCCCGCGCGGGCGCGGCTCTGCTCGTGCACCGGTTGGCCCTGCTCGACCGGCTGGCGGGCCATGTGCGTACTGCCTACGGGCAAGTGGCGTCCGGTGAAGCCGCCAACGTGTCCTATGCGTCCACGCTGGGGGATTTGCCCCAGGTCGATGATCGCGAAGAGCTGAAGGGCTGGGCGTACGAGCGCATGCTGGCTGCCCTTGATGAGCACGCCGACGAGGAAATTCGCCGCGGCGTGACGTTGGTGGGACCGCATCGCGACGAGATTGAGTTTGCTGTGGCGGGTCGCTCCGCCCGTTCATTTGCCAGCCAAGGTCAGCAGCGAACGTTGGTTCTGGCCTGGAAGGTGGCGGAGGTGGCCGTGGCTCGCGATGTCCTGGGCACCGCCCCACTGCTGCTTTTGGACGACGTGATGAGCGAACTCGACGGCGAACGCCGCGGTGCTTTCCTGCGGCTGATTGGCGATGATATCCAGACGGTCATAACCACGACCAACCTGGGGTACTTTACCGATGACCTGCTTGATCGAGCCAAGGTGGTGAGCATGGGTGAGACGTGCTAATTACGAGCGCGAGAGCGAAACGGTCGCCTTCAGTGGCTTTTTGAACGCAGAGCGCCAGCGCATCCTGGCGGCTGCGACCCCTGAGCGCCGTGCGCAGATGGAGGCCGCCGAGGAGTCGCGCGCGGTCTATCGCGCGTGGAACGCGGTGTGCTCGGGCACGCGCGAGGGGCGGCATGTGACGGGCCTGCGCTACCTGCCCGAGTCCAATGAGCTGCTGGTATATCTCGACTCGCCCTCGTGGACGCAGGAAATGACACTGTTGCGCGAGATCATCCGCGCGCGCATGGAGCGCGCCGGTGCGCATGTGGATGGCCTGGTGTTCAAAACCACCGCGCCCGGTCACACGCCGCCCGCCGCCAAGGAGCGCCTTCGCCCAGCGGTGACCGAGCGCCCGCCGGCCCCACACGCCGACCTCAGCGATGCCGAGCGCACCGAGATTGAGCGCCAAGTGGCGCCCATCGAAGACCAAAAACTGCGCGAGGCCCTCGAGAACGCCATGAGAGCCAGTGCCGAGTGGGCCAAGGGCGTGCAAAGCAAAAAAGAGCCTTAAATCGCATCTGGTGGCCTTGTAGAGCCAAATACCATCGTTCCCGAGGGTATTTTTTTACGATAAACTAGTAAGGCTGTACACATTTTCTTGACTGAAGGAGGACGTGTGGCAAACGAAAACGATTACGATGGCGGCGAGATTAAGATTCTCGAAGGTCTCGAGGCCGTTCGTAAGCGCCCGGGCATGTATATCGGCTCGACGAGCGCCAGCGGTCTGCATCACCTGGTGTGGGAGATCGTTGACAACTCCGTCGACGAGGCCATGGCCGGTTTCTGCACCGAGATCCAGGTGACGGTCCACGCCGACAACTCCATCACGGTCGTCGACAACGGGCGCGGTATCCCCGTCGACGAGCACCCTGTTAAAAAGATCCCGACGCTCGAGGTCGTCATGACGATTTTGCACGCCGGCGGTAAGTTCGATAATTCGGCCTATAAGGTCTCGGGCGGCCTGCACGGCGTTGGCATCTCCGTCGTCAACGCACTGTCCAAGCGCGTGGTCGTTCAGGTTCGTCGCGACGGCAACACCTACGAGATGGAGTTCTCGCGCGGCAAGACCGTCAAGAAGATGGAGGTCGTGGGCACCTCGGATTCGACGGGCACCACCGTCACCTTCTGGCCCGACGACGAGATCTTCGAGACCTGCATTTACGATTTCGATACGCTGCACAACCGTCTGCAGGAGACGGCGTTCCTCAATAAGAACCTCAAAATCGTGCTGACTGACGAGCGCGAGTCTACTCCCCACGTGGAGGAGTTTTGCTACGAGGGCGGCATCATCGACTTCGTCAAGTTCCTTAACGAGGGCAAGGACGTCCCCGAGGCCTTTAAGGAGCCTATCTACATCGAGGGCAAATCGGACCCGGACGCACCTGTGGCCAAGATGGGCGAGGTTGAGGTTTCCCTGCAGTGGAATAGCGGCTACGGCGAGAACGTCATGTCGTTTGCCAACGACATCTACACCCCCGAGGGCGGCATGCACCTTGAGGGCTTCCGCACCGCGCTCACCCGCGTGATCAACGACTATGCGCGCAAGCAGAACCTGCTCAAGGAAAAAGACGCCAATCTGACCGGCGACGATGTGCGCGAGGGCCTTTCGGCCGTTATCTCGGTCAAGCTGCCCGATCCGCAGTTTGAGGGCCAGACCAAGGCCAAGCTCGGCAGCTCCTATATGCGCGCGCTGACGCTCAAGATTGTGACCGACGGCCTTGCCGATTACCTCGAGGAGCACCCTAAGCCCGCTCGCGAGATCGTCAAGAAGGCGCAGCAGGCCTGCAAGGCGCGCAATGCCGCCCGCAAGGCGCGCGAGGCGACCCGCCGCAAGAGCCTGCTCGAGACGGCGTCCCTGCCCGGTAAGCTCGCCGACTGCTCGGTGCGCGATGCCGAGCTGACCGAGCTCTTCATCGTAGAGGGCGACTCGGCAGGCGGTTCGGCCAAGGACGGCCGTCGCCGAGACATCCAGGCGATTCTGCCCCTGCGCGGCAAGATTTTGAACGTCGAGCGCGTTGGTGACCATCGCGCGTTCTCGAGTGACACCATCCAGTCGCTGATTACCGCGATCGGCTGCGGCGTCACGACGAGTGCCGGCGACGGCGGCGATTTCGATATCACCAAGGCGCGCTACCACAAGATCATCATCATGACCGATGCAGACGTCGACGGCGCGCATATCCGCATCCTGCTGCTGACGTTCTTCTACAAGTACATGCGTCCGCTGATCGATGCCGGCTACGTCTATGTTGCCTGCCCGCCCATCTTTGGCATTAAGGTGCGCAACAAGATCCACTACGTGTATCCCAACGGCCGCCAGCCCGAAGACGAGATCCTGCGCGATACCATCCAGAGTCTGGGCCTGAACCCCGATGATAACGACGAGGACGGCAAGGCCAAGGACGGCAAGATCACCAAAAAGCGCAAGGGCTATACCGTCCAGCGCTACAAGGGCCTGGGCGAGATGGACCCCAAACAGCTTGCCTCGACGACGATGGACCCAAAGACCCGCATTCTGCAGCGTGTGTCGATCGAGGACGCCGTGGTGGCGGACCGCGCCGTGCGCGAGCTGATGGGTTCCGAGGTCGGCTATCGCCGCGAGTACATCGAGAAGCATGCACATGATGCACGATTCCTTGACGCTTAAGAGGAGGTAACGTGGCAGACGATATCAACAATAACGAGGGTATGGACGAGGCCGGCGATGCCGGTATGCCCGATGATCTGAAGCGCCTGCTTGCCCGTGCTGAGCAGGGCGAGGACGGCGATCCGGACGCCTATAACCCCGATGCCGATGATGATGAGGAAGAGGACGACGACGGTGAGCTCGAGGAGAGCTTTGGCGAAGTCGATCGTGGCGCCTCGGCCGGCGAGGACATCAACGGCGGCCAGCTCCAGATTTCGGAGTTCGGTCGCGAGATGAAGCAGTCGTTCATCGAGTATTCGATGTCGGTTATCACAGCGCGTGCCCTGCCGGACGTGCGCGACGGCTTAAAGCCGGTACACCGCCGCATCCTGTACGCGATGAACGAGAGCGGCATCTACCCCAACCGCCCACACAAAAAGTCGGCCTGGACGGTCGGCGAAGTTATCGGTAAGTACCACCCGCACGGTGACTTTGCGGTCTACGAGGCCATGGTCCGCCTGGCGCAGTGGTTCTCCATGCGCACGCCGCTCATCGACGGTCACGGCAACTTCGGCAACATCGATGGCGACGGCGCGGCGGCCATGCGTTACACCGAGAGCCGCCTGGCCAAGCCCGCCATGGAACTGCTGCGTGACTTGCAGAAGGATACCGTCGACTGGCAGCCCAACTACGACGAATCGCTCGCCGAGCCCGTGGCACTGCCTGCGCGCTTCCCCAACCTGCTGGTCAACGGCAGCCAGGGCATCGCCGTCGGCATGGCCACCAACATCGCCCCGCATAACCTCACCGAGGCGATCGAGGCCACCTGCTACCTGATCGACAACCCCGACGCCACCGTCGACGAGCTCATGCAGATCATGCCCGGTCCGGACTTCCCCACCGGCGCCATCATCATGGGCAGCGCCGGCATTAAGCAGAGCTACGAGACCGGCCGCGGCTCCATTACCGTGCGTGCCAAGGCACACGTGGAGTCCACCAAGACCGGTCGCAGCCGCCTGGTCTTTACCGAGATTCCCTACATGGTCAACAAAGGCACCCTGCAGGAGAAGATCGCCCAGCTCGTCAACGACAAGCGCATCGAGGGCATCTCGGATATGCGCGATGAGTCCAACCAGAAGGGTATCCGTCTGGTTATCGAGCTCAAGAAGGGTGTTATCCCGCAGGTCGTACTCAACAATCTGTACAAGTACACCTCGTTGCAGACGACCTTTGGCGCCAACAACCTGGCGCTCGTCAACGGCGTGCCCAAATGCCTGAGCCTGCGCGAGATGCTGCAGCACTATATCGACCACCAGGTCGACGTCGTCACCCGCCGCACTCGTTTTGACCTCAAGAAGGCCCAGGCGCGGGCGCATATCCTCGAGGGCTACCTGATGGCCCTCGACCATATCGACGAGGTTATCAGCATTATCCGCTCCTCGCAGACCGACTCCGAGGCCAGCAGCCGCCTGATCGAGCGCTTTGGCTTTACACCCGAGCAGACCACGGCCATCCTCGAGATGAAGCTGCGCCGCCTGACCGGCTTGGAGCGCGACAAGATCCAGGAAGAGCTGGACGGCCTGCGCCGCGCCATCGCCTACTATGAGGACCTGCTGGCGCATGAGGAGAAGATCTTGGGCGTCATCAAGGAGGAGATGCGCGAGATCTCCAAGAAGTTCGGCGACAAGCGCCGCACCGAGATCAGCCAGGTTGAGAAGGATCTGGATGTCGAGGACCTCATCGCCGACGAGGACATGGTCGTGACCATCACCCACACCGGCTATGTGAAGCGTATCCCGGTGGCTGCCTACCGTGCCCAGAAGCGCGGTGGCAAGGGCGTGTCGGGCGTCAACCTCAAAGAGGATGACGTTATCGACGAGATGTTTATTGCGTCCACGCACGAGTACGTGCTGTTCTTCTCGAGCAAGGGCAAGGTCTATCGCCTGAAGGTGCACGAGCTGCCGGTGGGTACGCGCCAGGCGCGCGGTACCGCGATTGTCAACCTGCTGCCCTTCGAGGAAGGCGAGAAGATCGCGAGCGTCATCAGCTGCCGCGAGTTCCCGGCCGACGAGTACCTGATGTTTGCCACTAAGAGCGGCATGGTCAAGAAGACCGTGATGAGCGCATATGACCGCAGCCGTCGCGACGGCCTGATTGCTATCAACCTGCGTGACGACGACGCGCTGCTGAACGTGCGCCGCGTGCGCGAGGGCGACAAGATTATCCTGGCCACCACCGCGGGCAAGGCGATCATGTTCTCCGAGGAGCAGGTGCGCGCCACCGGCCGCGATACCAGCGGCGTTCGCGGTATCGGTATGAAGGACGGCGTGAGCGTTCTGGGCATGGAAGTCACTAACGGCAACGGCGATCTGTTCGTTATCACCGAGCGCGGCTACGGCAAACGCACGCCGGTTGCGGACTACCCGGAGCAGAATCGCGGCGGCCAGGGTGTCTACACCATCCAAATGACCGAGCGTAAGGGTAACCTTGCGGCCATGAAGACGGTGGGTCCGCAGCACGAGCTGTTCATCGTGACGGAGGGCGCGACGGTCATTCGCGTTAAGACCGACGAGATCAGCCAGACCGGCCGCGCCACCCAGGGCGTCAAGATGATGACCGTCGACGACAACGACCGCATCTGCGCCGTGGCCCGCATGACGGCCGCCAAAGAGAGGCCCGAAGGCGAAGCCACAGAAAACGGCTCTGCTTCCGAAGAAACCCCTGTCGATCTAGGCGACGGCAACGACATGCCAGAAGATCTCCTAGACGAGTAAGAGGCCCTAGCTGGTAGAAAATATCAGACACCATATATCGGCGGTCGGCGCACTGCGCGCCGACCGCTTTTTTGAAAACCTTGGGACCCCATGGTCGCTGGGCTGGCGAGATGGTTTTGGTTTGTCGCGAGTTCCGCACGCAAAGAAGGCCACTTAATGTGGCCTTCGTCTTGCGCAGG
>CABSKX010000011.1 GCA_902478365.1 uncultured Collinsella sp. | reverse complement strand
AGCTGCGGAAACGCGGGGTCCGTTCAGGCTGTTGCGTTGAGATTGAAAATCAACCCGGGGCGGGCCTGGCCGATTGTCTCAATCTGTAACAGATGCAGGGCAAAACCGGGTCCAAATGTTACAGAACAAGACAGAGGGGGATTTCCGTTCAGTCCAAACCAAATCTCTCAGTCTTCCTGCAATTTCGAACATGTGGCCTATAATGTTGCTTTGGTTACGCTGTATATTGCGCAGCCATTTAATACGTCGCCCACCGGGAGCCATTAATTCCTATCGCCATATTGGCTAGGAAGCAATCAAAGGAGGTATCCGTGGCAGCAGAGACGCCTTGCTCGGTCCTCTATAACGATATCCGCTCGTTCGGCGGTCTTAAACATCTCGAGATCGCCCGAATGCTCATCAATGGAAACTCTTATCTCGGCAGTACCCTGCTCGAGAAATGCTCTTCCAACCGCTCGTATCTCACCCGTTACATCGTCCATCGCAAGCCTGACCAGTGCGCGCCCGCCATCTACAGCGACTTTACCGTCACCACGCTCAACCTTTCCGCGGCAATCTGCAGCAAGCTCGGCGGCGGCGAGTCCGCCTATCGGGCAATCGCCGAGCACTATCGCGGTCCGGCCGCCAACGAAATGATGTCGGCTCTCGCCAGCTACAAGCTGGACAGCCGCCTATATGCAAATGCCCTCAATCGCATCGACAACTTTGACGGCAATGCCGTGCGTGAGAAAAGCACGCTTTACCTTATGCTCTTTGTGGCAACGGGGGCGCTCGCCGATCCCGTTCAGGGCGTGGCCACCGTCGAGCGCTTTTGCGACAGCAAGACGGGTGGGCACCTTGGCACCACCGAAACTACCGTCGGACGTGGCTTTATGGGCAGTCTGGATCAGCCGCACGCCGTCGCTCCCAACCTCGGTCTGCTCAGGACACATGCCGACAACTGCGTCGACATGCAAATCCATCCCCTCACACGCGATCCGCGTGGCACGGTAATTGGATCCTTGCCCAAAACCTCGCCCAGCATCACCGATGTGGGCGCCGACGCATCGCGCGAACATCTTCGCATTTGGCTTGAGGGTGAGCACTGGTACGCCCAGGGCCTTGGATCGACCAACGGCACGGTGCTCGAATCGGGCGCGGGCGACGGCGATATCGTAATCGAGCCGCCGCGCGACCTACGCGAGCCCGGCAAGATCTATCCCCCGGTGGAAATCGAAAACAGCGACAGGCTCCATCTGGGTCTCTACACGACATTCCTTGTCATTGTGGACTAGCGCGGACGGCGATCGAAAGACGGTCGCCGTCCGTCTTTCGTCTTCTACCTTCTGCGTCGTAAACGACAATGCTCAGCGGTATACGTGGGCAGTGCGGCTATCATGGTACTTTACCGATATCCGCACTGCTCGCGTAAACGTGCGGCAACCCATGCCAGACAAAGGAACGCCATGGATACTACCGATAGCGCCTATGGCGACAAACTCGTCCGTCTCGATACGTTCGATACCGCCGTGGCGGTCGACCCCAGCGCCGAGGACGACGCCAAGCGTCGGTTTATGACGCTTATTCTCCAGACGGCCCACCGCAACAACGGCAACATCGGGCACGTGCTGCGCGCGACCAACACGAGCGGCGAGGTCTTTGCCGTCAAGCTACTCAAGGACAATGCCATCCTTTCCGGCCAAGCCCCCGACCGCTCCGCCGAGCAATCGGCAGCGCACCTGGCCAGCACCGCCGCGCTGTTCGAGGAGTACCGTCATCTGTGTACCGTCTCGCACCTGCGCGGATTTCCGCGCGTCTATGGCTACGGATCGTGCGAGGATGACCCTCTCATCCTCATGGAGTGGGTCGAGGGCACCTCGCTCAAGCAGGCGCTGCCCCTGCTTCCGCACGACGCCTCGGGCGGGCTGACCACCCAGATGGTCGCCGCCGTCGGAAACGCCGTGCTTCGTGCGCTCTTGATGACCCAAGGCCTCGTGAATCCGGTCATCCATCGCGACCTGTCGCCTGCCAATATCATGTTCCGCACCACCAGCCGAACACTCGAGCAGCAGATTGCCGATTGTTCCTTTGACCCCTGCCTCATCGACATGGGCTCCGCGACCATGGCTCTCGGCGACGACACGATCACCCGGCGCGCCGACATCTGGCGCTTTGCCACACCCGCATACGCCGCGCCCGAGATGCTCACGCAGGATATCGAAGGCATCGCGGCCCTTCGCCGTTCGCCCGCGATCGACGTCTATGCGCTTTCGAGCATTCTGCACCAGCTCTACAGCGGTCGCAAACCGTTTGACTTTGAGTCGACGGACGCCGCTGCAACCGGCTCGTTCTATCTCGTAAAGACCAAGACCAAGCCGGCGCCGCTCGAGCCGCGCTGCGAGGGCGATGAAGCGCTCGTCCAAATCATCATGAAGGGTCTCTCAGTCGAGCAGTGCGATCGTCCCACCGAGCAGCAGATGCTCGAGGTGCTCTCGGCATACCTCACCGATGCCGAATCCGAGGGCCGCGAAGGCACAGGAGACGAGGCCGCGATTGATATCGATTCTGGCACGCACCTTAAGGTCGACGTCGCCGGCGAGCGCGCGCGAGAGATCCTGGAGCAGGCCCGGCACGATGCCATGACCCGCCGCCGCTTTATTATCGGTGGCGTCGTTGCAGCCGTTGCGGGGCTCAGCGTCATTGGGGCGGCGACCCATGGCTTTGGCATCCCCGACTACCTGGACGGCATCCGCGGTTCGCTTGACGACTACACTTGGGATCAGCTGCAGGAGATTTCGCTCAAGATTAAGGCCGCCGAGACCCGTAGCGAGGCACGCGAGATTGCCAAGCGCTATCACCTGCTCGATGCCGATGGGCATATCCCCTATCCGTGTACCAAGCGTATCACGCTCACCAACGGGCTGCAGGTTGGCGCGCAGCTTGTGGGCATCCGCCACGATGAGCTTCTGGACGGGACGGGCAAGGCCGGGCTGACGTTTATGTTCGACGCGGGTATTGCCGAGCGCAACGCTGCGGCTGAACCGCCGAGCGCCGGCTGGGCAGATTGCGAGCTGCGGGAGTGGCTCAACGGCGACGGCCTTAAGCTGCTGCCCAACGAGTTGCGCGCGCTCATTAAAGGTGTCAAGAAGGTCTCGAACAATGTGGGCGCCGCCAACAGCGCATCGTGCCTGAGCGAGTTGCCCGCAACCCTTTGGCTGCCCGCCATGGTCGAGCTGTGCGGTACGCAACCGCCCGATTCGTTTACCGAGGACTATCACTACCTGGCAGACATCTACAACGGCGAGGGCAAGGAGTATCAGCTCTTCCGCGAGCTCAAGGTAAGCCCGTATTCCACGAACGAGACGATGGTCCGCCAGTGGAAGGGCAAGGACACCTGCTGGTGGGAGCGCACGGTGAGCCCCGACTCATCGAAGACCGAAGGCACGCTCTACATAAACCGTGTGGGCCACGACGGCGACGTCTTTATGTACGCCACCCCTGCGGAAAAGCCAAACAAGCGAACCTGCGTGATTCCCGGGTTCTGTATCTAGGCGGCGGGCGTCTTGCCATGACGGGACCCCTCCCCGGCAATTGTCTCGATCTGTAACAGTTAGAGGTCATTTTCCCTGCTAGATGTTACAGATTGAGATGATTGGTTGGGACGGTCCATCGGCCAACCATCCATCCTCATCTGTAACGAAATCTCATACATTTCTTTCTGTACTGGACACCCCCAGGGGGTATGGGTGTATAGTATCGGCAGGTTAACATTTCCGACACTACGTCACAGAAAGGAGAAGCCATGGCTCAAGATAAGTTTGACGTGGGCGGCATGACGTGCGCCGCGTGCCAAGCGCACGTGGACCGTGCCGTCAGCAAGCTCGACGGCGTCGAGAGCGTCGCGGTCAATCTGCTCGCCGGCTCTATGCTGGTGGACTACGACCCTGCACAGGTCTCCCCCGACGATATCTGCACCGCTGTCGATCGCGCTGGCTACTCGGCCTCGCCCATCAGCACGGGCACCGACGCTGTCCAAAGCGGTAGCTCGCAGGCCAGGTCTGGCGTCACCCATATGGAGTCGCCGACCAAAAAGTTGGAGGCCGCCGCCTCTGCCATGCGCACCCGCCTCATCATCTCGATCATCTTCCTCATCCCGCTGTTCTACATAGGCATGGGGCACATGCTCGGCTGGCCGCTGCCCGGCATCTTCACCGACCACACCCACAGCATGACGCTCGCGCTCACCGAGCTCGTCCTGCTCATCCCCATCGTCTACGTCAACGACGCGTACTTTATCAACGGGTTTAAATCGCTCGCGCACGGCGCGCCCACCATGGACGCCCTCATCGCCGTCGGCGCCACCGCGTCCATTGCCTGGTCGCTCTACGCCATGTTTATCATGGCCGACCAGCTGGCCGCGGGCCAGGTCCACGAGGCCATGATGACGGGCATGGACAACCTGTATTTTGAGAGTGCGGGCACGATCCTGTCGCTGGTCACCGTGGGCAAATACCTCGAGACACGCAGCAAATCCAAGACCGGCGGCGCCATCGAGGCGCTCATTGACCTGGCGCCCAAGACCGCGACCGTCATGGTCGAGGACGGCACCGAGGCCACCGTCGACGTCGATGCCATTCTGCCCGGTCAGATACTGCGTGTGCGCCCCGGCGAGTTCATCCCCGTCGACGGCGTGGTGCTCGAGGGTAGCTCGGCCGTGGACGAGAGCGCGCTCACCGGCGAGTCCATCCCCGTGGAAAAGACCGCCGGCGACACCGTCAACGCCGCCACTGTCAACCGCACCGGATCGTTTACCTTCCGCGCTACGCGTGTGGGCGCCGACACGTCGCTCGCCAAGATTATCCAGCTCGTCGAGGACGCCAACGCCACCAAGGCGCCCATCGCCCGCATGGCCGACAAGGTCGCCGGCGTGTTCGTGCCCGTGGTGTTTGTAATCTCTGCCGTAACTTTTGTGGCGTGGATGGTGCTGACCGGAAGCATCAACGAAGCGCTCACCTCCGCCGTGGCCGTGCTGGTAATCAGCTGCCCGTGCGCGCTGGGCCTGGCCACGCCCGTCGCCATTATGGTCGGCACCGGCAAGGGCGCCGAGATGGGCATTCTGTTCAAGAGCGCCGAGGCGTTGGAGAACCTGCGCAGCGTGGGCACCGTGGTGCTCGATAAGACGGGCACAGTCACCCGCGGCAAGCCTGCCGTGACCGACATTGTGGTTGCCGCGCGCGCCGACGGCTCGCCCACTATGAGTGAAAAGGCGTTACTGAAACTCGCTGCCGCGTTGGAGCGCTCGAGCGAGCACCCGCTGGCCGAGGCGATTATGGCCGAGTGCGAGACGCGCGGAATTGTCGCGCGCACGGTCGAGGACTTTGCCGCCGTGCCTGGTCGTGGCGTTACGGCGCGCGAGGGGCAAAACGCCATTGCCGCCGGCAATATGCGCCTGATGAACGAGCTGGGCGTTACCGTGCCCGCGGGTCTTGCCGAACAGCTCGCCGCCGAGGGCAAGACACCGCTGTTCTTTGCCAAGAACAGCGAGCTTGCCGGCACCATCGCCGCGGCTGACGAGGTCAAGGAGACGAGCGCCGAGGCCATCGCCGCGCTCCGCAAGCTCGGCATCGACGTGCGCATGCTCACCGGCGACAACCGCGTGACAGCCGAAGCGATCGCCCGCCGCGTGGGGCTGAGCAGCGAACAGGTCATCGCCGACGTCCTCCCTGCCGACAAGGAGCGCCACGTCCGCGAGCTGCAGGATGTGGGCGGCAAGGTCGCCATGGTAGGCGACGGCATCAACGACTCCCCCGCCCTGGCGCGCGCCGACGTAGGCCTTGCTATCGGCACCGGCGCCGACATCGCCAAGGAGGGCGCCGACGTGGTACTCATGCGCAGCGACCTCATGGACGTCGCTCGCGCCATCGAGCTGTCGCGCGCCACAATTCGCAACATCAAGCAGGACCTGTTCTGGGCGCTGTTCTACAACGGCATCGGCATTCCGCTGGCGGCGGGCGTGTTCTTCCCCCTCACCGGTTGGCAACTCTCGCCGATGTTTGGCGCCGCGGCCATGAGCCTGTCGAGTGTCTGCGTCGTAAGCAATGCGCTGCGCTTAAAATCCTTTAAGCCAAAAGTGGCAAAATAAGCTCACCATTAAGTCCATTTAGAACGGGTTTTCCAGGTGCCCGAGATTGACCTGAAAGAGGAGCGACGCGTACTTTGGTACGCGAGCGACGGCTTGAAGGTCAAGGTCGGGTGCCTGGGAAAGCAGACACAACAGGGAGGAATACCCATGCGTTACACAATCAAGACTTCCGGCCTCATGTGCGGCCATTGCGACGCCACCGTCGAGACGGCGCTGCTCAACGTTGCCGGCGTGACCGACGCCGATGCCGATCACGAGACTCAGACCGTACAGGTGGAGTGCGCCGACACCGTGACCGCTGAACAGCTCACTGCCGCCGTCGAGGGCGCCGGCGAGAAGTTCCACGCCCTTTCGGTGACCGCCGCATAGCAGTCGCTGCCTACTCAATCCTCAGAAGTTGCGGTGAAATACGGACTGTTGAGCCGCCCTAGGCCTTTAAACAGTCCGTATTTCACCGCAACCGACGGGGGCATCCGGAAGATCGACCAGAAACGAGGACCCGCCATGATGGCAGACCATAAATCGGTGACCCGCATGCTCAAGACGGCACGCGGCCAGATCGACGGCATCTTGCGGATGGTCGATGAGGACCGTTATTGCGTCGATATCTCCACGCAGCTCATGGCCACACAGGCGCTCCTCGCGCGCATTAACGCCGACGTGCTCAAGGCGCATATCGAGGGCTGCGTGACTTCGGCAATCGAATCGGGCGACGAAGACCTCAAAGCCGCCAAGCTCGCCGAGATCGAACGCGTCGTCGACAAGCTCTCCAAGTAATTGGGGCATTGGGGACAGACTTCTTTGCACCGTCCTGGCGTTCCGGGGACAGGTATGTTTGCACCACCTTGGTGCAGATTAACCTGTCCCCCTTGCTCTAAATCGGGTATAAAGGCGTGCAGCATATCGAACGAAAGGCAATTTGCATGAATGACTTTATGAAGGGTCGCAATGGCGCGGATGAACTCACCATCGTAATGGGTTTTGTCGGCATCGTCATCGCGATGATCGGATCGATAGCCCGCATCCAGTGGCTCAGCTGGATCGCCATCGCCGTCATCGTAATTGGCGTGCTGCGCGGCCTGTCCAAAAATATCGATGCACGTCGCAAGGAGAACGAGGCCTTTGTCGCCGCGACTGCCAATGTTCCCGGCTTGGGCAAGTTCGTCACCAGCTTGGGCGGAGGGGCCGCAGCGGCCAGCGCCTCACGCGCGGCCGGCACCAGTAAGGAAGACTTTGAGCGCGCCAAGCGAACGGCCAAAAAGATGTGGAAGGGTCGCAAGACTACGGCATACCTCAAGTGCCCCAACTGCGGCCAGATGCTCTCCGTCCCCAAGGGCAAGGGCAAGATCCGCGTCACCTGCCCCAAGTGCCACGCCAAGATGGAAACGCGCTCCTAGCCGCCATACCATGGGACAAATAAAAGCCGAGGCCTCGCACTGAGACCTCGGCTTTTTTGATTGTGACAAAGGGACCGTCCCTTTGTCACACCTACGCCACGCCGTCGCGGGCCAGCTCCTCGGCAAGCGCTTCGGCTGGCATGGCCATAATCGCGTCGAGCTCGGCATCCACCTCGGGAATACGCTTCACCTTGAGCTTGCGCACCAGATCGCCGCGACACATCACGCGCGTCGGCTCACGCAGTGCGCACAGGTCATTGAGCGGGTTCTTGCGCGTCACCAGGATATCGGCGGCCTTGCCGCACTCGATTGTGCCGGTCTCGCCGCCTAACCCCAGCAGCTCGGCATTGACTTGCGTAGCCGTATGCAGTGCGAAGGCGTTGCTCACGCCGACATACTTGGCAAAATAGGCCACCTCACGCCACATGTCGTACTGCGTCACGAACGGGCAGCTCGAGTCCGTGCCCAGGCCCACCTTAACGCCAGCTTCCAGTGCGGCACGGGCGCTCTCGATAATGCCCGAGCACACGATATCGCCGTTCTTCTTTTGCGTATCGGTCGAATGGGTCTTTTTCGGGTCGAGCAATACAAACGGCAGCGCCGGGCTGATAGTGCAGGTAACACTGGGCGCACGCCCCTCGAGCTGCGTGCCCGCGGCGCCACGGTACAGCTCCAGAATCTCGGGCGTCAACGGAGCGCCGTGCTCAATCGTGTCAACGCCGGCCTCAAGCGCGGCCTTCACGCCCTCGGTACTCTCGACATGGGCCATAACCGGCAGACTCACCTCGTGCGCAGCCTTGCACGCCGCCGCGGCAACCTCGACCGGCATGCGCAGCACGCCCGGCTCGCCCACCTCGGTGGCGTCGAACACGCCGCCCGTTACGAACAGCTTAATGACGTCGGCACCGCGCGCATACAGGTCGCGCACCTGTTCGGCTGCCTCGGCGGGACTGTTTGCCACCTGGGCGAACAAGCCCGCACCATGGCCGCCCGGAACCGTGACGCCCGTTCCCGGCGCCACCAGGCGAGGACCTTGATACTTGCCGGCGTCGATAGCATCGCGCACGGCCAGATCGGCAAACAGCGGATCGCCCGCGCCGCGCACCGTGGTCACGCCACTTGCCAGTTGTTGTTGGGCGCTGCCCTTAAGAATATGGCGCACGATGGCGCGCCCCACGGGATTATCGAGCTTCTTCATCAGCGCGCCCGCATCGCCCGCCGAAACCGGCTTGCCCGAACCGCACAGATGCACATGCATATTGATGAGGCCCGGCATGAGGTACGCGCCGGCCAGGTCGATAACCTCGGCACCTGCAGGTGCTTGCGCCACGGCGCTCGGACCAATCCAGGTGATGACACCGCGTTCAACGGCCACGGCCATATCGGGCTGCGGCTCCATATGCTCCGAGCCATCCAGAACGGTCGCATTGATAAACAACGTGGGACGATCGGCAGTCGCCATATCGAGCTCCTCCCTCACGATTAACTTGAACATTTGTCCATTATTACCCAGCGCGGCAGGATTGCTGCGGACATATCGGTTAACGGAGAAAGGAGGAGATGCGAAGAACGGAATGCATTGCAGTCCCACCCCAGCGACATCCGGGAAATGTCTCGATCTGTAACAGGTAGACCGTCTTTAACCTTCCAAATGTTACAGATCGAGATCTTTTAGCGGCAGCCAACCTTCTGTCTCGATCTGTAACAGTTACGAGGCCAAACGGCCCCTTGTTGTTACAGATCGAGACAAACTCGGTAGGAACAACCACACCCGCGTCAGCCGCACCCCTCAGCGCCCATACCACCGGCATCTCCATTCCTCAGCCAAATCGGCCCGCTGTGGAATTCCCGCCAGTCTCATCTTTTCGGCCAGCTTCCCCGGGTTCTTGAGCTCATCAAACGTAAACCGAAGCACCTTATGTCCGAGCATCGTCAGATGGGACTCTCGCTGACGTTCTGCCACGAATGGGTCGACCGACTCCCGATCCCCACCATCCTGCAGGGTATACTTTCCCTTTCCATCGAGCTCTCCGATCACGCACGTCCCGTCCTCGAGCCTCCAGAAATAGTCGACTCGAAATACCTGATTCGGATCGAGCGGATCACGGAACTCCACCTGTAACTCTGGCACCGGAAAACCGTATGCGATAAAGAATGCCCGAAAACGAGACTCGCCGCCGTTTTCGGACAGCCCGTCCGCATACGACGTGACCATCTGCGCCCTGCGATACCCTCGCCTGCCCTCGCAATCGGAGCGGAGACACTCGCTCAGGTCATCGCGCGATACGCCCTTTGCTCGCAACGCAGAATCGGCAATCGCCAGGCCATACGAAAACGGCGCGCGCAGCAGGCAATCCTCTACCGTGCGCCAAAACGGCGTCGCCCGCACGCCGTCGACTTGCTCAAGCGCACCCGCCGCCTGCGGACGCAGCAGCCGGCATCCTGCACTCAGCGGCACCGAGCAACCTGTCTTAACAAGAAATCGCGGCCCGAGCAGATCATTCGGCACCTCCAGACCCCACAAAAGCGCCGCGTCATAGCCCCAAAACGCCCAATCGGGATGAAACTCCGCAAGCCCTTTGATGGTACGCAGTGCTCGCTCCGCCGACGTCAACGCATCCCAATCATGTTGAAAACAGAACAAATTCGGCTCGGGCTCCGCAATATCATCGGTTCCCACATGACGCCGCAGCCACATGAGCTCGGCATTGTCGTGTGTCACAAGCAGCACGCCTTGTTCAGCCGCCTCCGTGAGCCTGGCAAGCATCCTATTCCGCGCCAAGGTGTTACGTGTTGCATGCTTGTGTTTAAGAATGGTATTAGACACTTCCATCACCACCACATCGGACAAATGGACCATTGTCACCGTTGCCGCTGTCGACAAACGTCTCGATCTGTAACAGGAAGACAGTCTTTGAGCCTCTAGTTGTTACAGATCGAGATTTTCAGTCGTGCGGCCGACATTTGTCTCAATCTGTAACAGTTAGACCGATTTTTGGCCCCTTCCCGTTACAGATCGAGACAAAAAGACAGAAGGCAAGGCAGGCGACAACTGCCCATCCCCTACTCCCATTCCTGTTCGTAGATATTGAGCGACTTCACGTACCGTCCCTGAGCGCCCATGATGTCGCGGACCAGGCGCAAAAAGAAACTGATGCACGAGGTGTCGAAACCATCTTCCAGGTCCTCGGGATGCACCGCGCCCGGCCCGTCGACCGCCGTGTCGCTCAGGCGCGCGATGTCATACAGGTAGAGCTGCCCCGCCGTTAGCCAGACGTCGTCGACGCACGCGAGACGCACCGCAATCGCGCCATCGTTCCAGTGCTCCTTTTGCACGATATGTGGGTCGTAGACGTCAAAGCGACGGTCGGTGCGCGTGTCCTTCAGCACGACCATGCCAGTCGCGGGATCCTTGTCCAAAATGCCAAAGCGCGAGAAATACTGCGTGTCACGCACCTGTTTAAGTCGCCCGAGCGAAGCAGGAGAAATTGACGCTGGCGGCTCGTCCACATACAGCTCCAACAGCGTCTTGCCGTGGTAATAGGGACGCTCGAACAGCAGCCAATCGGTAAACGCCATGTTGTAGGCCATAATTTCGTTTTGAGAAGGTTCCTCACAATAGCTGAGCCACGGATCGACGATAATCTCGAACTGCTCGCGCGCCGGCTCCAGGAATTGAAACTTCCGCAGCATCCAAAAGTGAGCCATGTCGGCAATATCGTTGCCGACGGCTTCGGCCAGCTGTGCTCGGTCAAAAACTTGGTCAGTCATGGCATCCTCCTCAAACTGATGGACCTCAATTTGAGCTTACGAGGAGGGCGAGCAGCCACTGTCAGCGCGGGCAAAATAGGCCTTCGGCTGCAAACCAGATGCCAACCAAACACTTGACGGGACACTTGACCGAATGAGCGCACCGCAAGAAAACCGCAGGTAGACATAGACAGCCAACCCGCCCTTTTGAGCCAGATGTCCGCAGCCACCACAGAAACAACAGGTGACCACAGCCCAAGAAGTCGACAAATGAACACCCATACGTCGACAAACGAACAGGCGCCCCGCGAAGAGTGTCCCCAACGACTAGACAAAAAAGAACGTCCCCAATGACTAGTCATTGGGGACGCTCTTAAATGACTACTTTACAGCTCCAGCGCCTCGGCGACTTCGGCTGCGCAGGCCAGGGCATCGGCCATGGCGTTCACAACGAGCGAGCTGCCGTTACGGGCATCACCCGCCACATACACCGGTGCGGCATCCGCGGCGACACCCTCCGTACGAGCCGCGAGGTGCGAACCCTCGGCAGCCATCACCGGCAGCGGACGACCAGCAGTGGCAACAGGCACGCTCACCGCATCGAACACGCCATGCTCGGGACCCGTAAAGCCGCAGGCGATGAGCACCAGCTGCGCCGGCACCTCGTGCTCGGAGCCCGCGATGCGCTCGGGCTTGCCGGCCGACCAGTCCAGATCGACCACGCGCAGACCCGCAGCCGCGCCCTTCTTGTCCAGCAGCACCTCGAGCGTATCCACGCCCCAGGCGCGCATCTCGCCACCCATCGCAGCGATAGCCTCCTGCTGGCCGTAGTCTGTCTTCTTAACGTTGGGCCACTGCGGCCAGGGGTTGCTCGCTGCACGCTTATCGGGCGCAGCCGGCAAGAACTCAAACTGGCGCACGCTGCGCGCGCCCTGACGCACGGCGGTACCCACGCAGTCGTTGCCAGTATCGCCACCGCCAATGACCACAACGTCCAAGCCGCGCGCGTTCACCGCGGGCTCGCCGCCATCGAGCACCGAGACGGTCGAAGCCGTCAGATAGTCCACCGCGTACACCACGCCGGGCGCGTCGATGTTCGCAGCCGAAAGACCGCGGGGCGCACGAGCGCCGGCAGCCACCACGACGGCGTCAAAGCCATTGAGCTTGGCGGCGACCTTGGGATCGTTCACATCGGCGCCCAGCTCAAAGAAGATACCCAGCTCGCGCATGAGCGCCACGCGACGCTCGACCACAGACTTCTCGAGCTTCATGTTGGGAATGCCGTACATGAGCAGACCGCCCGGGCGGTCGTCACGCTCAAACACCGTCACGCGGGCGCCACGGCGAGCAAGCTCCCACGCCGCCACCAGACCGGCAGGACCGGAGCCCACCACGGCAACCGTGGGCGCGCCCTCCCCCGCCGGCTCAAAGCGACGCGGGCCGCCATTTGTCCACTCATGGTCGCTGATCGCGCGCTCGTTGTCATGGATCGTCGTGGGCTGGCCATCGACCGAGCCCAGGTTGCACGCGGCCTCGCACAGCGCCGGGCACACGCGACTCGTGAACTCGGGCATGGGTGAGGTGAGCGACAGACGCTCGGCAGCCTCGTCCCAGTGGCCGCGGTACACCAGCTCATTCCACTCGGGAATCAGGTTGTGCAGCGGGCAGCCGCTCGGGCGTGCCTTGCCAAAGCTCGCGCCCATCTGGCAAAACGCCACGCCGCACATCATGCAGCGGCTCGCCTGGGCGCGGCGTGCGTCGTCATCGAGCTCCACGTACAGCGGATCGAAATCGCGGCTGCGCTCCTCCACGGGGCGAAGCTCGTGGGTCACGCGATCGATATCAAGAAAAGCGCCGGGCTTACCCATGGCACTTACGCCTCCTTCTTGGTCGAAGCAACAGAACCGGTAGCGACCACGGGCGCAACACCTGCGCCCGCAGCATCGCCCACAGCATCAAAGCGAGCGACATCCGCGGCGCTCGCGCGACCGGTCACAATGTCAAACGCCAGCTCCTCGGCTTGCGCGTGCGTCTTGCCCACAGCCTCGGCCGCAGCGACAATCGCCAGCACGCGCTCGTACTCGGTTGGAATGACCTTCACAAAGTGCTTGCTCATCGTCTCAAAGCTGTAGAGCAGCTTAATGCCGCGCGGGCTCTGGGTCGCATCCACGTGCTCCTGGATGAGCGCGCGAATCTGCGCCAGCTCGCCGGCCGTCGGGGCCTTGAGCTCAACGCTCTCGTGGTTCACGCGGGCGTCGAGCGTGCCGTACTGGTCAAAGACGTAGGCCACGCCGCCTGTCATGCCGGCGGCGAAGTTCTGTCCAACCTCGCCCAGGATGAGCGCCAGACCGCCCGTCATGTACTCGCAGCCATGGTTACCGCAGCCCTCGACCACCACGGTGGCGCCGGAGTTACGCACGGCAAAACGCTGGCCGGCAAGACCGTTAATGAAGCCGCGGCCGCTCGTGGCACCAAAGAACGCAACGTTGCCCACGATGATGTTCTCGTCGAACTTGTAGGTCGCATGCGGGTTGGGGCGCACCGACACCTCGCCGCCCGAAAGGCCCTTGCCAAAGTAGTCGTTGGCGTCGCCGCACACGTTGAGCGTAATGCCGCGCGGCAGGAAGGCGCCAAAGCTCTGACCGGCCGAACCATCGCAATCGATGGTGATGGAGCCGGCGGGCAGCCCCTCGGGATGTGCCTTGGTCACCGCGTTGCCCAGGATGGTGCCCACGCAGCGGTTGACGTTGGCGATATCGGCGCGGAAGCGAATCGGACGCAGATGCGCACGGGCATCGGCCGTATAGGGCACAAACAACGTGGAGTCGAGCGTCTTGTCGAGCTCGCTGTCCGCGGCCATCTGCAGCAGGAAGTGGCGACCGTCGGCGCCCGGAATATGGGCACCGAACTCGCAGGTCGCGCTCGCCAGCACGGGCGACAGGTCGAGCAGATTTGCTTTGCGGTTGCCCGGTACCTCGATCTGGCGCAGGCACTCGGGATGGCCGACCATCTCGTCGATGGTGCGGAAGCCCAGGCTCGCCATGACCTCGCGCAACTGCTCGGCAACAAAGAGCATAAAGTGCTCAACGTGCTCGGGCTTACCGCGGAAGCCGCGACGCAGGCGGCAGTTTTGCGTGGCGATGCCGGCCGGGCAGGTATCCTGCTGGCAGTCACGCTGCATGAGGCAGCCCATGGAGATGAGCGGCATGGTCGCAAAGCCAAACTCCTCGGCGCCCAGCAAGCAGGCGACGGCGACGTCGGTGCCGTCCATGAGCTTACCGTCGGCCTCGAGCACCACGCGCGAGCGCAGGCCGTTTTGCAGCAGCGTCTGCTGGGCCTCGGCAAGGCCAAGCTCCAGCGGCAGGCCGGCGTGCCAAATGGAATCGCGCGCCGCGGCACCCGAGCCGCCATTGTGTCCGCTGATCAAGATCTTGTCGGCGGCACCCTTGGCCACGCCGGTGGCGATGGTACCGACGCCCGCCTCGCTGACCAGCTTGACCGACACGCGCGCGCCGGGATTGGCGTTCTTAAGGTCAAAGATCAGCTCTGCCAGGTCCTCGATGGAGTAGATGTCGTGATGCGGCGGAGGCGAGATCAGGCCGATGCCGGGCGTGGACTGACGGACCTCGGCAATCCAGGGGTAGACCTTCTTACCGGGCAGGTGGCCGCCCTCGCCGGGCTTGGCACCCTGGGCCATCTTGATCTGAATCTCGAAGGCGCTGCACAGGTAGCGGCTCGTCACGCCAAAGCGCGCGCTTGCCACCTGCTTGATGGCGGAGTTCTTGGAGTCACCGTTAGCCAGCGGGGTCTCGCGACGCGGATCCTCACCGCCCTCGCCGGAGTTGGAACGACCGCGCAGGCGGTTCATGGCGATGGCCATGCACTCGTGCGCCTCTTTGCTAATAGAGCCATACGACATGGCACCGGTGTTAAAGCGGCGGACGATGTTGAGCGCGGGTTCGACCTCGTCGAGCGCCACCGGAGTGCGGCCGCTGGCATCAAAGTCGAGCAAGTCGCGCAGGCGCACGGCGCGGCCGGTGCGGTGCAGACGGGCGCTGTACTCCTTAAAGGTGTCGTAGCTGTCCTCACGGCAGGCGGTCTGCAGCAGGTAGACAGTCTGCGGGTCGATCAGGTGATCCTCGCCGCCGAGCGGGCGCCACTTGGTCAGGCCCAGCGTGGGCAGCTGATCGGGAGCCGGGCTCTTAAGGATAGCGAGCGCGGCGTCGTAGCGCTCGTTTTGCTCGCGCTCAACGTCCTCGACACCCATACCGCCCACACGTCTCACCGTGCCGGCGAAGTACGCGTTGACGAACTCCGGCGTAAAGCCCACGGCCTCGAAGATCTGCGCCGAATGGTAGCTCTGCACCGTGGAGATGCCCATCTTGGACATGATGGAGACGATGCCGGCGGTCGCAGCCTTGTTGTAGTTGGCGATGCCCTGCTCGGCCGTCACGTCCAGGTCGCCGCGCGCCGCCAGATCGCGGATGCACGCGTGCGCGTTGTACGGATAGATGCCACTCGCGGAGTAGCCCACCAGTGCCGCAAAGTCGTGCGGGGACACGGCGTCGCCGCACTCCACCACGATGTCGGCAAAGGTACGCACGCCGGCGCGGATCAGGTGGTTGTGCACGCAGCCCACGGCGAGCAGCGACGGCACGGGCACCTCGCCCGCAGCGGCACGATCGCTCAACACCACGATGTTCACGCCGTCGCGGACCGCAGCCTCAACGTCCTCTGCAAGCTGCTTGAGCGCAGCCTGCAGTGCGCCCTCGCCGGCATCACGGCGGTACACGGCACGGAAACGGCGGGTCTTAAAGCCCACGCGGTCGATGGCGCAGATGCGGTCAAACTCCTCCTCGCTCAGCAGCGGGCGCTCCAGGCGCACCAGCTGGCAGGCCGTACGGGAGTCCTCGAGCAGGTTGCCGTGGTTGCCCAGGTAGAGCGTGGTCGAGGTGACCATATGCTCGCGCAGGGCGTCGATGGGCGGGTTCGTGACCTGAGCGAACAGCTGATAGAAGTAGTCAAAGAACGAACGCGTCTTCTTGGACAGGCAGGCCAGCGGCGCATCGATGCCCATCGAGGCGAGCGGGGCCTTGCCCTGCTGGGCCATGGGACGCACGACCTCATCGACGTCATCCCAGTGATACCCGAGCTTAGCCATACGCACGGCGGCGGGCACCTCGGCGTCCTCGACCGGCGTCGCCGTGGCAGGCCTATCGAGCGCGTCGACGGTCAGCGTCTCCTCGGCAATCCAATCACGGTAGGGCTTTTCCTTGGCGTAACGGGCGCGCAGCTCTTCGTTGTAGATGACACGCCCGCGGGCAAAGTCGACCTCGAGCATCTGACCCGGTCCCAGACAGCCGCTCGTCAGGATGTTCTCGGGGCTCACCTCGATGGTGCCCACCTCGCTTGCCAGCATAAAGCGACCGTCGCGCGTCACATAGTAGCGGGCGGGACGCAGGCCGTTACGGTCGAGGGCGGCGCCCAGGGTGCGCCCGTCGGTAAAGGCGATGGCCGCCGGGCCATCCCACGGCTCCATGAGCATGGACTGGTAAGCGTCGTAGGCGCGGCGCTCCTCACTCAGGCTGTCGTTGTGGTCCCACGGCTCGGGCAGCAACATGGACGCGGCACGCGTGAGCGGACGACCGTTCATGACCAGGAACTCAAGCACATTGTCCAGAATCGCGGAGTCGGAACCCTCGCGGTTGATGATGGGCATCACGCGCTCAAGATCGTGCTGCAGCACGGGGCTGTACAGGTTGGGCTCGCGGGCGCGGATCCAGTTGACGTTGCCCTTGAGGGTGTTGATCTCGCCGTTGTGGATGATAAAGCGGTTGGGGTGCGCGCGCTCCCAGCTGGGCGTGGTGTTGGTGGAGTAGCGCGAGTGGACGAGCGCCACGGCCGTCTTGACGGCGGCGTCGTTGAGATCGATGAAGAAGCGGCGCATCTGCGTGGCCACAAGCATGCCCTTGTAAACGATGGTGCGCGAGCTCATGGAGCACACATAGAAGATCTTGTCGCGCAGGGCAAACTCGGTGTCGGCCTTCTTTTCGATGGTGCGGCGGCACACGTACAGGCGGCGCTCAAAGGCATCACCGGCGGGCGTGTCGTCCGGACGGCCCAGGAAGGCCTGCAGGATAGTAGGCATGCAGGCGCGGGCCGTCTCGCCCAGGTCGTGCGGGTCGACGGGCACCTCGCGCCAAAAGAGCAGCGGCACGCCGGCCTCGGCGCAGCCCTCCTCAAACACGCGACGGGCATCCTCTACGCCCTTGTCGTCCTGTGGGAAGAACAGCATGGCCACGCCATAGTCGCCCTCTGCCGGCAGAATCTGGCCGCACTTCTGAGCCTCTTTACGGAAAAAGTGATGCGGAACCTGGAACAGGATGCCAGCGCCGTCGCCGGTGTTCTTCTCGAGTCCCGTGCCGCCGCGGTGCTCCAAGTTGACCAGAATGGACAGTGCATCGTCCAGAATCTGGTGATGGCGCTCACCGTTGATATCGGCAAGCGCGCCGATGCCACATGCATCGTGGTCGAATTCGGGGCGATAAAGGCCCTGCTGCTGAGCGGAATCTGCCTGCATCGCGATCCTCCCCTAGATATTAGACAGTCAGTGAATAGGCATAGTAGGAGCATCGTCGGCCCGTTGTGTTTCCCACCCGTTTCGAAACAATCGCGTAACGCACGCGGGACATCTACGTCTTGCCATCAAACGCGTACATCAGCCTCCAAACATGTCAAAAAACGACATCTTTGGAGGCTGACGTACACCTTTTGGAGCAGAACAGCATGTCCCCAATGCACCAACCCATCCCCGCTGGACCAATATTTTGTTAGTCTTGGTTAACTTTTTAGCCTAAAACGGGTATCCTTTGCGGCGTCAAACAAACGGCACGCACACCGTGCCAGATCAAGGAGGCCCCTATGGCACACCAGACAGACCGGCAGACGATGCAACTCGTCCTTATCCGTCACGGAGAATCCGAGTGGAACAAACTTAACCTGTTCACCGGCTGGACCGATGTTGAGCTCACCGACACGGGCCGCGAAGAAGCCGCCGCAGGCGGCCGTGCCCTCAAAGAAGCGGGTTTCGACTTTGACATCTGCTACACCTCGCGCCTCAAGCGCGCGATCCATACCCTCAACATCGTGCTCGGCCGAATGGATCGCGAGTGGCTGCCCGTCATCAAATCCTGGAAGCTCAACGAGCGCCACTACGGCGCGCTGCAGGGTCTCAACAAGGCCGATGCCGCAGCGGAGCACGGCGACGAACAGGTGCTCATCTGGCGCCGCTCCTTCGGCGTCTGCCCGCCGGCGCTCGAGCCGAACGACGCGCGCGACCCCCACGCCCAGGAGCAATACCGTGATGTCGCACCCGATCAGCTGCCCTATACCGAGTGCCTCAAGGACACGATCGCCCGCGCCTGGCCCTATTTCGAAGACGAGATTCGCCCCCAGATGCTCGCCGGCAAGCGCGTGCTCATCGCCGCACACGGCAACTCCCTGCGCTCTCTCGTCATGAAGTTCGAGCACCTCACGCCCGAGGAGATTCTCAAGGTCAACATCCCCACCGGCGTGCCGCTCGTCTACACCTTCGACACCGATTTCAACGTCATCGACAAGCGCTACATCGGCGACCCGGCGACCATCGCCGCTAAGATCAACGCCGTGGCCAATCAGGGCAAGGCGCGCAAGTAGCCCCAACCCAAATCCGACGCGTGGCGCCGCACGACCCAGATGCGACGCCACGCCGCCCATACACAGGAGCGCACCATGCTCAACCATCTCAAACAACACTTTGGCTCCCGACGCACTGGTGGTCACGGAGGCCTAGACATTGCGCGGCATATCGGCCCCGGGCTGCTCGTGACCGTCGGCTTTATCGACCCGGGCAACTGGGCCTCCAATATGGCCGCGGGCTCGCAGTTTGGCTACGCGCTGCTGTGGATCGTCACGCTGTCCACGATTATGCTCATCGCGCTGCAGCACAACGCGGCACACCTGGGTATCGCCACGGGCGCCTGTCTTGCCGAAGCCACGACACGTTACCTTCCCCGCTTCGTTGGACGCACGGTACTCGTCAGTGCTTACCTCGCGACCATCGCCACCGCCATGGCCGAAGTCCTGGGCGGTGCGATCGCACTCCAGATGCTCTTTGGGCTGCCCGTGCGCGCGGGCTGCGTCATCGTGGCGGCAGCATCGATGGCGATGCTCATGACGAGCTCCTACAAGCGCGCCGAGCGATGGATCATCGCCTTCGTAGGCGTGGTAGGACTCTCGTTTTTGGCCGAGCTTGCGCTGGTCCAGGTCGACTGGCCGCAGGCCGCCGCAAGCTGGATCACACCCAGTATGCCCACCGGCTCGGCCGCGATTATCGTAAGTGTCCTAGGCGCGATCGTTATGCCACACAACCTCTTTCTACACTCCGAGGTCATCCAATCCATGCACTTCGAAGGCCAAGGCGAGCAGGTTATCGAGGAACGTCTACGCTACGAGCTCTTCGACACGCTCTTTTCGATGGGCGTGGGCTGGGCAATCAACTCGGCCATGGTCATCCTGGCCGCAACGACCTTCTTTGCGCACAGCATTGTCGTAGACGACCTCGCCGTCGCAGCGGCCACGCTCTCCCCCATCTTGGGCCCGGCGAGCTCGACCATCTTTGCGGTAGCGCTGCTGTTTGCGGGCATATCGAGTAGTGTGACGGCGGGCATGGCGGCGGGCACCATCACCGCGGGCATGTTCGACGAGGAATACGACATCCACGACCGACACTCATCGATCGGCGTTGCGGCCTGCTTCGTAGGCGCAGTGGCGGCGTGCTTGGTCGTCCCGAATCCTTTTGAAGGTCTCATCTGGAGTCAGGCACTGCTGTCACTTCAGCTGCCGATTACGGTCTTTGTGCTCATACGACTCACCAGTTCGCCCCGCGTCATGGGCAAATACGCCAACTCGCGCCCGCTCAACGCGTTGCTCGTAGGGATCGGTGTCGTCGTAACGGCGCTCGACGCCGTGCTGTTGACCGGGATGTAATGGAACGGGGGGTCCACCTAGGCAAACGTCTCGATCTGTAACATCTAGACCCGCTTTTGATGTCTAGATGTTACAGATTGAGATCTTTCCGAGGGACAGCTCCGTTTGTCTCAATCTGTAACACGTAGACCCCGTTTTTACCGTCAGATATTACAGATTGAGATTTTGAGAATGATGGTTTTGGTTTGTCTCGATCTGTAACAAGTGGACCCAATTTCCGCTTCTAGATGTTACAGATCGAGACATTTCTTCAGCTCCAACCTTTTGTCTCGATCTGTAACAGATAGACCCGTTTTGAGCCGCCAGATGTTACAGATTGAGATTTTGAGAATGATGGTTTTGGTTTGTCTCGTTCTGTAACAGGAAGACCCGTTTTGAGCCGCTAGATGTTACAGATTGAGACAAACGGTCGGCCGGACTCACAACAGACAGGATCGGCTAACAGCAGCCGTGATCCCTTGGGGACGGAGGAAAAGGGCCCCGGCCGAGAATTCGACCGGGGCCCTTGGACAGAGCTATGTATTGCTGCAAGTCGTGTGCCTGCGAGCTACTCCTCGACGAGCTCAAACTGATCGGGACCGACGCCGCACACCGGGCACACGTAGTCCTCGGGCAGCTCGGGCGTATCGACCTCAACCTCGTAACCGCAAACGATGCACACAAACTTATACGTCTTCTTCTCCTCAGCCATGATGTTCTCCTCTCGAACGCGACTGGTGATGTACTTCGCTTATTAGTATATGTTCTCAATAAAATAATGCAAGTGTTTTTACAACAATTCTAGCCTTGATAGGACGAGGCCTTCGGAGGCGTCTTGCCCTTCAAAACCTTGTGATAGTAGTCGTACGTCAGCGGCGTCTCGTCGCTCAGGCGCTCGGCATCCTCGACCTCACCGATAAACAGTAGATGCGTGCCCACATCCACAGTGTCAATCAAACGGCAGCTAAACAGGGCCGCCGCGTGCTCGGGCACATAGGGCATGCCCAGAGCCGTCTCGCGGGTCTCGTATTTGGCAAACTTGTCATAATCGCTGCTGGTGCGGAACCCAAAGTTACCGATGTAGAGCATATCGGCCGTCTGATCGATCACGGTCAGCGCGAACGCTTTGGCCGATGCGATGACGCCTGAGGTGACGTTGTCCTTGTTCACGGCAACCGAAATGCACGGCGGCATGGACGTCACCTGCACCGCTGTGTTGATGACACAGCCGGCGCGCAGCCCGTCTGCCGCAGCGCTCACCACGTACAGACCGCTCGGCATGGTAAAGAACGCAGTTTTGTCCATAACGATCACTCCCCTAACCCGGGTTGGTACCTTATGGATGTATGTACCCACAAAAAAGGCGACGCCCATAACGGACGCCGCCTTTGAGACATATGTGTCAAAACAGTATAGGCAAGATGAAACGCCCGCAGTTGCGGTGAAATAGGGACTGAATAGCCCCTCAAACAGGCAAAACGGTCCGTATTCCACCGCAACTTATACAGAGCGCCTAGCGGTTACGCTCCTTAAGCGCGCGGTCAATCTCGCGCTGGACATCGCGCTTGGCCATATCCTCGCGCTTGTCGTAAAGTTTCTTGCCGCGGCCTAGGCCCAGCAGCAGCTTTACGCGGCCGTCGGTATTAAAGTAGAGCTCCAGCGGCACCAGGGCATAGCCGCGATTACGCAGTTTGCCGTCAAGAAAGTCAATCTCCTTGCGGTGCAGCAGCAGACGACGGCGGCGATCAGGGTCGCGATTCCACACGCCACCATGGCTATAAGGGTGAATATGCAGGCCCACGAGCCAGCACTCGCCGCCACGAATCAGTGCAAAGGTGTCGGTGATCTGGCACGCGCGCTCGCGAATCGACTTGACCTCGGTACCGCTCAGCTCAATGCCGCACTCAAAGGTCTCATCGATAAAGTACTCGTGGTGTGCCGAGCGATTCTTGGAGATGAGCTTGCGCTCGCGCTTACTGGGCATCGCTGGCCTCCTCGGTCCCATCGACGTTTGAGCCCGCGGCGTCGCGCTTTGCCTTGCGCTCAGCATTGAGCTCGGCGTCGCTCTCGCGCACCAGTTTGATAATCGCCGCGCAGGCCTCCTCGCCCACAAGGTCGCGAGCACGCACTGTCAGGCGCGTCGCCTCCTGCTTGTCGCCGTCGCTTGCAGCATCGGTCGCGCACATAATCAGGCAGATGGCAATCTCGGCCGAAGGCGAGGTCGGCACGCCTTGCAGGGCCAGTTCACCCATCACGTGCTCGTCGCTCTCCTCGGCGGCATCCGGATAGGTGGTATGAATCTTGTTGAGCAGGCGCGTCGTGTGCGCATCGTTGGGCGCTAAGCGCAGTGCCAGACGCGCGCAACCCACGGCGGCCGAGACATTCTCGGTCTCGGGCTCAAGGAAATACTGGCCCAAGTTGGCATAGGCGCGGGCGGCGCACTTGCCATCGCTTGCACGCTCCAGCACCGAGAACGAGAGCGATGCCCATTCCTGCTTGTCCTCGAGTGCACGGAACAGCTCGGCCAAGTCCAAGCGATAGTTGCAGTTCATGGGGTCCCAGCGCACAGCCTGCATCAGGGCATTACGAGCGCTCACATAATCCTGCTGGCGAATGTAGGCAAACGCCATGTCAGAGTACAGGCGGTCAAACGGCACCTCGACCTGCACGAGCTCGCGCGGATCCTTCTCCACGCGACGATAGGCCAAGCGCTCAAACTTGCTATCGAAGCTAAAGTATTGGCGCTTCTCCTCCGTCTTGCACTCGGCGTCGATATACTCCTCGGCGAGCTCCACCAGGCGCTCCAACAGCGGCGTCGCCGTAGCCAGGTCGCCCTGCGCCAGATAGTTCTCGGCATACGTGATGTCTTGCAAGCTGATGGGCAGATCCATGGCTACTCCTCGATCTGAGCGAAACACGGCAGACGCCGTATATACGGTCGATACACAAAACCCGGGTCTCTTGCGAGGCCCGGGCATTCATTTGTGGGTAGCCCGTACCAGATTCGAACTGGTGATCTCCGCCTTGAGAGGGCGGCGTCCTAAACCGCTAGACGAACGGGCCATATGTAGCAAATGCAATGGCTGGGATGGAGGGAGTCGAACCCCCATTGACGGAACCAGAATCCGCTGTCCTGCCATTAGACGACATCCCAATGACTGCATCGCTGCGCTCGGCTGTGCCTTTGCGCAAGAAAGAAATATACGGGAAGTCCCGCCATGACGCAAGCCCCAATTTTGACTTTTTTGAAATTCGGTCAAATTGGCCTAATTTCGTCCAACCCGTGAAGGACCTGTGAAGCCGACCGCTGTACACGAAGGGCAAAACGCCGCGAGCGGTAGCCGTCAACCGTTGGCAGATTCTACCGCGAAACCGATAGCACCAGGCAACACAATCGAAGTATCAATGATCGCGTAGATATCGAGGCGCCATGGACGAAGAGCTTGATTACCTATGGGAGACCCTGGGCCTCGAAATCACTGCTGACCTTTGGCCCGAACGGGAAAAAATCCATCCCACACTGCGCCCCGCCATCACGGTGATGCAGGCAAACTACCGCCGCGCCTCATTTTTGATCATGCGGACGTCATGGCATGCGGCGCTCCCCGACCTCAAGCGCATTCAGGCAAGCCTCGTCGAGCTGTCCGGCATGCCGACCGTCATATCCGAGACGAACCTGGAGCGGCGGCAGCGCGAGCGCCTGCAGCGGCAACGGATTCCGTTTATCTGCCCCGGCATTCAGGCATATCTGCCCTTTATGGACGAAGAGTACTGGAGCGACACGCCCGACAAGCACGTAAAGATCTACGACCCACACGAATGGGCACAGCTGGAGGACTGACTGGGGCAGGCCCGCCGGCGGAAAGTGCGTCCCAGATTTCAAGCTCAAACTGGTCCCCACTTTCCCGTCGAGCCCTCAACCGGAAACCATGTCCCAGAATCAGCGCTCGAAACGGGACGCACTTTCCGCAGCCGCTACAGCAACGCCTCGGTCCAAGCCGCTTCCTTAAAGCCGGGGATCGCAAAGTCGTCGCCCACCAGCAGCGGGCGCTTAACCAACATGCCGTCAGTCGCTAGCAGCTCGCAGCATTCCTGGTCCGTCATACCCGCATCCAGGCGCGCCTTCAGGCCCAGCTCTCGATATTTCATGCCCGACGAGTTAAAGAAGCGTCGCATCGGCAGCCCCGAACGAGCAATCCAGGTCGCAAGTTCATCGGCCGCGGGATTGTCCGTAACGATATCGCGGTCGATATACTCAACCCCATGTTCGTCCAGCCATGCCTTGGCCTTTTTACAGGTCGAGCACTTGGGATATTCAACAAACAGTACGGTCATGGGAATCCTCCGAATATAGATCGGCCAACGCAGGTGCGCACCATACGAGGCGCCTTAGCATGATGGGCCAATTGTAGCCCACGGGTCACACGCTAAACGAACCGTACCCCGAATCCGCGTTTGATGAACGGCAGCAGCTCCATTGCCTCGGGCGTGATATGGCCCGCAACGTTCATGCGCTCGTCACCGGGAAGATCGACCCGCGCAATCTCAAGCTCGCCTTCGTAGCGCCCATAGCCGCTATTGCTCACAGCGATCGACCCCGCCTTTCGCGGCAGGCCGGCACCGGTATCCGTCGGCACGGAATCCGGCTTAAGCGTCGTGCGCGACTCCTGAGACCTAAAGATGAGGGTACTCGAATCGGGCCGGTCGTGATGAATCTGCCCGCGCACATAGGCATAGCCGGGGTCAAGCTGGCATTGCAAATCCACGTATCCGGCGGAAACTTGAGCAAACTGCGCCCAGCCCGCATCGGAAAGATCGGGGTCGCCGACCAACACAATGTCGCAATCGGCGCCATGCGCAAGCTCAAGCATGTTGAGGGCAACCTTTGATGCGCGACCGCGCTGCTCCTCAACCGTCGGCAGTCCTTCGAATACCGGCCCGCGAACGTTGGCATCACCCGGCACAAAAGCCATGATTTCGAAGCCAAGCGCCGCAAGACGAAGATTCGTCCGAGCAATGTCTTCCAGAGCTAAACCGGTATAAGGCTTGGGATAAAAATTGTGGCAGGCGGCAAAACGAGTCACATCGGCACCGGCTTCTCGCCACGATGCGATTTCATCAGAACTCACCGTCGATGCATTGACCACAATGTGAAATACACCGGACAACTCCGCGACCCGCTGGGCGCTAAAGCCATAGTCCAAACGAAGGTATTCGAGCCCCAGGTCACGCAGATCCTCGATACGCTCAAGCCCGAGCAAATCGCACGTGCGCGGCCCCACATCGGCAATGAGCGCAATGCCGCGGGCGGAAAGCAGCGACAGCACGTGACGGACCTTATCGGCATACGCCGCTCCCCCATCCTCGGGAATATGCAGCGAGGTAAACGCATAGCGCGCACCCGCCGCGGCGCCACGCTCAATCGTCCGTTCAATATCCTGCAGAGGGCTAGAAAGATAAATCGAAATACCCGTTTTCACGCTTCAACGCTCCTTTAAAAAAGGCCGGCGGAGCAGTTAGCCCCGCCGGCACAACCATAGCATCAAGAAATCTTCCGCGCGCCGCGAGCCCTGAGCAACACGGCTCGCGATATCAAACTACTCGCCAAAGAACTCGTTGATCCTCTGCTCGTCGACGCCAAAGAACCACGTCAGGACAAAGCCGGCGGCATAAGCAAGCAGCATAGCGGCAACGTAGCCGAGCTGCTGACCAGGAACGACGATCAACAGGCCAAACAGACCGGAAACACCCTGGGAAACCGTGCCGATGTGAAGCAGTGCTGCAAGCGCGCCGCCAAATCCGGCACCCAGGCAGGCCGTCACAAACGGACGAACGAGCGGCAGCGTAACGGCGTACATCAGAGGCTCGCCCACGCCCAGGATGCCAACGGGGATGGACTCGGCGACGTACTTCTTGAGCTTGGCGTTCTTGGTCTTAAAGTACAGCGCCAAACCGGCACCGACCTGGCCGCCGCCAGCCATCATAAGGATGGGCAGCAGGTAATTGATGCCCTTGGTAGCGCCGTCGGGATCGTTGAGCATAGCGTGGATCGGCGTGAGCGCCTGATGCAGGCCGACGGACACCAGCGGCAAGAAGCCTGCCGACAGGATATAGCCGCCCAGGACGCCCAGCTTCTCGAAGATAAAGGTGAGGACGCTAAAGATCGCGGTCGTCAGCCAAGCGCCAACCGGCTGGATGACAAGCATCAGAGCAAAGGCGCCGATGATGAGCACCAGCAGCGGGGACAGGAACGTATCGAGCGCGTTGGGCATGACCTTGCGAATCTGACGCTCCATCCAGGCGAAAAACGCACCAGCGATGAGAGCCGCGATCATGCCGCCCGCTGCGGGGTTGTACTGCGCATTGGTGAGCGGCAGCAGAATGGCAGTGGCAGGATCAGCCGCGCCAGGCGCAAGCAGGGGCATGGCGCTGTTGGCGATACACATCATGCCGGCGATACCGCCCAGCGCAGCGGAGCCACCAAACTCGCGTGCCGCGTTATAGCCCACCAAGATGGGCAGATAAGCGAAGAGGGCCCAACCCATGGAACGAATGCCCTGATACCACCACTCGCCCGCAAGCGCACCCGCCGTCGAGACATTGATGACGTTGCAGATACCGTTAATGAGGCCAGCCGCAATGATGCCGGGAAGCAGGGCGACGAAGACGTTGGAAATCTTCTTGAGGAAGGCCTGAACCGGCTTGGACTCGTACTTGGCCTTCTGCGCGGCCTTGTTTGTGGCCGCAGCGTCAACCACGCTCTCATCAGCAACGCCTTTCGCAAGGCCGGTGAGCTTGGAGAACTCCTCGAGCACCTTATTCACCTTGCCCGGACCCAGCACAATCTGCATCGTGTCGTCCTCGACCAGGCCCATCACGCCGTCGAGTGCCTTAATACCCTCCGTGTCGACGTTGCCCGTGTCTTTGACGGTCACGCGCAGGCGCGTCATGCACGCCGCGTTTGCCAGCACGTTGTCTTTACCGCCCAAAAGGTCCAGCAGCTTTTGAGCCAGCTCTTTGTTCGTCATAACTCCTCCTTGTATTGGGTATCTCGTCTGGATGTCATATCAGCTCACGCCGTGCACCTATTGGACATCGGCATTGCTCTTCTCATGGCCACTCACCGCAGCACGGACATGGCCGCGCGCCCGCTCGAGAGCCACCGCAGCCTGCTCGACATCGCAGTCCAGCAGCACCGAGACAATAGCGGTCTTTACGTGGCCGCCGGCATCTGCAAGCGCCTGAACAGCGCGCTCGCGCGTGCAGCCGGTCGCCTCCATCACGATGTTCTGGCCGCGCACCACCAGCTTCTCGTTCGTCTGCTGCACATCGACCATCAGGTTTTGGTACACCTTGCCAATCTTGACCATGGCACCGGTCGAAATCATATTGAGAATGAGCTTTTGGACCGTTCCCGCCTTGAGCCTCGTTGAGCCGGTCAGCACCTCGGGACCGGGCACGGGCTCAATGGCAAGATCTGCACTCTCCCCGATCTTCGACCCTTGGTTACAGGCAATTGCGATGGTCTTGCACCCAGTTGCTTTGGCGTACACAAGGCCGCCCACCACATAGGGAGTACGACCGCTTGCTGCCAGGCCAACGACAAGATCCTTGTCCGAAAGTCCACGCTCCCGCAGGTCGCTCGCGCCAAGCTCCTCGCTGTCTTCGGCACCTTCGACAGCCTTGATAAACGCCGTCTCGCCTCCGGCAATGAGCCCGACAATCAGATCGGGTGACACACCAAACGTGGGCGGGCACTCCGAAGCGTCGAGCACGCCCAGACGACCACTGGTGCCTGCACCCATGTAAAAGACGCGCCCGCCGCGCTCGAGTGCCTCAGCAGCCCAGTCGATTGCTGTGGCAACCTGGGGCAACACTTTCGTGACCGACTGGACGGCACGAAGATCCTCATCGTTCATCGTCGTGACGATTTGCAGCGATGTCATCGTATCGAGGTCCATTGACCTTTGATTACGCTGTTCAGTCGTGAATTTTGTTAAATCGAGCATTTCATTCACCTCATCTTTCCTGTTTCTTGATGTAGTTTTGCTTAATGACATGCGTCGCCCGCTCGTAGTCGCTGGCAACGTAAGCAGCGTACAGGGCATCGACAACCATAAGCTGGGCCATACGCGAGGCCATGGCACCGCTGCGGACCAAGGGCTCGCTTGCAGCAACGCCGAGCACGGCATCGGCCATGGTGGCAAGCTTGGACGATCCGTCTACCTTGGTCACGGCCACAACGGGACAGTTGTGACGTTGAGCCTCGACGGTGCAGTCCAGCACTTCTTGCGTTAAGCCCGAGTAGCTAAAGGCGATTGCCATATCGCCCTCATGCATGTTCTTGGCACACAGGAGCTGATCATGCCAGTCGTCGTACAGATGGCACTCTTTGTCAACACGCATGAGCTTTTGCGCTAGATCGTGCGCGACCAAACGAGAGGCACCGATACCGAACAGATTGACCGCGCGTGCCCGTTTAAGATGGGCCGCGCATCGCTCCAAGACGGTGTAATCGAGCGTTCGCGCCGTCGCCTCGATTGTGCGCACGTTGCTTTTCATCACCTTCCCCACGATACGTTCGACGCTGTCGTCCATGGAGATGTCCTCGAGGGCAACGTCTTTCTTGTCACCCAAGAGCGCCAGTTCGGCAATCAGTTCGCGCTGGAACTCCTTGTAGCCCGCAAAACCCAAGCGCTTGCAAAAACGCAAAATGCTCGAGGGCGAGGAGAACGTGGCATCGGCAAGACCGCGGACGGACAGCCCGACCACCTCATGCGGATGAGCACTCACGTATGCGATGACATTGCGTTCCGCCGGGCTCGCGCTGAGCTCACGCTCGCGAAGCCGCAAAAGCAATCCGTTTGCCATCTCAAACACCTCCGTTGAGTAGAATTAAAGACCAACGAACGATTCGTACCGGATACAAACAGCTTTTGCGGTACATTGTGCCGCATCGTGGCGTACAAAGGGCGAGCGTTCTACCGCTCGCCCCTCAAATCCGACCGCTCGGAAATACGCGCGACACAAAATGATTCATCGAGGTCGCATCATTTGTAACAGGGTTGTTAACGGCGTCTCGCATGGGCGCCGATGGGGCGCGTCACGTGGTGCACCCATGCGGAGACCAGCAGCACCAACAACATGGCGGCAATGTAGCCGGCGGCGTCAAAGCCCAAATCGACTACGTCGAAATGCCTTCCGGGAACAAAAATCTTATGCACCTGATCGCCGACGGAGCAAACGGCGCAAAAGGCTAAGACAGACACGCACCGCAATCGAGTGGGCGACACGCGCTTATCCAAGCACACCGCCACCAACGAAGCAAACAGTCCTACAAAGAAGAACTCAACGGTATGTGCGACGCGACGAATGTTGACACCCATCCACAGACGAACGGGCGCAAGCGGGTCGGGATGAACGGTGGCAGTCGTTGAGTCCGCGTCCCCGGCGGCATCTCCCGCCTGGGTCTCCCCCGCAGTCTCGGGCTGCACGCTGACGCTTTGCCCTTCCACCGCGCGCGCAGTGGACTCGCTGAGCGATGACGTCTGCTCCACGTTTTGCTCCGTCAGCATCCAGATACTTGCCAGCGTCACGACCAGCAGGACAACCGAAATCCATCCGACTATGTGCTTCACACGCGCCAAGGGCTAACCTCCGTCATTTTTTGAGCAGCAGCGAGTGTACCCCCAAATGCAGTTGTCGCCGTAGCGAAATCCAAAATGTTCGAATCGGGGCGCCAAAGGACCGTGGCGCCCCTACTCCATCTCTCGCATCCAGCGATCGAACGTCCCCACGCACACGCCTAGCCGCTTTGCCGCCTGACTCCGCGTGATATCACCCGCCTCGTAGGTATCGCGCACCAACTCGAATTGCGGAGGACAGGGCTTGCGGGGCCGGCCAAAGCGCACGCCGCGTGCTCGCGCCGCCGCAATGCCCTCGGCTTGGCGCCGGTGAATGTTCTCGCGCTCCACCTGCGCCACATAGCTCAGCAGCTGCAAAACGATATCGGCAATCAACGCACTCGTTACGTCCGACCCACCACAGTCTCTGGCGCGCGTGTCGAGCAATGGCATGTCCAGCACCACGATGGCGACGCCGAGCTCTTTGGTTATGCACCGCCATTCCTCGAGGATCTCGCTGTAGTTACGGCCCAGCCGATCAATGGAAAGTACCACCAGCACATCACCGGAATCCAACGCGCACAGCAGCTCGCGATACCGCGGTCGATCGAAGTCCTTGCCGCTCGCACGATCGGCAAAGATATTCGCCGGTTCCACGCCATAGGCGCCCAGCGCATCCAGCTGCCGATTCAGATTTTGATCACGCGAGCTCACCCGCGCATACCCGTACACCGTTGTCATCTCATCCCCGCTCTCTCGTAAACCTCCCAAAAAGGAACAGATTTATTTTGGTAGGTTTTATCTCCCCTATAGCAGGCGGAAGACGCAAGCGCGCGAGCGGCAAGATGATTGATGCGCCACAAAAAAGGCGGCCCCAAAAGACCGCCCCGTTCTCTATCAATCACCAAATTCCGGCTAATGAATAAGCCTGAAATCCAAGTGCCCGCGCGTGGTGTTGACGCGCGAGACCTCGATGATCACACGCTGCCCCAGCTCATAGCGAGTCCCCGTGTCGGCGCCCGTGAGCGTGAGCGCGTCCTCATCAAACTCGAACCACTCGTTGCCCAGACTCTTGATCGAAACCAAACCCTCAACCTGTGTCAGATCCAGGCGCACAAAGAGGCCCATGCTGCTGACCCACGAGATCGTTCCGGCGTAGCGCTCGCCCAGGCGGTCCTCGTAGTACTGGGCGATCTTGATCTTTTGCGTCGCATGGCTGGCGGCGTCGGCCGCACGCTCGGCATCGCTGCACGCGCGGCAGATTTGCGGCAGGATGCGCGGCAGGGACTCGCGACCCCTACCGATCAGCCGCGGCGTACGCACCAAGGCGTCTTTTCCACCCAGCCGCTCGTATGCCAGCTGCAGCTTGAGCACGCGATGCACCACCAGGTCGGGATAGCGGCGAATGGGGCTTGTAAAGTGGCAGTAGCACGGCGCGGCGAGCGCAAAGTGGCCCTCGTTGTGGGGCTTATACAACGCACGCTGCATGCTGCGCAGAAGGAGCGTGTTGACGAGCGGTGCGTTAGCCGTGCCGGCTGCGGCGTCAACTGCCGCCTGCAACTCGTCGGGACTTCCCAGGGGAATGCCGGCCGCACGGCGGTCATCGATGATGCCGAGCTGCGCCAGTGCCACAGCAGCACCGTGCAGGCTGTCGGGACTGGGATCGTCGTGCACGCGATAGCAGGCCTCGATATCGCGGTCGGCCAGCCACTCCGCCACGCACTCGTTGGCCAGCAGCATGGCTTCCTCAATCAGCGACGTGGCGCACGAGCGCTCACGGGCCACGATCTGCACGGGCACACCGTCCTCGTCCAACAGTGCACGGATCTCGGCCGTATCAAAGTCGACCGAACCGCGTGCACGGCGAATACGACGGCGAAGCTCGGCGAGCTCGTTGGCAGCTACGAGAAAATCCCCCAAGCCGACGTTATAGCCGCGAGCGGTTTTCTCGCACGCAAGCCCGCGCCCGAGCGCTTCCTCGCGCGAGGCTTCAACCGCGGCAACATCCTCGGCGGCACCCTCCAGCACCGAATACTCCACCGCACCGGCACGCACCAGCAGCGCCTCGGCGCCGTCGTAGTCCATGCGCACACGCGAGCGGATCACACTGGGATAGGGATCGTAATGGCGCACGCGACCCTGCGCGTCGAGCTCAATGTCGACGGTAAACGCCAAACGGTCCTCGTCGGGACGCAGCGAGCACAAATCGTTCGACAGGCGCTCGGGCAACATGGGCAGAACGCGATCGGCAAGATACACCGACGTCGTGCGATGGCGGGCTTCCAGATCGATATGTCCGTCCCAGGCAACATAGTGCGAAACGTCGGCAATATGGACACCCAGCTTGTAGCCACCCGCGAGCGTGCGCTCCAGCGAGATGGCGTCGTCAAAGTCGCGCGCGTCGACCGGGTCAATCGTGATGACAAAGCGGTCGCGCAGGTCTCGGCGGAGCGGGTCCTTGAGTGCCGAGGCCACATCGAGCGAAAGTGCCTCGGCCTCGGCTAGCGCGGCCTCGGGATACGTATCGGTATAGCCATAGCGCGCCATCACATACTGAACGCCCAAATCAGGCGCATCATCGCCGCCAATACGGCGCTCGATCGTCACGGTGCCCGATTCCAGGCGCGTCGGATATGTCAGAATGCGTGCGACGACCGCATCACCCGGATGAACGCCCAAGCGCTCCGCCGAGGTGTCCTCCGGCAGAATAAAGAAATCGGCCTTAAGGCGAGAATCAAGCGGCTCGATCACCCCGAGCGGGCCGGCGGTCTGGTACGTGCCCACCACACTAATGGCTGCACGCTCGACTACGCCCTCGATTACGGCGCGTCGCTCGCCATGCGGGCTGTTCTTAATGCTCACGGCAACGGTGTCGCCGTCCATAATCTCGCGCTTGCCGCGGCCCATGACCTTGTAGTCGCCGTTTTCGGTTACAACGTAGGCGCTATGCTCATGGAGCTGCACGCGTCCGGTCAGACTCGGGCGACGCTCGCTGCGCACCGGCCCGCGCTTATTGCGAGCTCCACGCTTATGCTTGTTATTGCGCCCCATGGCGCCTCCTTACTATCGATGGCCGTTTACACCCCAAGAGTCTACCCAAATGATCCCTAGGGGACGGCAGGATTGCGGGCCACATAGATAGACCAGCGCCACGATAATCCGCAATCCTGCCGTCCCTTAGGGATCAAAAAACGGGCCGCCCCAAAAGAGGCGACCCGTTGAAGGAACGAATTCCAAGCACGCCTACACGCGCAGATAGCGGCGCATGGCGATGGCGGAACCAAAGAGACCGATAATGACGCCGACCAGAATCAGCGCGGCGTAGGTCACCAGGTAGTACTGCATCGGCAGCGCAAACGACATCCAGCCGATGCTCTCCTGCAGACGCGGAACCATCAGGTTACGCAGCAGCTCCAGCACGCCGATGGAAAGCAGCGAGCCCAAAATGGCCTGCAGCACGCCCTCGGTAATGAACGGCCCGCGAATGAAGCCGTTGCTTGCGCCCACCAGACGCATGATCGCAATCTCACGACGACGCGCCGTAATGGACAGGCGAATCGTGTTGTTGATAAAGATGAACGCGATAAAGGTCAGCAGGCCGACGAGCACCACGGCGGCGATACGGATGTAGTTCGTCACCTGGAACAGGCGGCTTACTTCCTCCTGGCCGTACAGAACGCTCGCGTTGACGTCGCCGTCGTCCGCGATCTTCTGAAAATCGGCGTTCTTCTTGAGCTTCTGGGCCGTGCTCTCGACCATGGACGGATCGTCCATCTCGATGGCAAACGAAGCCGGCAGCGGGTTCTGACCGTCGAGCGCGCTCATGGTAGCGTCGGCGTTACCCGACATCTTGCTCGTGTACTCGGCCAGCGCGTCGTCCTTGTCCTTGTACGTCACGGACTTGACGTTGCTCCACGTCTTGAGCTCGGCCTCAAAGGCCTGAACATCTGCCTGGTCGGCGTCATCGCTAATAAAGGCGTTGATGACGACCTGATCCTCGACGGTGCCGATCACGGAGTTCAGCATCGCGGAACCCATAATGAACAGGCCGATGATAAACAGCGAAAGGAAAATCGTGATGACGGCGCCGAGCGAGGTGGTCCAGTTACGGAAGAAGTGGCTGATTGCCTCTTTGAGCGAGTAGCCCACGTTAGTTGGTGCCATAGTTGCCGTAACCTCCCCTCTCCTGGTCGCGGATTACGTGGCCGCCCTCGAGGGCGATCACGCGACGGTGCATGCTATCGACCATCTCGCGGTCGTGCGTAGCGACGATCACGGTGGTACCGGTGCGGTTAATGCGCTCGAGCAGCTTCATGATGCCCAGCGAAATCGCCGGGTCGAGGTTGCCCGTGGGCTCGTCGCAAATCAGCAGCGGCGGGCGGTTGACCATAGCGCGGGCAACGGCCACGCGCTGCTGCTCGCCACCGGAAAGCTGATCGGGCAGCGAGTCCATCTGGTCGGCCAGACCGACCAGACGCAGCACCTCGGGCACCTGGCTGCGAATGACGCCCTTGGGCTTGCCGATGCACTGCAGGGCAAACGCCACGTTTTCGTAGGCAGTCTTTTGCGGCAGGAGCTTAAAGTCCTGGAACACGGCGCCAATCTGACGACGCAGGAACGGAACCTTGCGGTTCTTGATCTTCATGAGATCCTGGCCGGCGACCAAAATGCGACCGCTTGTGGGCTTGACGTCGCGGTTGAGCGTCGACAGCAGCGTGGTCTTGCCCGAGCCGGAGTGACCGACCAAAAAGACGAACTCGCCCGGATAGATCTCGATGTTGATGTCGTCGAGTGCGGGCTTGTTGGGCTGTGCCGGATAGATCTTGGTGACGTGCTCCATAAGGATGACGGGCTCGACGCCGGCCTGCTTGGCCATCTTTTTGCGGCTGGCCTGCGGGTCGATGGGCGCAAACACCGACGTGAAGTCGGGGTTGTTGAGCGCGTTGTCGAGGCTTGCGACCTCGGCGGCCTGATCGCGCTCGACCACGGGAGCCGCAGGCTGCGTGGGGTCGGGAATGCCGGCAAAAAGACCGGACTGCGCGGGCTGCGGCGCGGGAGCCGCAGGGGCCATGGGGCCGGGGATGCCGGCCATAGTAGGCTGCGGCGTGGCGGCGCTCATCTGAGGCTGAGCCACACGGGCGGTCACCGCCTGAACGGGCTCAAAGCCCGCCGTGCCGGAAAGCGCAACATCGTTGTTGGGGTTGTAGGCAAAGGGATCTGCCGCCGGCTGTGCCTGATCTGCCGGCTGTGCGGGGATCGGGCTAAACAGCTGATCCTCTGAATCCGGAGTGGCGAAACGACTGCCCGCGACGCTCGGCTGCGTCATGGGGGCTTCATCGCCCGCACCGGAGGTACGGAAGTGGTTACCCACTGGTGCTCCTTATCGTCGTGCGTTTAAACTACATGAGCGCTTTGTATTTTAGCAGCATTGCCTTTGCTGCACATAAGAAGCATGGCGGGCTTTGGGATCTGTCCGGCCGGGCACAGGGTTACCTCCCAAATCGTCCTCGCGCATGGCCGGCATTTGTCCTGCTCCTGCGGAGCTGCGGACAAACGCCGGCCTGCGCTGCGGAAAGATTTGGGAGGTAACCCTGTGCCCGGCCTGCGGCTACTAAGGGGGCTCTTTAGAAGTTGCGGTGAAATAGGGACTGTTTTAGCGGTTAAAAGCCCTAATCAGTCCCTATTTCACCGCAACTTATATTGGGGCTCATTGTTGCGCAACTTTGGTTAGGGATATCGCTTTACAGTTGAGTTAGATAGATGGATGGTTCTAGGCTCGCTGGAGGTTGGTATGGTTTGTCCGTATTGTGGTGCTGAGCTTGCTGATGGTGCACGGTTTTGCGTGGGATGCGGAGCCGCGCTTGCTGATGGGCCAAAGACTATGCCCGTAGCCGAACCTGCGGTTGCGCCGGCACCTGTGGGTTCGCCCGCCCCCAGCAAGAAGCCCAAGAAGAGCGTCGTAATCGCTATCGTCTGCGCGGCGATACTTGCTGTTGGCGGGGGCGGCGGGCTGGCGTATCACCTGTATCAGCAGCATGTTCAGGAGCAGGAGCAGTATGAGTCGGCGCATTCCAAGCATGCGCTCGTGGTGAGCGTAAAGGCTGAAGGGTGGGACACCGATAACGGCGCCTCGCGTGTGCCGGTGCGCGTAAAGGGCAAGACGGTCGACGGAAAGAAGGTCGACAAGGTCGAATATGTCGCTTCCGACGGCTCGGGCATCAAGCTTATCCAGGGCAAGTACACGCTCAAGGCGGCGGGCTCCCCCATCGCCGCCGATGGCACTATCTACCAGGTGCCTTGCACAAAGGCCGAGCTTACGATCGACGACGCTTTTGTTAAGGGCGAGAAGATCGACTTGGCAGAACTCGCCGAGCAGGATTCGGTTTTGGACTTTACGCCCATCGATGCTGTCGACGTGACCGACGACGAGATCAACGACGCCGTGACGCTCACCATGGCATACAAGGGCAAGGACGCACCCAACGTCGATGCGCTGCAACACGCCGCAACGAACCGCCGCGACACCGCCGTCGCGGCCAAGAAAGCCGCCGAAGAGGAAGCGGCGCGCCAAGCCGAGGAACAGCGCAAAGCCGCCGCACGCCACATCGAGGCCCAAACCTTCAGTGTCGACCTGCCCGAGTACTGGGATGGTAGGGTGACAGTGGAAGTCGACGGAGACACGATCACCGTCCGATCAAAGCTCTACCCCAGTAGAGTTGTCATCGCGCTCATCGGGTCTGCTAACCCCGATCGCAATATGGGGGACGTTGCCGGCGGCGCAATTAAGATAGTGCCGTTAAGTGACAACTTCTTCGTTCGACTCGGTCGAACTCGTTGGTCTTATGTCGCCGCAGATGAGGCTCACAGTAAAAAATATTTTGGCAGTAGCCATTATTCCGATAGCGTATCAGAAGAGGAGGCGACCGAGCTCACGGATCTACAGAGCCTTGGCACAGTCTCATACAGCAAAATCCTCTCGGACTTCCTCGCATCAGAAGATAGCCACAGTAGCGATGAATTAGCACAGCAGGACAAGGCCATGCAAGATGCGCTGACACCAAGTCTAAAGCTCCTCTAGCCCCTTCTCTGCCTCCCCCAAACACAAAGCCGGGGTGCCTCCACACGAAAGGCACCCCGGCTTATTTATTGCCCAATGCGGGAACGGCTCTCAAGGTAAGGCCAACGCAAAAACGCCTTAGGCCAAGAACTCCTTGGTGGTTGCCACGATGTTGGCGGCGTCCAGGCCGTACCTGTGCAGGAGCTCGGCACCCGGGCCGGACTCGCCGAAGGTGTCGTTGACGCCGATCTTCTTAAGCGGCGTCGGGCACTGCTCGCACAGGACATCGGCAACGGCGCTGCCCAGGCCACCGATCACGGAGTGCTCCTCGACGGTCACGACGTGGCCGGTCTTGGTGGCGCTCTTGACGATCAGGTCGGCATCGATGGGCTTGATGGTGTGCATGTTGATGACCTCGGCATCGATGCCCTCGGCAGCAAGCTGCTCAGCGGCCTCGAGCGCCTCGCCGACCATCAGGCCGCAGGCAATGATGGTCACGTCGGCGCCCTCGCGCATGACGATGCCCTTGCCCAGCTCGAACTTGTAGGTCTCGGAATCGTTGATGACCGGCGAGGCCAGACGGGCAAAGCGCATGTACACGGGGCCGTCGCACTCGTAGGCGGCGCGCGTCACGGCGCGGGCCTCGACGTCGTCGGCGGGAACAATCACGGTCATGCCGGGGATAACACGCATGAGGGCGATATCCTCGCAGCACTGGTGCGTGGCGCCATCCTCGCCCACCGAGATACCGGCGTGCGTGGCACCGATCTTAACGTTAAGGTGCGGGTAGCCGATGGAATTGCGGACCTGCTCAAAGGCGCGGCCGGCGGCGAACATGGCAAAGCTGCTCGCGAAGGCAACGCGGCCGGTGGTTGCGATACCGGCGGCAACACCCATCAGGTTGCTCTCGGCAATGCCCACATCGAAGAAGCGATCGGGGCAGGCTGCCTTGAACTTGCCAGTCTGCGTGGCGGCGGCCAGGTCGGCGTCGAGGACCACAAAGTCATCGTGCTCGTTGGCGAGCTCGACGAGGGCCTCGCCGTAGCTTACGCGCGTGGCGATTTTCTTGACGTCTGCCATCCTAGAGCTCCTCTCCGGCGGCCGTGAGCTCTGCCATGGCCTGCTCAAACTGTTCATCGTTGGGGGCCTTACCGTGCCAACCCACCTGGTTCTCCATAAAGGAGACGCCCTTGCCCTTCATGGTCTCGGCGATAATGGCAGTCGGCTGACCCTTGGTGGCGCGGGCCTCGGCAAAGGCGGCGCGGATCTGATCGAAGTCGTTGCCGTCGGCGAGCTCCACCACGTGGAATTTGAAGGCGCGGAACTTGTCGGCGAGCGGCATGGGGTCGTTGACCTCCTCGACGGGGCCGTCGATCTGCAAGCCGTTGTGGTCGACGATCACGCAGAGGTTGTCGAGCTGCTGGTTGCCGGCAAACATGGCGGCCTCCCAGACCTGGCCTTCCTCGCTCTCGCCGTCGCCCAGCAGGGCGTACGTGCGGTAAGTATCGCCCCAGTGCTTGGCGGCAACGGCCATGCCCACAGCGGCGGAGATGCCCTGACCGAGCGAGCCGGTGGACATGTCGACGCCCGGGGTGTCGTTCATGTTGGGGTGGCCCTGCAGATGGCTGCCGATGTGGCGCAGCGTCTCGAGATCCTCCTTGGGGAAGAACCCGCGCTCGGCGAGCACGGCGTACAGACCAGGCGCGCAGTGGCCCTTGGAAAGCACGAAGCGATCGCGGTCGGCCTTGCGGGGGTCGGCCGGGTCGACGTTCATTTCCTCAAAGTACAGATAGGTCATGATGTCGGCAGCGCCGAGCGAACCGCCCGGATGGCCGGACTTGGCAGCGTGCACGCCGGTGACGATGCCCTTCCTTACCTCGTTGGCAACCTTTTTGAGCTCTTCGTCGCTCATTGTGCCTTCCTTTCATCCTCTTTAGACAAGATGCGCACGGCACAGAAGGTCGTCCCAACCCAGCCGCGATGCACGTACGCCATTCATTATGCTGGAAACCGGAAGCTTTACCAGAGTATTTATCATTATTTGAGCAATTTAGCAGGCAGAACCGCTGATGAAACGGTTTATCAATGTGAACGTCTTTTGGATGGAACGCAGTCGACCCTACGCGTTAATGTCCTTGAAGCCCTCACCGAAGGTCTCCGTGACATCGGCCACCGTCACGATAGCGCGCGGGTCGCGCTCGCGCACGATCGTCTTGAGTGTGTTGAGTTCGCGACGAATCACGATTACCATGATCACTGGCTTCTCGGCACCCGAGTACATGCCGGTCGCCTTAAACTTGGTGCAGCCGCGACCCAAGCCATACATGATGTCGGCCGCGATATCGGGAAACTTGTCCGAGATGATGAGCACCATACGGCGCCTGTTGCCGCCGTCGACCACGGCATCGATCACGTAGCCGCTAACGACCATCGAAAGGCCCGCATACAGCGCGTTTTCGACCGAAAAGACTGGGGCCGACAGCGCGCACACGGCAACATCGATCGCCATGACGGTCGAGCCAACCGGCAGCGATGCGTTGCGCGAGATAATCTGACCGATGGTGTCTGAGCCGCCAGTGTTGGCACCGGCACGCAGCACCATGCCGTAGCCGATGCCCGTGATAATGCCGCCCCACATGGCGGGCAGCATCAGATCGGAATGCGCCAGCGGCGCCACGAACGGAGCGAACAGGTCGGTGAAAAAGCCCAGCAGCACAAAGCCCGTCGCCGTCTGTACCACGTAGAACATGCCACCCTCGCGCATAACGACCAGCAGCAGCAAGGCATTCATCACGATGGTCTGGATACCGACGGGAAGCGATATGCCATGCGAGGCGCCGACCGCCTGGATAATCGTGGCGAGACCCGTAACGCCGCCGGCAGCAAGACCGTTGGGGATCAAAAACAGGTCCGTCGCGATAGCGGCCAGAGCGCAGCCCAGCATAATCTTGGGTAGATCGTGAAAGAAGTTCAGCGAAAGAATGCGCTTGATGTCCAGACGATATGCCATGCTGCCTCCCTCAAAAAAGCGCACCCAAACGAGTGCGCTTTGAACTTCTTGCTGTATTCGATTCTACCGATTCATCGAGCAAATACCACCCCTGCGAAGTGTTTGCATCGACCCGGAGCCAACCATGTGCCTAGGCGTCCGAGCCTTCCGCATCGGCGTTGCCGGTTGCCCAGCGATGGTAGCCGATCACAAACGGATCCAGATCGCCATCGTCGAGAACGGCCTCGACGTTGCTGGTCTCCACGCCCGTACGCAGGTCCTTGACCATCTGATACGGGTAGAGCACGTAGCTGCGAATCTGGTTACCAAACCCGATCGTGGTCTTGGGTCCACGAATCTCGTCGAGCGCCTCGGCGCGCTTCTCAAGCTCGATCTCGTACAGACGGGCCTTGAGAATCTGCATGCACGCGGCCTTGTTCTGAATCTGGCTGCGCTCGTTTTGGCAAGTGACAACGATGCCGCTGGGAAAATGCGTCACGCGTACGGCGGAGTCGGTGGTGTTGACGCCCTGGCCGCCCGGGCCGCTCGCGTGATACACGTCCACGCGGATATCGTCGGGACTGATCTCGATGTCGATATCGTCAGGCAGCACGGGGATGACCTCGACGCCGGCAAAAGTGGTCTGGCGGCGCTTCTTGTCGTCGGTGGGGCTAATGCGCACCAAGCGGTGCACACCGGCCTCGGCACGCAGCATGCCAAACGCGTCCTTGCCCTCGACGGTAAAGGTCGCACGGTCGATGCCGATGACCTCAGCCGCGGGGCAGTCGTTAATGGTGACCTTCCAGCCGCGACGCTGGCAGTACTTCATGTACATCTTAAAGAGCATGAAGGTCCAGTCCTGCGCCTCCAGGCCACCCTGTCCGGGCTTGATGGTCACAATCGCGTCGCCGTGATCGAACTCACCGGTAAACCAGCTCGAAAGCTCGAGATCGTCGATTGCGCGGGCCAGGCGTTTTGCCGTAGCGGCAGCCTCCTCGCGCAATGCGGCGGCATCGGGGTCGTCGCCCATCTCCTCGGCAAGCTCCAGCGCCGCACGGGCGTCAGATAGCTCGCCGCGCGCGGTATCCACGGCAGCGATATCTTCCTTGGCGCGAGCGATCTCCTCCATGGTGGCGCGAGCGGCGTCGGCATCATCCCAAAAGCCAGGGGCCACGCTTTTGGCCTCGAGCTCGGTCACGCGCGTGCGCTTCTCGTCCAAATGAAGATACGACTCGACCTCGCCGAGCCGGTCCGCAAACGCGTCGAGCTCGGCGGGCGTTACCTCTAAAGCCTCGACCATTAACGATTCCTGCCGTGGCAGTACTTGAACTTCTTGCCGCTGCCGCAGGGGCACAGGTCGTTGCGACCCACGTTGACGTACGGATCGTCGCTCTCGGACTTGCGGTAGGTCGTCACCTTACCACCGTTGTTAACGGCAGCCGGGCCTCCCTGGACGGCAGTACGAGCCTGCACCTGTGCCTGCTTGCGCAGCACCGAGTTGCCGTTGTCGCCATCGACATCGGCGGGGCCGGAGAAGTGCGCACCCTCGAGCGCGGGGTCCTCCTTGTGCCCCACGGCCTGCGGGGCGGCCTTGATCTCGATGCGCAGAACGGTACGCAGGTAATCCTCGTACATGGTGTCGACGAGCATCTGGAACGCGCCATAAGCCTCAGTCTTGTACTCGACCAGCGGGTCGCGCTGACCAAAGCCGCGCAGTCCGATACCGGTCTTGAGGTAGTCCATCTCCTGCAGGTAGTTCATCCAGCGAGTATCGATAACGCGCAGCATGACCTGGGTGTTGAGCTCGCGCATGAGATCCTCACCCAGGCGCTCGGCCTTCATGTTGTAGCACTTCTCAACGTAGGCCAGGACATCGGCAGCAAGGGCCTCGAAGTCCTCGTCGGGGAACTTCGGCGTATCGATATGGCCGGTCAACTCCACGACCCACTTGCGCAGGCCCTCGAGATCGCGCTCGCCATCGTGGCTGTCCTTGGTGCAGAACTCCTGCACGCAGCGGTACACGGTGTCGTGCATGACCTCGGTGATGTGGTCGGTCAGGTCCTTGCCATCCAGAATCTTGTTACGCTCGGCGTAGATGACCTGGCGCTGCTTGTTCATGACGTCATCGTACTCAAGGACGCTCTTACGCATGGAGAAGTTGATGCTCTCGACCTTGTGCTGGGCGCTCTCGACGGCCTTGGAGATGATCTTGTGTTGGATGGGCATGTCGTCGCCCATGTCGGCGGTGACCATCATCTTGGAGACGCGGTCCATCTTGTCGCCGCCGAACAGGCGCATGAGGTCGTCCTCGAGCGACAGGTAGAACTGGGTCTCGCCCGGATCGCCCTGACGACCGGAGCGGCCGCGCAGCTGGTTGTCGATACGACGGGATTCATGGCGCTCGGTACCGATGACGGTCAGGCCGCCTGCGGCAAGCACGCGCTCGCGCTCGGCCTTGCAGGTCTCCTTGGCCTCGGCGTTAAACTGCTCGAGCTGCTCGGGCGTCACGTCCTCCATGGTCAGGCCCGCGTACTCCAGGCGCTCGCGCACCAGCTCGTCGGGGTTGCCGCCCAGCAGGATGTCGGTACCACGACCGGCCATGTTAGTAGCGATGGTCACGGCGCCGTAGCGTCCGGCCTGGGCAACGATATGAGCCTCGCGCTCGTGATGCTTAGCGTTGAGGACCTCGTGCGCGATGCCGCGCTTGGTAAGGGCGGCCGACAGCTTCTCGGAGCTTTCGATGGAGACGGTGCCCACCAGGACCGGCTGACCCTTGGCGTGACGTCGCTCGACGTCGTCGGCAACGGCGTTGTACTTGGCCTGGACGGTGCGGTACACCAAGTCCTCGTGATCAACACGCTGAACGGGCCTGTTGGAGGGGATGACCTCGACGGGCAGCTTGTAGATCTCGCGGAACTCGGCATCCTCGGTGAGTGCCGTACCGGTCATGCCGGAGAGCTTGTCATACAGACGGAAGTAGTTCTGCAGGGTGATGGTGGCCAGCGTCTGGTTCTCCTCGCGCACGAGCACGCCCTCTTTGGCCTCGATGGCCTGGTGCAGACCCTCGGAGTAGCGGCGGCCTTCCATAATGCGGCCGGTGAACTCGTCGACGATCTTGACCTCGCCATTAGTGACCACGTACTGCTTGTCGCGGTGGAACATGTACTGGGCCTTCAGCGCCTGCTGCAGGTGGTTGACCAGCTGGCCGGAGAGATCGGCATAGATATCATCGATACCCAGGCGGCGCTCGATCTTCTTAAGGCCGCGCTCGGTGGCGGCGATGGTGTGCTTGGCCTCATCCATGACGTAGTCGCCCGTGGGCTCGACGTCCTCGGTGGCGGTGAGCATGTCGTGCGACACGTCCTCACCGCGCTCCAGGCCGCGCACGGCGCGCGCGAAGTCCTTATAGGTGCTGGCGGACTTGGTGCCGGCGCCCGAGATGATGAGCGGCGTTCTGGCCTCATCGATCAGGATGGAGTCGACCTCGTCGACGATGGCGTAATGGTGGCCGCGCTGTACGCGCTGCTCGGGGCGGGTGACCATGTTGTCGCGCAGGTAGTCGAAACCGAACTCGGAGTTGGTGCCGTAGGTGACGTCTGCCTGGTAGGCCGGACGCTTGAGCTCGAGCGGCATGTTGTTCTGGAGCAGACCGACGGTCATTCCCAGGTACTTGTAGATGCGGCCCATCCACTCGGAGTCGCGCTTTGCCAGGTAATCGTTGACGGTAACGACATGCACGCCCTTGCCGGCGATAGCGTTGAGGTAGCCGGCCAAGGTGGAGACAAGGGTCTTGCCCTCGCCGGTCTTCATCTCGGCGATATGCCCCTCGTGCAGTGCCATGGCGCCAATGAGCTGCACGTCAAAGTGACGCATGCCCGTGATGCGCTTGGAAGCCTCACGCACGGTGGCAAAAGCCTCGGGGAGCATATCGTCGAGCGACTCGCCGTTGGCGTAACGCTCACGGAACTTATCGGTCTGGGCGCGGAGCTCTTCCTCGGTCATCTTCTCAAACTGGGGCTCAAGACCGTTGATCTGATCGACGATCTTGTAGTAGCGCTTAAGGTCCTTATCGGATCCAAAGGACAGCAGCTTTGACATGAATCCCATGTGGTTTTCCTTTTTGGCCATCGCCCGCGCCATGCAGCCTCGGGCGAGTTAAACACAGATAAATGTACTTTAGCCAAACAGGACGCGGCCTATACGGTCGACCTCGACCGCCACGTAATAACTACGACCCGACCGACCTGCCAAAAAGGGACTGGTTTATTTTGGCAGGTTTTATCTGGGAAAACGCCGTCACTCTGCCATTTGGTGCAAACCAACCCGTCCCCTTCGCACCAATCTGGTGCAATGGGAACGGGTTAGCCTGCACCAATAAAAAGAAAAGGGCCGCGCACCCAAACGGATGCGCGGCCCTTATGCCATGAATGCGAGCGATTCCGCGGCGAGCTATTTACTCAGCAGCCTCGGTGGTCTCGGCCTCGGCAGCGGCCTCCTCAACGGGAGCCTCGGCGGCCTGCTTGGCAGCCTCCTCGGCGAACTTAGCAGCACGCTTAGCCTTCTCGGCAGCCTTAGCCTCAGCGGCGGCCTTGCGAGCGGCCTCGGCCTCAGCAGCCTTGGCAGCCTTGGCAGCCTTGGCCTCCTCGGCCTTCTTGAGCTGGGCGGCAGCGGCGCCACCGAACTTGTCGGCGAAGCGCTGGACGCGTCCACCGGTGTCGACGAACTTCTGCTGGCCGGTGTAGAACGGGTGGCACTCGTTGCAAAGCTCAACCTTCATCTCGGACACGGTAGCGTGCGTCTTGAAGGTGTTGCCGCAGGAGCACGTCACCGTGCACTCGACATACTGGGGATGGATACCCTGCTTCATGGTAGGACTCCTTATTGGTCAGGCGCTGGTTACCGATCAGCGCATAAGGCGTCTTGGTTTCCGACCAAGACAACAAACTCGGCTATGGTACCACGGCGCCGCGTGTCCCACAAAAGGTTCACGGTCTTTTCGGCACAGCACGAACTGGCCCTTGAATATCAACTATCATCCGAACACTCCCCCACATTCATCCTTCGTATGTATCGAGGTATTCCTGCTTGAGCGTCTGCGAGGACGACTTGATCTTTT